>JAJFBJ010000005.1 GCA_020697375.1 Nitrospira sp. | reverse complement strand
TGCCAGAGATTGCGCGTGCAATCCAGATCCCCCAATGCATGTTGCAATCTTCTCCCGAGCGACAGCCACAGAGGAGGCGGGTGAGAAAGAAGGCTTGCTCGACATCCGGTTCCTGGAGAAGGGACTCTAGGAGCTGCTTCATCTCATCTCCCGGCTGGACAAAGCGCAATCGGCTGTTCATGCGCAGCCCTTTGACGCCAGAGGCCGGATTCTTCCCTTCGTAGAGCTCCCATTCCATGGCCTTGTTATAGATGACTCGCAAGGTCTTCACCGAGCCAATGGCCTGAATGCGGCTGCGCAACGCGTTATGGTGACCAGCCTACGACGACATGCCGGGTAATCTCGGAGAGCTTCAGAGAGAGGATAGGCGTGAAATAAATGCGGAGACGGCTCATGAGCGATGGGTTCGACTTGAGCGTCGAGACATGAAACCGCCCGGACTATTTCAATTCCTCTTCCCAAGGGCAATAAGACGCGCCGTATACCGATCAGCGAGAATGTGATGCAATTGCTGCGGGAGCAGTTCTGCGCCTCGCCGTGGGTCTTTCCTGATGCCCTCGACCCTCTCAAGCCACAAGCTCCCTACCCGATCATCGATCGCTTCACCGATAGGCTGATTCGGGCGAGTATCTCAGACGCTTCCTGGCACTCCCTTAGGCATACGTTCGCCTCTCGACTGCTTCGCCAGGACGCGACATCGTGACGGTCTCAAAGCTCTTAGGACATTTGACCCTGCAGACGACGATGCGCTATGTGCATCTCGTTCGGAGTCTGTTACATGAGGCTGTGAATCTCGTGAGTGTGACAAACTTTGGTGGGAAAGACGAAAAGGTGTCTCGAACTACAACCACACTGACAACCACGGCACTATTAAGAGAGAATGGGCTTGAAGTCTAGATATGTAAACTATTGAAAAGTGGTGCCGGAGACCGGGATCGAACCGGTATGGGCCTTGTGAGCCCGAGGGATTTTAAGTCCCTTGCGTCTGCCAATTTCGCCACTCCGGCTGGGAAATCGTCGGGGCGAAATCTAACATCGGGGTTCCGGGTGGTCAAGCCGCTCCGATGCGAGGCTCCTTGACACGGACAGGGTCTGCCCCTTGCGAGGCAGTCCCTGTGCGTGCCGTTCTATCCGGGCTACATCGAGCAGGCCGGACAGATTATGCGGCTTCCTTATGATCGTCCTTCTTGGCCCATGCCCTGCCACGCTCCACCGCCGTGGACACACCGCTCTTCACCGACCGACTGAAGCGAGTTGCCTGTACCTGAGCCTTGCGCGCGTAACGTGCGACTTCGCGTCTCGTATCGACACCCGGTTTCGGCGCAAAGAGCAATCCGAGCGCAGCGCCGACGACCGCACCACCACCGATCATGGCTGCTAGTTTCGCTGCTTCACGCGCTTTGGTAGACATTGGAATTCCCCCTTTTTAAAAACCTACAAGGTTTATGAACCGGCTCCGGCGAGAGCTATCTATTACTACAGCATCAAACATGCCACAGATGGAGATGCCGATTGGCCGAACGTTTCTTCCATCGATGAACCATAGGTTAGAAAAATCTTATAAACGGTGCTGTTTTTTGAACAACGGAAGGAGACAACCGTTTCAGAAAAGCGACAGGTCTTCGTAGGGAGAAACCATGGAGTCAGCTTCAGACGGTTGCCCAGAGCCGGCTTGCGGCTCGCCTTGCAAAGCCGATGACGCTCACATAAGATCGCGCAACTATGTGGAGTCCTCCTATGTTGTCGTGGCATCGCGCTATACCCTATCCAGATATCGACCCGGTCTTCCTGCGATTGGGTCCGTTGCAGTTCAGGTGGTACGGTCTGATGTATCTCATCGGCCTCGCCCTCGCCTATTTCATTATCTCGGCAAGGGCCAAGGCGCAGAAGCTGCCGATGAACAAGGACCAGGTCTATGACATGATCGTCTATGCGGCGGTCGGAGTCTTCGCCGGCGGCCGGATCGGCTATGTCCTCTTCTACAACCTGTCCTACTATGTGGAAAACCCACTCAAGATCTTCGCCGTCTGGGAAGGGGGCATGTCATTCCATGGCGGGCTGATCGGCACTATCGTGGCGCTGGTCCTCTTCGCAAAGCGCCAAGGCATTTCAGTGCTCACTATTGCCGATCTCGCCGCCGGTGTGACCCCGGTTGGTCTGGGACTGGGGCGAATCGGTAATTTCATCAATGGCGAGCTCTACGGACGCCCTACCGACGTGGACTGGTGCATGGTCTTTCCGGCGGGCGGCCCGGCCTGCCGGCATCCGTCTCAGCTCTATGAGGCCTCGCTGGAAGGACTCCTGCTGTTCACGGTATTGTGGTTGATCAGCCGGCGCTTCCCGCCGAAGGGCGCCATATTCGGCGCCTTCCTCGTGGGCTATGGTCTCTGCCGGATTGTGGTGGAATTCTTTCGCGAACCGGATGCCCAGATCGGGTTCATCTTCGGCACCATTTCGATCGGGCAACTGCTCAGCGTTCCCATGGTGGTGGTGGGAGCGGTCATGTTGGCGATGGCGTACCAGCGCAGGCATCCGGTCTCGACGGAATCGGGGCCTGCCGCCCTGCGCTGAGCGCAAACCCCGCATGGACTCTGCCGCTATTGGGGCTTGGCATCCATGAATGATTTCTTGTCGAAATCGGTCCCATTGCCATATTCCCGCAACGGCGGGGCATCCCAAATCACCCTGTTCCCGGGTGCTAGGTTGGCCGCTTCGACGTAGTGCTTCCTCGCTTCGGCTTTCTCCTTCAATCGTTCCAGCGTCAAAGCCAGGTTGTAATGGGCTTCGGCGAGTGTCGGCTCGGCCTGTATGGTCGCCAGATAGACTTGTCTGGCACCAGACCAATTCTGTTGCTTGAACAGCTGATTACCCTCTTCCAACTGTTGACTCACCACGGCACTGGTCCCGGCCGGCGCACGGAGCGTCCGTACCTCGGTCTTTTGCCGACCGGCACAACCGACCAGCAGCATCGTTACCACTGCGGCGCATATGAGAGATTTCATCCCGCCCTCCTTTGGTTCACAAGATGACCGCCACGCCGTGGCGCACGAAGATGAACTCAAAGCCCGCCACCGGCCTGCCCAGCGATTGCATGACCGCTTCCTGATAGAGACGTGCCTGTTCCCGGTACATTTCCGCCCTCGCCTCGACCTGATCGAGCGGGATCATATCCGTCTTGTAGTCGGCAATCCAGAGATCTCCGCCGTTTCGATAGAGAAGATCGATGACTCCCTCCATGATTTGCCGGCCTCCATTCCAGGGCATGAAAAAGGGAACCTCGCGGCCGATCACCGTGGCCCGGCGCAGCCGGTCATAAACGGGAGATTGCATAAAAGTCCGGAGGAGATCCCGTACTTCTTCGATCATGGCTTCTTGCGTCGCTTCATCCTCCTCGCCACATGCCAAGGAGACTCGGTTGATGCGCGCCAATTGCCTGTCCCCATCGGCGTCGAAATCCCAGTATTGCAATACGCGGTGGGCCGTCGTTCCCACCGCCTTCCCAAGGTCCGAGCGACTTGGCCGGACCGGTTCACGTTGAACAACCGGTGCAACGGCCGAAACAAACTCCGATGGCGATAGGAGCAGCGGCAACGACCGCTGAACATCCCATTCCTGGTCCCGCTGCGCCCAGCGAACCGCCAGTGATTCTTCCATCACAGCGGCTTCCAGCATGGTCGGGGTCTCGCGTGGCCTGAAGGGCGGACGATCTTCACCTTGGAGAATCGTCTGGCGTAAGCCGACGGGACCAAGCCGAATGTCCGGCTGGTCGAGTCGTCCAAGCGTCGTTCCCGCTGCCTGTTCCAGCAACTCCAGAAGCGTGCCGCGTACTCGTCGCCGCGGCAGGGCTCCGGATAGGACCAGACATTCACGCGCGCGCGTCATCCCGACATAGAACAACCGCCGTCGTTCCGCCTGCTCGCGGCTGCGCGCTTTCTCCGCTGCCAGCACCGCTCCCAAGCTGCAACGATCGCCCAAGTCGAGTCCCTGCACACCGGTCGACCAATCGTGCCAGATAAGCGGGCGCGCGGGACCGCGGCCGGCCCCCTCTCCGTGATGCAATCCTGCCAGAATCACCAGCGGAAACTCCAAGCCCTTGGCCTTATGGATGGTCAGGACGCGCACGGCATCGACGGTGTCCTCGGCCAGGACGCTTTCCGCCTCCTCCGGTTGCTCCGTCAGTCGCGTCAGCATCAGTTCGACGAATCCATTCAATGTCAGGCCAGGACGGTCCGCCAGGTCCGCCGCCATGTGACGGACCTTGAACAGATTGGCGACCGCCTGCTCTCCGTGCAGTGAGGCGGCCGCCAGTTCGAGCACCGGCAGCTGTCGAAAGATGAGATCGACCGCTTCAGGCAGGGGGCAACGGGGAGCCTCTGCATGTAACTGTGAAAGTACAGCATACAGCCCCTTGAGAGACTCGGCGTGCGGGCTGGCCCAGGCGACCAGCCGATCGGCGCGTCGATAGTCCAGAGCTTGCATTTCCTGCAAGTTCACCAGAACGGAGTCCGGCAGGCCTCCCACGGCGGATCGAAGCAGACCGACCAAGGCAATGCGGTCATGTGGATTATCGACGCAGCGCAGGATGTTGACTAGATCGATGACTTCCTGCCGGCGATAAAAATGCTTTTCACCGTCGATGATATAGGCGATATGGTGCCGGCGGAGGGCCTCCAGATACTGCTCGGCCTGGGTCAATTTACGAAAAAGCAGCGCGATGTGCCCGGGACGCAAGGCCTGTTCAGATCCGGTCGGGAGAGCGCCTTCGCCTTCCGGCCGCAGCAAGCGGCCGATGAGCAGCGCGATCTGTTCAGCCTCCACTCTCGTCGCGGCGGCGGAGTCCAACCCATCCTCTTCCTCCGAGCTCACCAATCGGAGTTCGACGCCGGGATCGGGGAATTGGCTTGCGCGGTTGGGTTGAACCATGAGCGGTACATTCGGCGGCTGCACAGCTGGTTGTGGCACCAGAAGCGCATTGAAGACGCCGTTCACCACGTCGAGCACCTGCGCATGGCTTCGGAAATTCGTCGCCAGCTCGCAACGTAAGGCGCCGCTCTGCTCCATTCGATCGACGACATGATCGAACGCTTCGATATCGGCGCGCCGAAACGCGTAGATCGATTGCTTGGGATCCCCGACGATAAACAGCTTCCCTGCCTCAAGTTCGATATCTCGCCACGAAGAGGCCTGTTGTCCGGACCGTTCGGCGAGGTACAGCACGATCTCGTACTGCACCGGGTCGGTATCCTGAAACTCATCGACGAGCAACGCGCGATAGTCTTTCTTCAATTGCTCGCGGATCGCGGGATAATCGCGGAGGAGAGTGCGCGCCTTGCCCAGCAAGCCGTCGAACGCGAGCCAACCGGAGTCGAGAAACGACTCACGCACCAGCCGTACGAACGGCGAGAGAACGGCCATGAGCTGTTGCAACAGCTCATGATCGACCTTGAGCAGTCGCTTCGCGATCCGATGCAAGGCTTCCGCTTCCGCCAAGTCCTCTTCCGTCCAACCGGCGGGCGCGCCGAGATCCTTCCCCAGGAGTTCCCGGGACTCGATGGGGATAGCCCGTAACCCGCTCAAGCCCTGAGCCAGCAGCAGCCTGCATAGGCCGGCGATCGCGGCGAGCACCTGCTCGATTTTCCTCGCCTTCGGGCGGTCATAGCGCGCCAGCAGCTCTTCGGCTTTCGCAAGTCGGTGAACGAACCAGTCTCGAAGTCCTGGACCAAGGACCCTGTCTCCTATTTGTGCCGCAAGTTCGTCAAGGTCGATCAAATCGCTGTGCAGGCTATAAGCCAACTCGCGCAATTCATCCAGGCTGAAGGCATCCAATAATATTCGCCAACGCTCATGGTCCTTACCTGCGGGCTCCAGCTCACGTTCCAGCCAAAGATTCCACTCGCCGTTGAAATGTTCCTCGAAGCGCGACCCGTCTTCATCCGTCCGAAAGGTCGGCGTGATGCCGGCTTCGATCGGATAAAGACGCAGCAGATGGGCCGCGAAGCTATGGAGTGTTCCAATTTGCGCCTTCTCCAGATCGCGCAGGGCCGCATCGGCCCTTTTCACGATGTCATCGGTCGTCCAGCCGTATCTCATGCGAAGGTCGGCGAGGGAACCCATTGCGCTGCCGCCTGCTGAACTGTCGCGACCTTCCGCTGTCACCAGCAGGCGCAATCGTTCCCGCAGGCGAAGCTTCATTTCCGTAGCGGCCTTGTTCGTGAAGGTCAACGCGACCATGCGTGACAATTCGAGCGGGTCGGAGCGACGCATGAGCAGATACAGCAACCGATTTACCAACAGGGTCGTTTTGCCGGTTCCAGCTCCCGCGATGACCACCACATTACGATCAAAGGTTGTCGCAGCCGCCATTCGGGCCGCCTGATCCGGTATGTGGACCGATTCAGTCACAAGCCACCTTGACCATTCGCAATTCGCGCAGCCCTCTGGTCTGGGATGAACGATAGGCTCGCCACCAGCTGAGCCGATGGGCCCGGCGGCAGGCAGTCGAAAATTCGCAGTGATCGCAATAGGTATCCGGCAGAATAAAATGGCGGCCGGCGCGCAGGCCGTCGAGAAGGTCATGCAGCGTTTTGGCCAACATCGGACCGGAAGGGCCTTGCCAAGTTGATGCTGCGAAGGAGACGCGTTCAACAGCCGGAGTCCCTTCCGGCAACAGATAGAGAAAATCGACCTGTTCGGGAAGAGCGCCCTGCGGGTCACCGGGCGTCAAGCCGGCGGCCATCAATGTGTAGAGCGCCGGCTGCAGCCGTACGCCCCGCAAGGCAGCTTGCAGGAGACTTCGATCCTTTGCTTCGATCCGGTCGCCGGCTCGATACTTATAGTCAATCACGCGGAGGGCGCCAGAGGCCGCCTGCCGGTCGACACGATCCCAGCGCCCGCGAAGAAGAACCGGATCACGGCCGGCCCGATCCGGCAAGGACCCTCTCGCATCGATCTCAAATCCAATCGGAATGAATCCTGAGGCCAAGGCCTCTTCTCGATCCGACGCGATCGCGGCTCTCACCAACAGCTCGACTCGCTCCTGCGCCAGCTGCCAGGTCAAGGCATAACCGGCTCCATGAATCCTCTCATAGGCATCAAAGGCCTGTGCGACTGCACGCTGCGATTCCTCCATGACGACTTCCTCGGAAAGCATCGTCGTCGGCCAGCCCCGCCGGACCAATGCAGGATAAGCAAGGCGCAAAGCGTCATGGCATAGCTGCCCCATCGCGGAGGGCGAGAGTTCCATGGATGGAATCTCGCGCATAGGCTGCAGGCCGAGGACCTGTCCGGCAAAGTATCGAAACGGACAGCGCGCATAGTTTTCGAGCGCAGTCGGCGAAAACCCCTCACGACTGACCTTTGCCCAGTGACTGGTCGAACCGGCGAGCATGCCATCGTAAGCGCTCAGCGCAGGTTCATCACTTTCGATCGCGGCTTGCGCCTCCAGTCCATGGGAAAATAAAAGACCATCCCGCCCGAACCTCTCCAAGAGCGTGGACACGTCCCGCCCCTGCAGCACCGTACTGACGGTCAGTTCCTCGCGTGTCAGCAGCGGCGGCACAAAGAGCGCGAGGCCGGCGCGATCCTGCCAGCGACGTGGCAAGGCGAATACCGCCTGCGTAGCCGATGCGGCTGAGAGGCCATCGAACTGATCCAGATAGGTCGATGGAGCCAAAGGACGGCCCGCTGCATCCGCCCGTTGATAGGACAGGTACAAGCGTTCGCTGGCGGATGACCGCAGCAGTTCGAATAACAACGTCTCCTCTCCGTAGCCCTGAAGCTTTTGATCGATTTTGTAGCCTAACGTTTCACTGAGGATCAGCCGGTGCCGATCGCGAAGGAACCCGTCTTCATGGATAAAACGTGGAAACAGCTTTTCGTTCATCCCTATGATAAAGAGGGCGCGGAATCCCAGTCCTCGCGCCGCCATGGCATCCAACACCTGTACCCCTCGATGGGACGGCGGCGCTATGGCATAGGTCGTTCGCTCCAGCACCTGCATCAAGGTGTCGGTCCATTCCTCCCATGTGACATCCATGCCGAGTCGATCCAACTCGCGCAGCTGCGTGAAAACCCCGGACAACGCTTCGCTCAGATCGCCGGCAATTTCCCATTGGGACGCCGGGTCGATTGGCTGCGAGGCTTTCGTGAGGACGGTCAAATGTTTCTCAGCCAGGGACAGAAAGGCATTCGTCAGGTCGCCATAGCCGCCTTGCTCGGGAAGGCGTTTCACATCATCGATCACCTCCGAGATACGGCCCCAAAGCAGTCTGAGCTGCGCAGCATCGATCGGCAAAGGACCGATGCTGCCGGTGCGCTGTTCCTCATCCTGTTCTCCCAGAATGTCCGGATTTCCGAACTGCGCCAACCGGCGCCACTCGTCTTCCCCGCGATGAATACCTAACGCCTCCACGGCTGGACGCCAAAGGTCGGGACGCAGATCGGGACCGCCTTCCTTGATCGTCATGCGACGACTCCAAGGCGATGTCACGACTTCCATCATGGCAGGCCGGTACAGCCCGCTCACCTTCAGTTGAGCGAGGTGGAACAGGGTCTTGACAGCCGGCTCTTGCAGCAGCGGCAAGGTCGCGCTGGATACGAATGGAATTCGATGCTGGTCGAACGTTCGCTTGAGATCAGTTTGATAGGGCACGAGGGTTCGCCCAGCCACTCCGATTTCGTCGAATCGATAGCCGTTGGTTTCCACTAACGACAGGATTTGCTTACAGACAAGCGCCAGCTCGTCTACCATCCCGGCGCAGTTGCTTACCTCGACCGATACGTGCAGTTTGGGCTGCCGATCCAAAAGGTCATCCTTCGATGAGGCGGACAGATTATTCCTGGAACCCTCGGCCATCGGATAGAGATGGCGTTCCAAAAACCGCCGCGCAAATCCATAGACCGGCTGTTCATTGACCGGGAAATAGACCGCGACCTCAAAGGACGCACTGAGGGTTTCAAGGAGGGTCAGCTGGGTCTGCGTCAGGTCATAAGATCCGTAATAGCAGAGGCGCGTCAGGCCTTGAAGGAACGGCGAAGCCGCGACATGCTTCGTGACGAATGCAGCCAGGTCATCAGGCGATCCTACGTCGAGCGCGGCGCTGCCGTTTTTCAGCGCGGCATATAAAGTAAACAATCCCTTGAGCTTGTCATGATCCTCCGGTAGAAACTGTCCCTCTTCCACCGCGCGCAAAGCCACGGCAGAATCCACGGAAGCATCTTTCAAGTCACGAAGACTGGCCCACAAGGCCGCCCAGGCGCCGGGCGGCAGATGCGACAGCCTGAGCGCCTCCGTGTACGGAACATTGCGTTGCCCGAGATGCTGAAGCAGGTGCTCGAAGAAGACATCGGTGACGAGTTCAACCCTCCCGTTTCTGTCATGTGTCTCTCCAGAACTATGGCGCTCGCGATCGAGATGCAATGCCAATTGATGGAACGAAAGAATGTGCACATTGAGCAGGGCGAGGCCATGTTTCAAGACAAGCAGGCTTTTGAGATAACGGCGCAATTGATCGGATGGCACGATGAGCGCCAACGCGGCCTGAGGATCTTGCGTCTTCAGTATCAGGAGATCTCGGACGAGTGCGGATTCGAGGGTCGGCTGGAATGGGCCGGTGACGAGGCGAAGCATTTAAACCGGATGGACCGTGATCAATGAGACCTGTCGCAGGACCGACAGAAAATCATCTTCATGGATCATTCCTGATTCCACATGGTCGCGATTAGCCCGTTTCCGGACCCAATAGTTCTCCATTGCAATCGACGCAGGCCCAATCTCCGTCGATGAAGGCCATCGGTTCCCCGCAGGTGCCGCAGTCGGGCGGAGGTCCCTTGTCGATGACGGGAAGCTCGGGCAGTTCGAATTCATCTTCGTCTGGAGCCATCATAGGTCTTCGATCCTTTTATGTGTTCTGTGGCCGCATCTTCAACTGCAACGCCTTCTCAGCGCTCTGGCGAGGTGGCACACCCACGAAGGTCAACCGCCCATCGATAATCGTCGCGGGCACCGCCCGGACTGAATGCCGATTGGCCAATTCCTGACCATCCGTGGTGGTAATATCGACCTCTCGATAGGTAAAGCTATACTTCACCCTGAGTTCCTTCCAGAGGCGCTTTGCCGATGGGCAGGCTCCGCAGGTCGGCGAGTGCAGCAATGTAATGTTCGGCATGAATCACCCTCTCTTCTGTGTGCGCGGATCTTAACACCCGATCGAAGGAGGGCGCAAGGAAGCCGTCTCCTGACATTACCTATCGACCTCTATATACTGAGCGCTCGCTTCACCGATCAATCACCATTCCGAACGAGCAACTCATGATTCATCACTCATCATTCAGCATCAGGTGACAACATGGCATTCCATCCAGGAGCGGGAAAACCTGCACAGTCGGAACAGTTGGTCGATCTCGCCAAACTCGAACAGGCATATTACGCAATCCAGCCCGACCCCTCCGATCCTCAGCAGCGAGTGAGCTTCGGAACCAGCGGCCACCGCGGCTCATCTCTGCGTCACTCATTCAATGAGGCTCACATCCTCGCCATTACCCAGGCAATCTGCGAATACCGGCAGGCAACCGGCGCCACCGGCCCCCTCTTCATCGGCAAGGATACCCACGCGCTTTCCGAACCGTCTCAACGCACGGCATTGGAAGTATTGGCCGCGAACCGAGTTCAAACCCGTATCGATCAAGACAATGGCTATACTCCGACGCCGGTGATTTCTCATGCCATTCTCACCTATAACCGCGGCAGGACTTCCGGCCTCGCCGACGGGATCATTGTCACCCCTTCGCACAATCCTCCTGAAGACGGCGGTTTCAAATATAACCCGCCGCACGGCGGCCCGGCCGATACGGATGTGACAAAGGCGATTGAGAATCGAGCCAACGAACTTCTGACGGCCAAATTGACCGGCGTGAAGCGGATGCCCTACGAGCAGGCCCTGAAGGCCTCCTCCACGGCCAGGCATGATTTCGTCGGACATTATCTGGCGGACCTCGTCAACGTGGTGGATCTCGAACGGATCAAGGCGGCGAAACTTCGCCTGGGGGTCGATCCGTTGGGCGGCGCATCGGTGGCCTACTGGCGCCCGCTGGCGGAGCGTTATGGTCTTGACCTTCACATCGTTAACGATCGAGTCGATCCGACCTTTCGCTTCATGACGCTCGATTGGGACGGCAAAATCCGCATGGACTGCTCTTCCCCTTACGCCATGGCCTCATTGATTGGATTGAAAGACCGCTTCGATCTCGCCTTCGGCAACGATACCGACAGCGATCGCCACGGCATCGTGACGCCCGGCGCCGGCTTGATGAATCCGAACCAGTACCTCGCCGCCGCCATTTCCTACCTCTTCACCCACCGCCCGCAATGGAAGACGACCGCTGGAATAGGCAAGACCATAGTCAGCAGCAGTATGATCGATCGCGTGGCCGGCGCCGTCCGGCGCCTGCTGGTCGAAGTACCGGTCGGATTCAAGTGGTTCGTACCGGGCCTTCGCGATGGTTCACTGGGATTCGGCGGGGAAGAAAGCGCAGGCGCGGCGTTCCTCCGCCGTGACGGGACGACCTGGGTAACCGACAAGGACGGCATCATTATGGATCTGCTCGCGGCGGAGATGCTCGCAGTGACCGGAAAGGACCCGGCGCAGCTCTACGGGGAGTTGACCGGCAGTCTGGGCGAACCGGTCTACGAACGGATCGACGCGCCGGCCACGAGGGCGCAAAAAGCGGTCCTGCAGAAATTCTCCCCGCAGCAAGTGCAAAGCCGGGAACTGGCCGGAGAACCGATTACCGCCATGTTGACTGAGGCGCCTGGGAATATGGCTCCCATCGGAGGGCTCAAGGTCACCACGGCGAATGGCTGGTTTGCCGCACGCCCGAGCGGGACAGAAGATGTCTATAAATTATACGCCGAAAGCTTCAACGGCCCGAGCCACCTCCGTCTGATTCAGGAAGATGCCCAGGCGCTGATCACGCAGGTCTTCTCCAGCGCCGGCTTGTAAGCCGCCCCCACGTCCCGGCGGAAGAGGCTCTGAAGACCAGCTATACTTTACTTAGTATGTCGACGCGACTTCACATGCTGTGCAGCCTTTTCCTTGCCGCCACAGTCACCGCCTGCGCCGCTCCCTCGTCACAAGGATTTCGCCCGGCCGTCACCCCGCTTCCTGACTGTTGCCGCAAAGCTCAAGCCGATGGCCGAAGGCAGGCCATCGTTCGCACGGCAGCCGGTTTGGTCGGCGCGAAAACCATCGAAAGCCAGGGCCGCCGCATCGCCTATGATTGCGCCGGCGTGGCACGCGCCATCTACCTGGCCCATGGCATCGACCTCTATGAGGGGGGCAACTCGCGCAGTAAGGCAAACGGGGTGCGTCTAATCTACAACCACCTCCGCACGCATGGACGGCTCCATCGCGGCCCGGTGGTACAAGCCGGCGATTTGGTCTTCTTCGACAATACCTGGGACTACAACGGCGATGGCCTCATTAACGATCCTCTGACGCATGTGGGAATCGTGGAGATGGTACGGGATGACGGTACGATTGTCTTTATCAGCCGCGTGGCCGGCGCGATCGAGCGCTATCGGATGAATGTGGCGCAACCCCACATCCATCGGACCGCCGACGGCCGCCTCCTCAATGACTACATGCGCCGCAAGCATTGGCGCGACGGAGAACGTACGTCCTATCTCACGGGTGAGTTATTTGCGGCCTTCGGCACGAGAGTGTTAGAGTCTTCCGTACAACGACCAGACAGAAGGTAAACACCTTGTCCTCTTCGAATTTCTCCATGACACGTTGCCCGGAATGTCACATGCCGACGACCTGGCAAGACAACCCCTGGCGTCCATTTTGTTCGGAACAATGCCAGATCATCGACCTAGGAGCATGGGCCGGAGAAAAATATCGTGTGAAGGGTCAGAGCCTCACGGTGAGCGAACGTGAATCGACTTCCTCGAATGAGGACTAACAGGATGTTGAAAAAGTGCGCCGGCTTCGTTCTCGCGTCGTTCAGAGGCTCAACGTACGCTATGGGATCAGAGCCTGTCTCGGCAGGCTCAGGGGGGCGGGTAAGAAGGTCGCCATTTTGAACATCCTGTGGGCGGATTATTCGTGCTCTCACACGGTGTAGCATTGGTCTCCAGGGACTCTCCAAATATCGTGTCACCAGCCCGCTAAGCTTTTCACCGCTATTCGCAGCGACAGTTGGCTTTGTAATCCATACAGAGCGGACCGATATTCCTCTCGCAATCGCAGCTGCATTTGGGAGTCTTCTCGGCCGGACAGGTAATCTGGCAGGTCTGCTTGATCCCCATTCCGCACGACACAATCTCGCAGGAATTGGACCCTTCAGCGAACAGCATCGGCAATGACGGCATGTCCGGCGTCTGAGTCTGCTGTAGGGCAGCGTTCTCACTATCCGATATCGAACTCCCCTGGGAAAATTCCTCTCCGCGTATCTCTATCGCCTGCACGGATGCAGAGAACCCAGCCAACAGAAAGATCAACAGGAACGTCCCGCTGCAGACCATTCTTGACAGAACCGATGAAAGCAGCGTCATGAGATCACCTTCCTTTCGGGTGCCGTAAGATAGGAATAAAGAGATGCGAAATCAAGCTTCAACGGTAGGCCTCTGCACGATACTCATGCGGCGCCGGCAAAACATGCTCTCGGCATTTTCGATTACGGTCATCTGCAGACACGGTAGGGGCTCGTTTCAGGAAATGCCGTTCGCTCGCCTTGACAGGGACCACATTGCCTCGGGTTACCTGGTAACAATCCTAGTAGGCATCGGCCTTTGTCTTTTTGTAGGATCGCGCATGCTTCCTGTGGTTTGGATCTTCTTCATCCTGCTCACGGCCGGCTTAGAGGTTGGTTGCAGTTCAACACCCGGCGCAAGCCTCACGGGAACGATCCGGTATTTCAATATTCGGACGGAGGTCGCGCCGCGCCACATGATCGTGCAGATCGGCGATGAAATACGCTGGCAAAATCTGAATCAACACCCGGTCCGCCTGCGGATGCTGGGAGACATGGGATTAGATCTGGTCGCCTGCGGCAAAGGTTTTTCCCAACTCGGAGTGCTGCAGGATACAGTCACGATCGCTCCGATGCAGTACGTCAGCCTCTGCTTTTCGAAACCCACCACCATGCGTTTCAACGTCTGGCTCGATGTCAACAACCCCCAAGGCGCCATGACACCGACGGGAAGCATCCGCGTCGAACCGTCCGATTCGTCGCGACGCACCTCCTGACCCTTCCTCTCGAATCCATGCGCTTCCAGGGAAATAGATCTGTCCGCAACTGCTCCCTAACAAGGAATGTTCACTGCCGGATCGCAGAACAGCGGTGGAATGGTAGTTGGCAGCATAAAGCCGGGCGACGGATCCTGAGATCCCATCGGGGCCGTGAGCGGAGGCCCCCCCGTCATGCCCGGTAGTCCTCTGCCGATCGTCCCGAAAGACTTACTCAGGCTGGAAGGAACGGTCACGCTTTGCGGCGCGCTGGCCCCGGAGGCCGTCGAAGAAACGGATGAGGATTGCGTAATGGTATTCGGAAGAGGCACGGTTCCCTGTGGCTGCGGATTCTGTCCCGGCGGCCTTTGCTGCACGGATGGAAGAGGGGGGGCCTGAGCCGCACAGACCCACGGCAGTATCAGCATCGACGCGCATACTCCCAAAATGCAGACTGTCGGCTTCCTCCGTTGCCTAATCATCCAGCCATGCCGGTCCACGGGCCCTCCTTTCGATCAACAAGCGGTTAAAACACTATTTCGGCTCCTCTGAACACATGGAGACAGTGGATGGTACGATGCGCCGTACGTTGGCCTCTGAGCGATGCGAGAATAACGCCGGCGGGCTTATTCACCCTCCTGCTAGATCAACTGCCTGCAGGGCCAGCTGAATACCCGGATCGAAGGCTTCTGTCCACCATGGCGTTGAATCACATCGGCACACCAGTCCTTGACGGCCTGCTCGACCCGTTCTGCATGGACATCGTCCATTGCAACCATGATGACACTGTTGACGCCGGGATAAAAGGAGACTCCTTCGGCCGGTCCGGTCTGTCCCGCTCCGATCGTCTCAGGCATTTCGGTGTACGCGCGGACATCGCACTGCTCCAACAGAACATGGATTCGTTCTTTGAGCGACGAGCGAAATACCAGCATCAACATGTTCATGTTCCGGCCTCTCGAAATAGGAATCGCAGACTATTCTCCTCGGCAGCGCGTCGATTGTAAATCAGGCCGGTTCCCAAGTCCGGGCTAATCCAACCAATCTTTTTCCTTCAATTTCCGCGGCAGAAATTTCTTGGTCAGGTATTGGAAATCTTTGTTCGCCAGCGCGTCCAGCTCATACTTGAGGCCGCTTGCCAGCATACGCTTGATCTCCTCCTGCCAGGCCGGCTTTTGAAACCATCGATAGTTCAGCAGCTCCTTCGCGCGAACGATGTCCTTCTCGTTCAATTTGATGCCCACATTGCGAGGCAGCTCATAATGCTCCGGATCGGCGCTGGAGAGGCCGATGAACTTGGCTTTGGGAATCGCCATGCGCTGGCTTTCAAACGCCAGGTTGATCGATCCCTGCTTTACCACCGAGTAAATGTAGTAGCCCCAGGGATCGTTATCGACCAGCACGTAGACCGGTAACCGATGCTCCTCGTGAAGCCGTCGAGCCAATCGGCGGACACCGCGCGGAGGCTGGCCGTTCCCTGTAAGCAGCACGCAGTTGTAGCGCCGCCAGAACTTGTCTTCGGACAGCCGGTTCCACTGGGTGCCTTTTTCGACCAACAGCAGAAAGTCTGCCGTGCAGCGGCGAATCTCCAAATATTCCGGCTCGACGATCGAAGGCACGGAATACCCGCCCTTGCCGAGCTTCGCGCAATCGACCCGATCGCCGTCATCGCCGAACACCACGGGCCCCACGATGCTGCCGCTGTTTTCCGCCCGCACATGCAGTTCTTCCCGCAGGGCAACCAGCGAGACCTCCAGATCTTCGATGATCGGATCGGACTCATCCTGCGTATCAAAGGTATTCTCATGCGAATCCTGGATCGTATGTTTCGTCCGATAATAGATTTCCCTCAATGAGGTGGTCAGGTCGGCGCGCTGAAGCTCGGAAAGCGCATCGGCGACGAGCATGGTCTGCATGAACTTCTTAGCCATGCCGACGTTAAAAAAAGATCGGGCCTGCTTCTTGTCGCCCATCTCGATCAATCCTCTGCGAGGGTTGAACGACACGTTCGAGAGCGCCCGGATCGGAATCGCAAATGTCGGATCTTGCGAGCGCTGCGCCGCCGAAATGACCACATCGGCCATGCCGATGAGTTTTTTCTCCACCGCCCCGTTCTTCTTCGGTTTCCTCTGAGCCATAGTCGGTCCTATTTCCTTGTGCGGGCCTTGGGGGTCCTTCTCATACGAGGCGCGGCCTTTTTGCCGGCCCTCGCGCCTGCAATCGATGGCTTGGAGCGCCTGACCTTCGTCTTCTGAACGGTGGCGCCTGTACCCCTGCCGTTTTCAATCCTGGTTGCTTCGACTCGTATGGATTTCACGGGCGCTTTCATTTGCTTGATGCCTTCGCCTTGTACAAACTCGTTGGAAGGAGCTGCAACGACGGAAGTCTGCTGTGCGACCTCCGTTTCACCTTCGATTCCTTCCGGCGTCACGATGATGGAATGGGGCAACCCTTCAGGGCCGCCGCCGGTTTTGCCCAAGGCTTCGTCGGTCTTGAGACCACCCGTCCGTGAACTGGCGATCTTGTGCAGCTGCCCTTTCAGTTTCTCCATGGGCAGTGAGCCGCCCTTCAGCCGGTTGCAGGCTTCCACCACTTCCTGGATATAGAGATCGAAAATATTCCGCCGCCGGAATTCACTGGCGGCCCGTTCCCTTCGCCGCAGGAAGATGCCCAGCCGGCGGCCCGCCTCGCGCAGCGCGAGTGTGATCTCCTTTTGGATTTCATCGTAATCGGCGATGGCTTCCTTCGACTCGCTCGTGAATGGAACCCATACGGAGGCCATATGGACGAAAATCACCATCGGTCCGGCCGGAAGCGCTCCGCGTGATTGGCTCATGCCATAATTGCGCCATGTGGTGTTGAGTACGGCCTTGAAGGTCGCGCAGGCCGATTGTTGAAAGAGCAACGGCACCCGGTTGGCATAGCGAATCACCCGCGCCTGCTCGCTATCATCATCCTGCCCCTCGCCCTCCGCCAACGGCACGGCGGCCCGTTGCGGTTTGGCCGCTTCTTCCGGCCCTTTCCCGAACGCAAGACCCGCTTCGATGATAAAGGGATTCCCGCGATACACGGCCGGTGGACGGCTCACGGCCGTATAGAACTCGCCTTTGATCTGTTTGTACAGGCCGGAAAGAATCGCTTTCTCGCCGATCGGCGAAATGCAGTTCGTCGGAGGCGCCATGATCTTGGTCGCCTGTATCGTCTTGTAGAGGATCTCCGCAGCCTGGTGCTTCACCCCGCGAGGCTTCGCCTGCGGCGAGAGCTTCGCTGTTTTGCACATATCATCGGCCAGGGCCGGCGAGACACGGCAAAAATCGCTCGCCAGGAAACTCGCCACGGTATGGCTCTTCGTATCCTGCAACATCTTGAGCAACGCGCCGAATTCGATCCCATAGGGATGCGGCTTGATTTCCTTCGGGGAGGGCGGCAACTCATGATAGGTGCGCGGATATTCCTTCGTCTCCCCTTCCGGGCTGTGGTAGACCAACCGGACATGCGGATTGGCGATCGATGTCTGTTCCAGCCATTCATCCACCGAGGTGCGACCCTTTTGATACCGCCCTTCCACTTCGATCGCCACTTCCGTCCCGCGTGGCTGCGGCCAGTCGATTTGTCTGTTCTCGTGCACCAGCGGCTCATTTTTCTTCGTGTCGATCTGTACTTCAAAATAATGCGCCGCCGCGCGCGGGCCCGTCCTGGAGATTACCTTGACCGGCTTGCCGGTCGTCAGCTGACCGTACATGCCGGCGGCTGAAATTCCGATGCCTTGCTGCCCCCGGCTCATGCGCATGCGGTGAAATTTCGAGCCATACAGCAGCTTGGCAAAAATGCGCGGTATTTGCTGCCGGACAATGCCTGGTCCATTGTCGGTGACGGTGATTCGAAAACGTGTCGCCTGGCTCAATGCCACCGGAGCCTGTCCCTCCATCGCCGTTTCAAGCTTTACGGTTACCTCAGGGAGAATGCCCGCTTCTTCGCAGGCGTCCAGGGCATTGTCCACGGCTTCTTTCACACAGGTGAGCAAGGCCTTCCTGGGATTGTCGAACCCGAGAAGATGACGGTTCTTCGTAAAAAACTCGGAGACGGAAATCTCCCGCTGGCGCGCGCCCATTTCCACCGCCGTGATCGTGGAAGATGGTTTCTTTCCAACGGGTATGTTCCTTCGCGAAACGGTCGGTTCAGAGACGGCGGATTCAGTGGAGGATTGGGATGCATTCGATGGAGCGGATGCAAGAAATTTCTTTATGGTCATTCAACCTCTCAAGCAAGCGATCCACAAAGGACGGCTTGAAACCTGTCACACAGAACGATACGTAGCTTACGGTCCTGTACAGGGAACGGACGCGAGAGTCAAGCCTTTGAATGGATTCACGAAGGGCGGAAAGGACAGGCGCAACCGGCAAGGCGACGATTAGGTGGGAGGAGGACGCACCTACCGAGGAGAGGTAGATACGGCGGAGATCTCGGGAGGACTTCAGGCTTCCCGGTACGAGCCGGTCATGCACACCATCCTCAGCGCTCGATCCCCTTCATGTCAATATTCCCCCGGGGCGTTAACTCCTCCCACTAGAAGAAGATAGGCCTCCCTTCCTTCTGAGTCAAGGGGATCGATGGATCCAGGGCTACTCCTAGTACCTCCGTTCCATGCTCCGTTGCATGTTGTGAGTAGTAGCGCACACTTCCGCCGGACCAATCGGAATTGTCCGCTCTATCGGTGGGGAAAAGCACCCGGAGACTTTGCCGCTGTCTTTTCCTCCCCGATCTTAATCACCTCACGAAAGGGAGACGGGTCATGCCTATCCTTCTCTGGCTGCTCGGCGTGCCATTGAGTCTTGTATTGTTGCTGTGGTTGTTCGGAGTCATCGGTTTCTAAATAACGAAGAATCCTTCAGCCGTCTCACAGGCACGGTATGTAAGCCTTATGCAACATGAAAGACAGCCGGACGCCTGCGTGGTCTGCGGTGAAAAGAGCCATCATGTGTTGTGCAGCGGAAGCGAGCTACGGGAACAGCAGGAGTTTCTTCGCGCGTTTCACTCACGGCGGTTAAACCGAGGCCCGGACGGCACGATTCCCTCCTCCCTTCTGGCCGACCGCGTGCAATTTTCCCAAGGCTATCTGACGGATATCGTGGAGTGTGACCATTGCGGCCTGATCTTTCGTTACCCGCGGCCCGCTGATGACCAGATCACCAAGCATTATGCGGCCGACCGCTACGCTCCCCAGCGATTGCAGGCCATTCACCATCTTCAGCTCCCCGACTCACGCCAACGCGCCAGGAACATTGAACGATTATTGCCTCACGCCTCCATCCCCATGGTAGTGGAGCTTGGAAGCTTTGCAGGAAGTTTCCTCTTCGCAGGTCAGGAGCGCGGATGGAATATCCTGGGTGTCGACCCCGGAGAAGACGTCAGCGCATTTTGTCGAGCCCGCGGGCTGCGGGTCTACCGAGGTACAGTCGATGATGTGGAACTCGCTCCCCGGTCTTGCGATGCCGTGGCGATATGGAATACGTTCGATCAACTTCCCGATCCCCATCCCACGCTCGCCCGGATCATGGGTCTCCTGCGTCCTCGGGGCATCCTTGCCCTGCGCATTCCCAACGGGGTTTGCTTTAAATTGATGGTCAGCCTTCTGAGACGACCCGGCGACTGGCGGAAAGAGTGGGTGACACGAGCCATGGCCTGGAATAACCTGCTCATGTTTCCTTATCTGTACGGATATAACAGAGCGGGAATCGATCGATTGATGGCCGGCTACGGATTGCGGCCTGAGGCCTGGCAGCCGGACCAATTGGTGACTCTATCGGATCACCACACCAAAACCTGGGCAGCCTGGGAAGAGCGCCTCATCAAAATTCTTGGCGCCATGCTGTATAGAACCGAGCAGATATTTCATATGAACGACCTGGTGACCGCCCCATGGCTGGATCTCTATTATCGGCGCGAGTCCTCTGCGTCCTAGCCTCCACCGAATGCCCATTTCCCCCGACTTGATCTTCATCGATATCATCCGGTTTGCAAGCCATGAATGTCATCGATCATCTTTTGAACGGTCGCCACGGCTTTTCGACGCTGCTTGAATGTCGCCAATTGATCGATCCCCAATACCATGGTCGTGAGTCCCTCCCGCAGGTCTTTCACCTTGTCGAGATAGGAACGCGGGGCACTTCTTTCGGGAAAGACGAACATCACGCGCAAGGCCTGGCTCACCTCATCGGGTGGTCCGTGGTGGTGGAGCAAGGCCAGTAATTCACGATGACGCTGCTGCCGGTATTGCCACCATGCGGGCTGCGTGTCGGGCAATGACAGGCTCCAATCCCGAATACGTGCGGTTTGTTCGGCGCTCAGCGGACCTATCCAGTCTTCCGCCAGCGCAAGTATTATTTTTGCCCGCTCTTCGAGCCTGGTTGCGGTCGGACGTTGAAGTCGCCGCGCGGCCTTTTCCTCCTCCTTGCGCAGGACCTTCTCGAAGCTTCGAATCTGCTTGTCGGTCACGGTCGTCAGGAGAACACCTCCGTCCGGCGCGGCGCGCTCGAATAAATCGGCTCGAAACCGCTCGTACGACGCATAAATCCAATCGAGATCCTCACGAGTGAGTCCGCGGCTGACGCGCTGCTGCACGTCTTTGAGGAATTGCTCGTACTGCGGAAGCGCTTCCATGCGATGTCGCTGCAATATCGATTTCACGCGGGGGATGACGTCGCGCCGTTGGCCCGTATTCAGGTCCAGGTAATGATCCAGTTGCCAGCGAATCAACCAATCGGCATGCCGATATCCGAACGTCAACGCGCATCCGCTCAGCAGCAAGGAAAAGGCGACGAAGCAGGACAGCCACCAACATCTTAAGCATGAAATTTGACGATGCATCGCTCTTCCCGCAGGCCGCGGCAACTCGGTATTGTCAAATATGGCGCTGCGCTCTCAGGTATGGCAATAGTTTCGAATAGCCTGTAGGAGGTTCAAAAAGGCCGTCCAGCTCGGACATTTTGAACCTCCTGCTACAACCGAAACATAAAACCGGATTCGCGCCGATCAATGGACGATCCCCTCTCTCGTTAAATAACTAGACCTGGCCGCGTTGCATACTGGGGCTTTCCCGAGTACGGCAGAGTGAGGGCGCTCAGTACTGTAAAACTATCGGATGAGACGGCAAGTCTTAGGGCAGGATTCTTACTTGTTTAATGAGGAGGCTCCCATGAAGACGATTGCGCATTCGGCGGTCGCGTTAGCGATTTTATCGCTGACCGCCTGTTCCAGTTCACCCACGGCATCCACCACCCGCTCTGAAATGGAAACGGGAACCAAGACTGGCATGGTCAGAAACATCGTGGTGAAAGATACCATCACACCTGATTCGTTGATCGTGCGGGCAGGTGACGAAGTCCGCTGGATCAACCAGAGGCAGGAACCAGTCGTCATTGCCATCGACGGTCCGTTAGAGCATAACGTATCCTGTCGCAATGGATTCTCGAAGGCCTTAGGCATGGGGGTCGACAACAGCACCACATTGGCGAGTAATGAAACCGCAGGCCTCTGCTTCACACGGGTCGGTACCGTGAACTACTCGGTGCGGCCTTCGTCGGAGGACAAACTGGGCCCGGCCAGAACGCAAGGCTCCATCACCGTTCAGTAGCGCTGATTGAAACTGCGGGAGAAGCCGCCGTCGCACTTCATGTGGACGGCGGCTTACTTAGGTGCAGAACATGATCCGATGGACGGATTCTTAACGTCTCCATCCACAAGCTCTCCTGCGTCGGCGCCGCCCTCTTCAGGCATGAGCTGGTCAACGGCCGGGACCGGCCGCATTGCGTACTTGTTAACGGGTAGACTTCCTGGAAGACCGGGATCGTGAAGTAGAACGCCTGTTGCTCTTCCCGCGACCGGTCGATTTCGCCATCAGGGCTTCTTTGCGTTTGATCACGCGGACCTCCAACGCTTCCCAATCGATGTCGCTCTGCTCGGCCTGCGGCAACATCTCGTTTTCTTCTTCCTCGATGTGATGTTTGACCAGCTCGCTCAACACGCTGAACTTGGCCTTGAACTTGTCGTCGTTGGGTTTGAGTTTTTTCAGCTCGGCAATCAGGACATGGACGAGATGATGTTCCTCGACGGCCTCGTTCATCATGTCCTCTTCATCGATTTCCTGCCGGATCGCCGGATAGATCAGCCGCTCTTCGAGGTCCGCATGAATCTCCAACTCTTGGATCGCCGTTTTGGCAATCTCAGCGCGCTCCCGTCCTTCGGCGGATTCAAATTCCTCAAAGAGTCCCTTTACCTTATTGTGATCTTCCTTCAACATCTCCACGACTCCGGATGCCATGACCGCTTTGCTTGCCATACTCGGCTCCTTTCGGTTTGATCGCGCAATACCCTCTCGTATGTTCAAGCTATCACGGCCTCGATACTGCTGTAGCTCGGGGAAGCCCTAGTTATCAGACGCAAAACGCTATGGCATGAGATAGGAAAGTCCGCTTCTATCGGTCCGGCGGCTTCACGGTATGAGAGGAAGAGATATGGAAACTCGGCGATCGAAAATGTCATCTCCGGCGGCCATGTGGGATTTGTTGAAACAGACCTTTGCGCAGTGGAGCAAGGACAAGGTTCCACGGCTTGGCGCGGCGCTGGCCTACTACACGGTGTTTTCCATCGTGCCTCTGCTGGTCATCATCATCGCCATGATCGGATTGGTGTTCGGCCAGGAAGCGGCCCAGGGGTATATTCTCCAGCAACTCGAAACTCTGCTTGGCGAACAAAGCGCGGCTGCGATCAAGGATATGATCCAGCGAGCGAACCAACCGACCACCGGCATTCTGGCCACCGTCGTGGCCCTCGCCACGTTGCTGTTCGGCGCATCGGGATTATTCGGACAACTGCAGGATTCGCTGAACAGCATCTGGGGCGTGGAGCCGAAGGAACGCGGAATCTGGGGCGTGATCCAGGACCGGTTCTTCTCCTTCATGGCAGTGCTGGGAACGGGATTTTTGCTGCTGGTGTCACTCGTCATGAGCGCCGGTCTGGCGGCCTTCGGAAAATGGTTCGGGGGATGGTTGCCGGCGCCGGAATTTATTCTCCAGATTTTGAACGCGATCTTCTCTCTGGCAGTCATCACGGTGTTGTTCGCCTTGATGTTCAAGGTTCTGCCGGATGCGCGCATTGCCTGGAGTGATGTATGGATCGGCGGCGCGCTCACGGCTCTGCTCTTCACAATCGGGAAATTCGCCATTGGAGTCTATCTTGGCAAGAGCGACGTAGGCTCGGCCTACGGCGCGGCGGGATCGCTGGTGATTCTGCTGGTCTGGGTATACTACTCGGCGCAGATTCTGTTGTTCGGGGCGGAATTCACGCAGGTCTATGCCAACAAAGCAGGGTCGCGGATCGTGCCGGACGACAAAGCGGTCAGCGTCGATCCGGAAAAGGCGGTGAATGATGTTCCTGACAAGGGAACAACGACCAGGCAGCCAGATCCAAGGCCCAGGCCTCAGACGGGAGGAAACAAGGACATGTGGGTCCCGACAACGAGCAGGACCCAAGCCGGGACCAACAGCGCCGCGGAACCACCGTTCAAGAAAGAGATCGGCTGGCTGGGAATGGGCCTGCTCATCTTGTCCATGGTCAAAGCTTTTCGCAGGGATCCAGTCGGCCATCCGCCGTGACGACCGGTTTCAATCCCTATCGCGATGTCTCACGGATTGCTTTCCTGCCGGCGCGTGACCGTCATGCGATGGAGCCAGGCCAGCTCAATGCGGACGTCCGCGCCGACCGGACAATACAACGTGGCCGACGTATTGTTGCTTTCGACGCGGGCCTTCAGCGCGCCCCCTTCGCTATCGACATCCAGCACGCCGAGATGCTCATGCAGATCCACCACGCAGACCAGGCTGCGTGAATCCCGGTCGGTTGGAACGATCTTCGCCACCACCGGCTCCTGTAGCGTAATGAGGTCGTGGGTCCGGAATGTGGGACGATCCCGGATTTCCATCACCACCAATATCCCCGTCCCGCAAATGCCTATGGTGAGCGCCGTGAGGATGGCCGAGGCGCGCCGGGGATAGTGAATCTTCAGCCAGCGGATGAAGGTGCGGACTCCGATCAGCAGCAGGATGCCGATAAAACCCAGAACGATCGCAATCAGAATGATGCGTGGATTCATGCGGCGCTATGGCTGTCGCTGGTGAACGTCATGACGTAGACCCCTCCCGCCGTCGTCAGCGGCGTGAGATGAACCGTAAGCGGAAATTCCGTCTTGTCCTTCCGCAGGCCCACGAGGTCACGGCGGTTGGTGAGGCTGTTTCGATCGGGATGGGCAAAAAAGGCAGAGCGATATTCCGGTTGCCTGGCACGCAACCGCTCAGGAATAAGACTATCGACGGACTGCCCGAGAAGCTCATCTCGTTCATAGCCGAATTGCGCTTCAAGACGGGCATTGGCCATCAGAATCCTTCCTTCGGCATCGACCATGACGAGGCCGCTCAGCGCGGATTCCATCACGAGGCGTAAGCGTTCTTCTGTCTCCTGCAACGCATCCTCCGTCTGTTTCCGATCCGTAATGTCTTGCGCAAATACCAGGACTCCGCAAACGTTGCCTTCGGTGTCCGGATAGGGCACCTTGTCGGTCTGCACCCAACGCTTTTCACCGGATCCCGTCCGATAGGGCTCGACGATCCCGAGCTTCGGCCGCCGTGACAGGATCACTTCCACGTCATCCCGGTGATACTTTGCCGCTTCCTGCGGATAGAATTCTGCGGTCGGCCGGCCTTCGATGTCCCTCAGGGTCTTGTTTATGGATTCGGCTGCGCGCCGATTCGCCCGAATGATGCAATTGTGAGCATCCTTATACCAGACCATGGCAGGAATCAAATCCAGAAGGACCTGTTGTTCGATCTGCTGCTGTTGTAATCGGTCTTCCGTCTCTTTCCGAGCCGTGATATCCCGTATGATACCGCAATGGACGCGTTGGCCACCGGAAATCCAACTGCTGAGGGACATCTCAATCGGGAACTCACGGCCGTCTTTGGATAGGCCATGCATGGTCACGATAGTGCCCCTCAAACGCAGGTCCCCGATCGTGCGGACGCGTTCCAACGCCCGCTCATGGTTGGCGCGGTACCGTTCGGGCATGATCATGGTCAATGACTGTCTCAATACTTCGCCGGCCGCATAACCGAACAGGCGTTCGGCGGCGCCGTTCCATGACAGCACCCGTCCCTCCCCGTCGGAAAGCACGATCGCGTCCGGAGCGGTTTGAACGACTTCCCGGAACCGCTCCTCGCTGGCCGTCAAGGCCAGTTTGGTTGCAGCCGCTTCGATCGAGAGATGCTTCACCCTCACGGCGCGAAGGATCAATGCCTTCAATTCCTCCCCGTCGTAGGGCTTGGTCAGATAACCGAACGCGCCTTCGGTGAGCGATCCATGCTTCTTGGCCACTTCGACAAACGCGGTCAGCATAATGACCGGAAGCAACGGGTCGATCTCTTTCAACAGGGTGAGGACGGAGAGCCCGTCCATGTCAGGCAACATCAAATCCAACAGGACCGCAGAAAAGGACTCGCACTTCGCTTTGTCCAGAGCCTCGGTCCCTGTGGCTGCCACCTGCACCGCATAGCCGGCATGGTCCAAAAGGTCTTGCAGCACGAGTGCAATGTCGGGATCATCGTCTACGACGAGAATGGCCGGATTGGGAGGCTCCGTCATGCGAGTTGTGCTCGTTGGCATGGCACTGTGAGATGACATCCTGATACCTCCGCGCTCTCTTCACCGCTCCTTCTTGTCACTTCTTCCGGTACACGTTCAGCCCGATTTTTTCCTCCCGCTCCGGGATCGTGACATTTCCCTCAGTCGAGGCGATGATAATGGTCTTGCCCGAGGCCGACGGCCCGAACTCCTTCGAGAGATCCACCTTGATGGTCAACAGGGTCCCTTCGACGGTCATCTCCACATTTTTCATGTTGCTCCTCTAGCAGGATGCTGACAAATCCGGCAGCTGCGTTCTCGCATCATTCGGAGCCTCAGCGTACCCCCTGGAAACTGAGCCTGTCTCGGCAGGCTCAGCATGGGCGGGTAAGAACGTAACCCCCTTCGGCTCTTCGCTCGCTATGGCCTTGCTGAGCGGGCTTTTTGAGCCTCTTGCGCGAATCACATGCTACGGCCACAGACGTGCGGATCATCGTTATCCGGATGCTGGAATGATTGTTTCGTAGGCTGCTAGTCTTTCAGGACGAACGTGACTTTCAACGCCACACGGTATTCCGTGATTTTTCCATCGACGATCTCGACCTTCTGATCTTCAATCCAGGCGCTCTTCACATTCTGCAAAGTCTTATTTGCGCGAGCCACCCCGACTAATACGGCATCTTCAAAGCTCTTCGGCGATGCAGCGATGATTTCCGTCACGCGTGCAACAGACATGGTGACCTCCCTGGTTGTGTGATGGCGGAGCGAACGTTGTTCTCAGGCTAGGCCGACTGAAAAGTGGTGTCAAGTTCGTAAGCGGCAGGATTTTTCCTGCAAACACCTGGAAGCACACCGTGTCCCAGGGTATCTCCTGGCGGCGAGGTTATTCTCGATGTTCAGCAGATCGTGGTCGCCTTTACGGATCCACGCCGCGAAATTAGACTCAGGGCTTATCCATCGGCCACGGTCGGAGCCCGAGAATTTCACTCACCTCAATCGCACGATCCGGCGGGCGGCGCTGCGTGTCCATTTCAATGAAGAGGTCCAGGTCGCTGTCCGGACTGGCGTCACCGCGAGCGTGGCTCCGACAGGAGAATGCGTTTCGGGTGAAACCGTTCGACCGCCTTAAATGAACCAACTCCGCTTGGGCGCCAGAAATTCACCTCATCTGGCGATCGTGCAGATAGGAATTCAAACCATTTGTTGTCTGTCATGCCAATCCAGAACTTCATAATTTCAGCACCTGATCGATGAACGAATGCTGCGGGTCGCCGAACAGGGCAAACATGTCCTCTTGCTGGTCGCTTTTGTGCCCGGCCAGCGTCTCGATGATGGCCTTGGTGGACAACCGCTCGTGGATGAAGAGCGGCAAGGTCTGCGCCTGCGTCCCGACTTCCGGCCGCATAAGACTCTTCGACTCGGGATGTTTGTACGGCGCAGTCCGTTTGCCTCCGGACGCTGGCTTCTTGCTCCTTGGACTGCGGGCCACGTTGCTCCCTCCTGCTCGCCTTTGTTCTAGCAAGCTGCGGAAAAACTCAGTGTTGCCACATTTGGCGCGTGATCTCACGTATGGTAATGGCACGCGAATAGCCTGAAGGATGTTCAAAAAGGCCGTCCAGCGCGGCCGGAGAGGTGAAGCGTACCCTTGAGGTACGTTGAGCCTCTGCGCGATGCGAGAACAACGCTGGCGGACTTTTTCAGCATCCTGTTAGCGGCGGCAGCATACCCTTTTACGCAGAGGACGACAATTTCAAGTTGCTGCTGTGCGCGGCTGTCACAACTTGAACCGGCTGGATTGCGCAGAACACAGGCAGGGCATTCAGCATATAGACGTTCTACGGGGGACACGTCCCATGGCGAACGCGAGGAACCGGTGGGACTGGCGATTGCCAAGCACTTTATAGAACTACAGCAGGGCCGCATCTGGGTTGAAAGCGCACCGGGGAAAGGCAGCCGATTTTATCTCACGCTTCCGCTGGCTCAGCGCGTGAATGCCGAGTCGGCAGAGGCTACTGCGCCGCATTCGCCTGCATGAACAGCGCCTGCTCAAGCGTGCGAAAAAATTTCTGATAGGGCTCGGGCGACTCGATTGCCTTGAGATAGTATTGCGCGCTGGCTCGCACCACGAGCTGCTTCTCGCCGCGCGGCCGGACGGTAACGGTGAGTCGGACCAGATCGCTGCGGTGATAAAACGGGCCCCATGACCGAAACTGCCTCGTCAAAATGAGCAACCCGTCGTCGCGATAAGCATAATAAGAAGGATCGCCGAATTGCGGCGCTTCGTAATCCTCGAACTTCTTGCCGGACACGATGCCCAATTCTTCATCGACGACTTCGATGGCGAAACCTAAATCCTGACAGGTCGAAACGACAGCCTGGATCGTCTTGACGCGGTCGTCGGTGTCGAAGATCCGGCTTTGGGCGGCGCGCACCTTGACCTGGCTTGCCTCGGAAAGCCAGATCTGATCGCGCGATTCCCATTGGTTTTCGTGCCGCCATTCATAGGGTGAGCAACCGCCTGCCATGCAAGCAAACATCAGGACGAGCCATGCCGGCCGCCAAGTGCGGGAAATTGTAAATCGTGCCTGCATGGCGGTATGCATTATTTTCGTTGCTAGTTCTTGGTAATGAACAGCGACCGCTCCACCGCGGCAAAGAAGTTTTGGTAAACCTTGGGGTCTTCGATCGGCTTGTTGTTGTAGATGGCATTGGCGCGGATCATGGTCTTACCGCCGTCCTGAGGGCGGACGGTGACCGTCACGCCGAGAACGTCGAAATAGTTCGGTTCGGCGAATCTCGCGGCCGTGACCAGGCCAAGCGGCTCGTTGGCCCGTTCGATGATGAATCCAAGATCTTGCAATGCCGCAATGACGCCGCGCATCGCGTCGGTTCGATCCGCGACCTCGAAGGTGCGTGTCTGGGCGCTTCGGATTTTCATCTGTGCGTCGGTCGGCGTAAAAAGCTCCTGGCGCGGCTCCGGCGCCACGCAACCGTACAGCATGAAGCTTCCCGTGAAAATCACCATTGCCCCGGCAATCTCTGTCCAGTTCATGAGTCCTCGCAATTAAATGGTATGCGGCTCCAAGAAGACGGCCTTGGAGAGTTTCGCAAAGAATTGCTGATAGATTTCCGGGTCACGGATCATTTCCATTTTCTGCTGGCCTGGCGGAATGTAATTGCGGTCAGCCTGGCCTTCTCCCTTCCACACGGCCCGATAGAACATGATCCGGACTTCCTGTCGAGAGCCGTCTTCATTCAACGGCCTGGTGATGAGTGTCGCAGCCACCTTTTGATGCAAGTCGACCGGCATGATGACATGTCCGAGCGACAGCAGCCACAGGAAGAACCGGCTGAGGTCCTGGCCATGTTCGCGAGCGCTGCGCTCCTTCGCCGCTCGCAGAAAGCCGACTTCCCGCACGCTTTCCTCGACTTGAAAACCAAGATCCTGCAATGCGGCAGCCGAAGCCGACAGCAGTTCCTTGTCGTTCGCCGTCTCGAAAAAACGGGTCTGCATCGCACGGTTGGCGGTACTTTCAGGCGAAAGCTGGAATAACTCCGCCGGCTGCGTCTGCTGCACGCATCCGACGAGCAAAATCGGCAGAGACAGAGCTGCCATGATGCCCGCGAAACAGCCGCGCTTTCGCCTATGAAACTCTTCAGAACTGCGTGGCGTTGTAGGCAAAGTCCCGGACCTTCTTTTCTTCGTCGTACTTGATGATGATGGTCAGGGTCCGCTGCCGCTGCGAGCTGGAGCGGTCGCTCGAGTTGGTGCCGAGAATGATCAACCCGGCATAGGAGGAACTGGCGGTATCGACTCGATCGGTCGAGACCTTGTCATAGATCCAGACTTCACGGCGCTTGTCGTCGGTCGTCACGATATTCGGCGAGCCCAGGAGCTCCGCCACCTGTGCGGCGGACATCCCGACTTTGACCTCTCCTTGCACGCGTCCGACGGTCAGCCGGTCTTCCTGGATCTCCGCCTGCTTGCTTCCACAACCGGCCCACCCTATTACGACACAGAGGCCTATTAGGATCCATCCCCGTCGCATCTGTCTCATCGTATGCTCTCCCTTTCTATTCGTCCCTGCACCAGAATGCTTCACCGCCGGCCCATGTTACCCTGTCGTCCTCCTCGACGCAAAGGAAGATCTAGCAGGATGCGGAAAAAGTCCGCCAGCGTTGTTCTCGCATCGCGCAGAGGCTCAACGTACTCGGAGTACGCTTCGCTTCTTCACTCGCTGCGGCCTTGCCTGGGACACGGCGCGTCTTGGCGCGCCGTGGGTTGGGCGGGTAAGAAGGTTGCCTTTTTGCGCATCCTGCGGGCGGTGCTGACACCGACACGAGACATGAGCTGATCCCGACGTATGACGCAACAATCGAGTTTTTCCGCATCCTGCTTGCCCTACCGAGCCTTTCGAAGAGACAAGCGTTGCTCGATGGCTGGAAATTCCACCCGGGCGGATACAATGCCCATGACATGTCCTTGAATGGAGGTCGACCCATGACGATACCGGCGGCGATATCGAATGAAGAGGTTCAGTCTGCATGGGTGAATCTCACCAACGAGGTTCGGACTGCTGTGTTGCTGACCCTTCGAAACGGCCATCCTTTCGGCTCGCATGTGCCCTATCTCATCGGAGACGACCTGATCGCATGTGTATCTGCATCTGAGCCGCCTGGCGCTTCACACGCAGCACCTGCTGAATGATTCGCTTATCAGCCTGTTCATCGCCGAACCGGATAGGCCTGGAAAACATCCATTGGGCCTTGCAACGCATCAATCTCCACAGCGATGCGACCATTCTCCTCCCGACCGATGGGCCGTATGAAACGGTGAAGCAACGCTATCTTGAACGGTTTCCGCAATCCCGGATGATGTTCGGCTTCGGGGACCATAAGCCGGAAAAGGCGGCAAACACATCCCCGACGTCTTCATCGCCCTTCCTCTGAATCGATCCCTCCCTCCAAAAGCACTAGCTCCTCGACCGAAAAGCGAATGGTGACTCCTGAAGCCTGCACAGTACTCTGCGCAGGGTTGTATAAGCACATCGAAAGGATTTCACACATGATTTTCACGGCTGTCATGATCGCGGGGTATATGTCGCTGCTGGTCGGCCTCGCCGTCGCTTCGCCTGGCATCGGCCTCACCGGAACGATCATTTCCTGTGTGCCGAATGACTGGAGGGATTGGGCCCATGCGCCGGCCTATGGACTGCTTGCATGGTTGATCATCCAGGGCTTCCGTCTGCGCGGCTGGCCCCTCGGTTACGCGATGATCAGCGGCATCTCATTAACGGTGGTGTTCGGGCTGTGGACGGAGGTCGCTCAAGGAGCGGCGCCCGGCCGAGAAGCTTCACTGGAAGATGTGATGAAGGATACGGCCGGTGGAATAGCGGCTGCCGGCCTGATCCTCTGGAGGTACATAGCCGCCTCTTCTCAATCCGCACTGCCCGCTGTGCGGAGCATGGCCCGGCGCCGCCCGATGAAAGGACTGTGATTCAAATGAACGCCTCCTATCGTGAACGGGGAGCCAGACGCCTTCCAGTTCAATGCCCCATCTATTATTCCAACGGAACCTTTCAGACCATCGGGATGACGGAAGATTTCACCAACGCGGGCGGACGCATCAGCGGCAATGAGCAGGTCAGGGTCGGGATGGAATTGGTGGTGATTGTGATTCAACCCACTCCTGACATTCCGATGTTGATCCGGCGTGGCACCGTCCGCTGGGCAAAGGGAAAAGACTTCGGCATCGCGCTGTCGGGCGTCCCGCCGCAATCCGAATCCGAGCTCAAGGCCATGGCGAAGGTCATGCTCCCCGGCCTGTGGTCCTGCATGAACTGACGGAGCTATGTCGTCACCTCAGCCTGTTCGTCTGCAAGGCCTGCGCGAGCCTCTGCCTCTTCCAATTCTTAAACACTAGGACCTTCTCACCCGACGCTTCCGCGCGGACACCATTTAAGAGCCTCCTTTGCGATGCGAAGGATCCAGCGGGTGCCGGCCACCGGCGAAAAACATCTCCATCAGCACGAACAACATCATGAGGAGCGAGCCAAGCCCAATTGCCACGGCCCAGTTTTCCCAGGACATGATCGACCTCCAGTTGTACCCCGGGAGTCACAAGCCGGACTCCCGGGGTCATCGGTTACCTAGCTGAACGGTGCAACTGCAGCAGGGTCTCCATCTTCCAAACGGGAATGGTTTCCACTTCACCTTTGCGGCTGACGAGCGCCAGACCGCCGACAAACAACGCGATCAATCCGACACAGGCCAGCATCAGGAAACCCCGGGAGATATCCGGGGAGAGCCTGCTGTGATGGGCCATTACGACGCGCTCGGTCCGCTCAGACGGGAGGCTCTCCAGGAGGGCCAACCGCTCCGTCAACGCATCGGTACGCAGGGCGGCAACCGTTGCGCTCGCCAGTTGATTCTGCCCGATGGCCTTCTGCTCGCCGTAGCGCTCCTGCGCTTGTGTCACTTGGATGACGGCATGCCCGATTCGTTCCTGAATGGCCGTCGCCGTCTGATCTTCCTCTTGAATCGCTTCGACGATCGACCGGCCAAGCATGGCCTGCCTGGTGGACTCAAATTGATCATGCATCCGCTGCCCCGTCGTCTCAGCGGTTCGGATCAGATTGGCATTGAAGTCATTCACATACTGATCGGCAGAAAGGATTCCGCTGGCGATGCCGCGGCGAGTCTGGTTGACGATGGCCTTTCCCATCACGAATTGCATCCGCGCCTGGTGGTCGGCTTCCTGTCCGAACGCGCGCAATTCAGCCAGCACCAGCGGACTCAGGAGCGTGGTCTCTGTCAGGTGATAGTCATACAGGGCGCGATTCAGCTCCATGGCCGAGGCTGACAAGACCGAACCTGCCTGCCGATCCAACAGCAGGTCATCGACGATGGCTTGGCCAAGCGCCGGCTGCAAGTACTTCATCCCGTTGGACCTGTCGCCGCTCACTGCGGTGGCCGTCATGGTGGAAACCGATGGCGCCTGCCAGAACCCGTCGGCTGCAGTCACCAGCAAATATCCTCCGAACAGCGTGGCGACCAATCCAATAGCCGCCATGACATCGACGAGATCATATTTCCGTCCCATAGCATCCTCCTTCCTGCCTCGGGTAATTCGGCGCGCGGCAAACAGGCAGGATGCCGCCGCGCCGGAATCTGATCAGGATGACCCTGCTTTCGTCTCTTCATGAAAACGTTCTCCTCTATGTAATATGGTGGAACGAACTTTGCGGTCACGATAATCGCCGGAACATCCTGCGGGTATGTTCAGCGTCGTAACACATGGAACAATCGCTGAGGAATCAAGCGTGAAGCGATGGTACGTACGAAAGACTAACGAAGGAAGGCAGACAAGACTGCGTCGGTCAGGACGTCGGCCATATTCCGAGTGTGAAACCATTCGACCACCTCATGAGAGGGTGGCGCGGGAGTGATATTCATCCTACGCTTCGGTAAAAAACCCGTCAATACGGCCAGACTCGTGAGCCGGCGCGGCCTGACAGCCTTGCTCGATTCAGAAATACACAGCGTCTCCGCAAAGAAGACGTGGCGCCCTTGGGTATTAATTCGTTCAGCAGACAGCCTGCAGGATGGACGATGGGCCTGACATGGGTTGAATCCGTTCGGGTCTTTCGTTAAGTTACAGGTAATGACCATGTCCCGCGCACGCCTCATCCTGCTTGCCTGCGCGAGCGGTCTTCTCTACCCACTGTCCTTTCCGGCATTTGATCTCGGTCTACTCGCCTGGTTCGCGCTGGTTCCACTGCACATTGCGATCGAGTATGTGTCGCCACGCCGAGCCTTCCGCGTGGGGTGGTTGGCCGGCACATTGGCCTTCACCGGGTCCATGTTCTGGGTCATCACCGCGATGAACGTGTATGGGAAGGTGCCGTTTCCGATCGCCGCAGTGATCATGCTGTTGCTGACGGTTTACCTTGGTCTCTATGTGGCGATTTATGCCGGCGGCCTGGCATGGATCAGGACGGCATTCCCAACGTTAGGATTTCTGCCAGCTCCATTTCTGTGGGTCACATTGGAATTGATCCGCACCTACTTTCTCTCCGGCTTGCCATGGTCGCTTTTCGGTTATTCCCAATACCAATGGCTTCCGGTGATACAGCTGGCCGATCACTTCGGCGTCTATGGCGTCTCGTTCCTGCTGGTGCTGGTGAACGCCGCCATTGCAGAAACCATCATCTGGGGCTTCAAGGCCTATCGCGGGTTCCAACTACGTTCCTTTCCCTGGCCCTCGTCCGTCGCCGCCGTAGCCGGGTTCGGTGTGGCGTTGCTGTATGGCGCCACCATGCTGTCAGTCGCGGAGAAGAATCCCACCCGCACCCTGTCCGTGGGAGTCGTGCAACCGAACGTGGAACAGGCGCAGAAATGGGACGTGGCGTTCCGCCAGGAAACCATGGCACGATACGATCGTCTCACGTCCGGCTTGGGGGACGATCTCGATCTCATCGTCTGGCCGGAGGCAGCCACACCGTTCGTCTTTGAACTGGAACCGCAATATCGTACCCTGCTGAGCGACATGGTGCAGCGCTCCGGCGCGCCTCTGCTGTTCGGCAGCCCGGCGCTGCGCCGGTACCCTGACGGCCGCCCCTACCTGCTCAACAGCGCCTATCTCCTTGCTACGGACGGCCAGATTCTCGGCCGCTATGACAAGCAACATCTCGTTCCCTTCGGCGAATACATTCCGTTTCACAACTCCTTGCTTTTTTTTCTGGACAAGCTGGTGGAAGGAATCGGCGATTTTGAGGCTGGTCCCGGACCGACATTGCTGATGTTCAAACCTCGCGGGAAGGCGCCCCCGATGACGGCGGCGGCGACGGCTCCTGATTTTCATGTGAAGTTCGGGGTGGTGATTTGCTACGAAGTGATTTTCCCCAATTTGGTGCGGCAGTTTGCGGCGAACGGCGCGGACTTCATGGTCACGGTGACGAATGACGCCTGGTTCGGGCCTTCGTCGGCGCCCTATCAGCATTTCGGCATGGTGGTGTTCCGCGCGGTTGAAAATCGCCTGGCCTTCGCGCGGGCGGCGAATACGGGCATTTCCGGATTCATCGATCCCTACGGGCACATCTCGCAACAGTCTCCCATCTTCACGCAAGGGGCCATGAAGGGAGCCGTTGCCGTCGGCCATCAGCGGACCTTTTACGCCCAATACGGTGATCTCTTTGCTTACGGCTGTGCTATACTCACCGCGCTTTTGTGCCTGACCAGCTTTTTCTCGCAGGAGACAGAACCAGCCGGTGGCGAACCAGCCGGTCGACCGGCTTGATACCGAAAGGAACGTGCCATGATGTTGGATGATGCCCGTACGCGTGTGCAAACGCTTGGAGAACAGTTGGCCCAATTACGGGGGCATCTTTGACCTGCCCCGGATGACTGCTGAAGTCAACGACATCGAAGCCAAGACCTCCCAGCCCGACTTCTGGAACGATACCCAGGCCGCCGCCAAGGTGAACCGCCGGAAAGCGATCCTCGATCGAGAGCTGACGCGATGGTCCGAAACCGAGCGTCGACAGAGCGACCTCGAGACCTTGCTCGAGCTCGCGATGGAATCGGGTGATCCCGGCCTTGAACAGGAACTGACCGCCGAACTGCTGCAATTCGAAAAGGCAGTCGGCCAATTCCGCATTGAGTTGCTGCTATCGGGTGAGCTTGACGGGCGCAATGCGATCTTCGCCATCCATCCCGGCGCCGGGGGCACGGAGTCTCAAGATTGGGCGCAAATGCTCCTGCGCATGTACGTGCGCTGGGCTGAGCGGAAGGGGTTCAAAGTCGAAACTCTCGATCTGCTGGCCGGTGATGAAGCCGGTATCAAGAGCGCCACCTTGTCCGTCACCGGTCCCTATGCCTACGGATATCTCAAGGCGGAAGCCGGCGTGCACCGCCTGGTGCGGATCTCCCCGTTCGACGCGAACAAACGTCGGCATACCTCTTTCGCTTCGGTCTTCGTATATCCCGAAATCGACGACGACGTCGAGCTGGTCATCGATGACAAGGACCTCCGGATCGATACGTTTCGAGCCGGCGGAGCCGGCGGACAGAACGTGAACAAGGTCGAGACCGCGATTCGCATCACCCACATCCCTACGAATATTGTCGTGCAATGCCAAAACGAACGGTCCCAGTTGCAGAATCGCAACGGCGCGATGAAGATTTTGAAGGCTCGTCTGTTCGAAGTGGAGCAGCGCAAGAAAGAAGCGGAGTTCAACGCCATCGTCGGCGAAAAGAAAGACATCGCCTGGGGCAGTCAGATCCGCTCGTACGTCTTCCAGCCCTACCAGATGGTCAAGGACCACCGGACGGGATACGAAGTCGGCCAAGTCTCCGCCGTGATGGACGGCGAACTGGACGGTTTCATTGAAGCCTATCTTCAGAGAAAGCTGACCGGCGGCAAGACGCCTGAACCAGCAGGCATCAAGGACGACGATATTTAGCAGACAACATGTCACCATTTCATCATTGACTCACTGCATCACTGACTCAGGGGGTCAATCGTATGCGAGCGACGAGGCACGTGCTGAAAGACACTACCGATGGATGAATTGAACGATCAGCGGCAACAACGCATCAAGAAACTCGATCAGCTCAAGCAGCTCGGCGTGCAACCCTACGGAATCCGCTTCGAGGTGAAGGACCGCGCGGCGCAACTGATCCGCCTGCACGGCGAAAAAACCAAAGAGGCGCTGGAGCAGGAAAAGGTCGGCTGTACCATCGCCGGACGTATCGTCGGCTTGCGCCGGTTCGGCAAGGCGGCTTTTGCGGTGCTGCAGGATGGATCGGATCGCCTGCAGGTCTATCTGAAGAAGGATACGCTTGGGGACCAGGCGCATCAGATCTCCGAGGGATTGGATCTCGGCGACTGGATCGGGGTGACCGGTATCTTGTTCCGCACGAAGACCAACGAGTTTACGGTCGACGTGAAGTCCCTCACCTTCTTAAGCAAAGCGCTCCGTCCTCTGCCGGAAAAGTGGCATGGGCTCACAGATGTCGAAACCCGCTACCGGCAGCGCTATGTCGATCTCATTGCCAACCCGCAGATCCACCAGATTTTCGCGCTCCGCAGCCGCATCATTTCCGGGATACGCGCATTTCTGATCGAGCGCGGGTTCCTCGAAGTGGAAACGCCGATGATGCATCCGATTCCCGGCGGCGCCGCGGCCAAACCCTTCGTGACCCATCACAATGCCTTGGGAACGGACCTTTACCTCCGCATCGCGCCGGAACTCTATCTCAAACGTCTGATCGTCGGCGGCTTTCCGCGCGTGTTCGAAATCAACCGGAACTTCCGGAATGAAGGCATCTCGACGATTCACAATCCCGAGTTCACGATGCTGGAGTTCTACGTCGCCTATGCCGATTACCATGACTTGATCGCCTTGACGGAGGAACTGTTCGGCCGGCTGGCGAATGATATCCTCGGCGCGACGACCATCGAGTATCAGGGAACCCAGATCAATCTGGCGCCGCCCTGGCGGCGCTGGTCTTTTCATCAAGCGATTCTGGAGGTGAATAGCCTGCCGCCTTCTCTGCTCAAGAATCGCGACGAGGCTCTCGCAGCCGCGCAACGCCTGGGAGTCGAGGTCTCTCCCAGCGCATCCCTGGTGAGCATCCTGAACGACATCTTCGAAGAAACCGTCGAGCCGCGACTCCAGCAGCCGACATTCATCACCGACTATCCGATCGAGATTTCCCCGCTCGCGCGCCGAAAAGATACGGACCCGTCACTCACCGATCGATTCGAGCTCTACATCGCCGGCCGGGAAATCGCCAATGCCTTCTCCGAGTTGAACGATCCCCTCGATCAGCGTGAGCGCTTCGAAGCCCAGGCTGCGCAACACGAGGCCGGCGACGAAGAAGCCCACCGGGTCGACGAAGATTTTCTGCGCGCCCTCGAATACGGCATGCCGCCGACGGCCGGCGAAGGGATCGGCATCGACCGCCTGGTTATGCTGTTCACGAATCAGGCTTCCATCCGGGACGTCGTCCTCTTTCCGCAGCTCAGGCCGGAAAAATAGACGTGGCGCTTCCCTACGAAATCTTCATCGGATTACGTTACTTGCGCGCCAAGCGACGCAACCGCACCATCTCCTTCAACACGATCGTCTCCATCGTCGGGATCACACTCGGCGTCGCCGCCTTGATCGGGACGGTCGGCATCATGACCGGGTTCAAGGAAGACATTCAGGCTAAAATTCTCGGCACGACGGCGCATATCCTCGTGAACGACCGGATGAAGGAGTCGATGGGCGAGTACGAGGAACAGGTGAAGAAGGTCGCAGGTGTTCCCGATGTCCTGGCCGCGACCCCCTTCATATTCCGGCAGGTTCTCCTCACTTCGCAGTCCGGCGTCCAGGGCATCATTCTCCGAGGCATCGATCCGGCGCGCGAAGGCACCGTCACAGAACTGGCGCATAATCTATTGGGCGGGAGTCTGGAAGATTTGGCGCATCCGGTCAAAGTGACCATTCCCGAAAAGGAACGCGAACCCAACGGCCCCGAGACAGCGATGCGGCCGGGCATCATTCTCGGAAAGGAACTGTCGATGCGGCTCGGTGTCTTTGCAGGGGATACCTTGAACGTCGTCTCCCCCGTGGGCCCGATCACCGGCGCCAGCATGACGCCGAAGATCCGCCAGTTCGTCGTCGTGGGACTCTTTCAATCCGGCATGTACGAGTATGATTCTTCTCTGGCCTATATCGAGCTTGGAGAAGCCCAGAAGTTTTTCAATATGGGCGCCAGCGTGACGGGCATCGAAGTCAAAGTGACCGACGTATTTCGAGCCGCGGAGATCGCCCGCACGATCGAACAGACGCTCGGCTTTACGTTCTGGGCCAAGGACTGGATGCAAATGAATCGCAACCTGTTCTCGGCGCTCAAACTTGAAAAGACGATGATGTTCCTGCTGCTGGTGCTGATTACCATCGTGGCTTCCTTCAATATCGTGAGCACCCTCACCATGATCGTCACCGAAAAGCAGCGTGAAATCGCGATTCTCAAGGCCATGGGCGCGACGCGCAAGGGCATCATGCGCATTTTCATGCTCAATGGCCTGATCATCGGCTGTTCCGGCGCGGCGATCGGCGTCCCGCTCGGCTATGCGTTTCTCTGGCTGATCCAGACCTTTTGGACATTCGATCCGACCGTTTATTATATTTCCCGTATCCCGGTCCACGTGATGGGATCGGATGTGTTGCTTGTGGCCGGCTCGGCCATCCTGATCAGTTTCGTCGCCACGCTCTACCCGTCGCTGCAAGCTGCCAAGCTCGACCCGGCTGCGGCGCTGAGATACGAGTAGCCAGGTGGAAAATGAATCATTGTTTCAATGCACCATCGCATCATCGAAATTCGCTGACTCAGTGACTCACTGCTCCAATGCATCAATGCTCTTATGATTGACGTCGTTGACCTTCACAAATCCTTTCCGATGGGCGGGCGTGAGCTCGTGGTGCTCCATGACATCAACCTGCATATTCAGCGGGGGGAATTGATCGCGATCGTCGGAGCGTCCGGCGCCGGAAAAAGCACGTTACTTCAGATTCTTGGCACGTTGGATCGGCCGACGAAGGGGACGGTGTCGTTCGACGGACAAGATCTCTTCCAGTTCAACGAACAGCAACAAGCTGATTTTCGGAACAAACGTGTGGGCTTTGTCTTTCAGTTTCATCACCTGCTTCCGGAATTTACCGCCCTGGAAAATGCCTGTCTTCCTGCCATGATTGAGCATCGCGATTTGGCGGACGTCGCAGGCGAAGCGACGAAGCTCTTGACGGAAGTCGGTCTGGGAGATCGCCTCCACCATAAGCCCGGCGAGCTCTCCGGAGGCGAACAACAACGGGTCTCGGTCGCACGCGCCTTGATGCAGCAGCCGGATCTCGTGCTGGCGGATGAACCCACAGGCAACCTCGACACGCATACCGGCGACGCGTTGTTTGCTCTGCTTCGTCAAATGAACCGCTCGCGCGGCACGACCTTCGTCATCGTCACGCACAATGACAAACTGTCCGCTCAAGCCGACCGCATTGTATCCATGCAGGACGGCATGATCGTGTCGGGCTAATAGGATGCTGAAAACGCCCGCCAGCGGCGTTCTCGTCTCGTTCAGACCCTCAACGTACCACCTATGGGAAAAGAGCCTGTCTGGGCAGGCTCGTGGTGGGCGGGTAAGAACGTCACGCCTCGACCCTAAGACACGGCCGGCTCACCGCCTCGCCGGCGTCCGCAAGCGTGACGCTCATTATTCTTCGCGTCGCGGACCTCACTGCGGCCTTGCTGGACGGCCATTTTGAGCATCCTGTGCGGCCGCTCTTCGGACGAAGCGGTGATTTCTTGACGACTTCCGCATCTTTTCGTAGACTGCGCCATCCGAGCCGCCGACCCGGAGTCAGACAATACCTATGACAACGTTGCAGCGCATCCGGTTTGTTGCTCTATCCTTGATCCTCTTCGCGCCGCTCCAGGCAACGGCGATCGAGTTCGTCACCGTGGGATCGCGACAGATGGGTATGGGCGGGGCGGGCGTGGCCACGACGACCGACTCACTTGCGACCTATTGGAATCCTGCCGGCATGGCGATGAGCAAGAAATTCGATGTTCGTATTCAAGGGAGCGGACAGTTCGTAGACCGTGGAGACGTCTTCGATTCGATCAAGGACATCAATGCCGTCAATTTCAACGATACGTCACCCGCCAACGTCGCCCGTCTCCAGCAGCTGGTGAACCGCATCAACCAGCCGGGAACCAATTTGACGGGGGCCGCCTCCGGCGGATTTTACATCAAAGGTAATTTTGGACAGCATGCGCTCGGATTCAACGTCTCCGATGTGGCGACGGGGGGCGGGTTTCTGCGCAGTCCGGTTGGATTTACGAATAACGGCAGTAACGTGACGGTCAATGGACAGTTCGCCATGAACGGTCTGGAAGTGCGGCAAGCCGTGCTGTCTTATGCCTTCTCCTTTATGGACCGGATGTTTTCGGTCGGCGTCACCGGCAAACTGATTCAAGGCGCGGCCTATTCCGGCGCTACCAACATCCGAGGCGCCAGCGACGACATTAAGATCTTTGAGGACATCGGGCGCGCGAAAATCTCCACGGCGCTCGGTATTGACGTAGGCGCGATGTTTCGGCCATCGTCCTGGCTGCGCATGGGCATCGTGGCCAAAGACATCACCGCGCCGACATTCGATGCGCCGAATGGAGATCAGTTCAAACTGCTGCCTCAGATAAGAACCGGCTTGGCCGTCAACCCTTACAATTCACTGACCTTGACGGCGGATGTGGACATCACGAAGAACAATACCCTTGTCCCGGGTCTTTATAGCCAGATCTTGAGCCTCGGCGCCGAACAGACCATCCTGTCTGAGCTGCTGTCCTTCCGTCTCGGCGCCTTCAAAAATATGCAGGATGCCAACACGCCGTTTATTCCGACAGCAGGGTTCGGCCTCCGCATCCTCAACTTGCGAATCGATATCGCCGGCGGGTATGATTTTAGAGACCAAGCCGCCTTGGCCTCCGGTTCCATAGCCTTGACCTTCTAGCGCAATCTTCGGCATCGATTCAATCTGATACACTTCACGTATAAGTCATGACAAAACGGACATTCCCTAAGGTCGGCTCCATCCTCGGTCTATTGATTTGTTTTCTCCTGGCCGGGTGCGGCGGTCTTCAAGAGATGTGGGAAGGGCCGGCTGCGCGCGGATTTTACCCCAAGACCATGGCGATTCTTCCGATTTCCGGTACTTACGACAGTGCCCGGGAAGATGTCGAAGAAGTGGTGGCGAAGGTGTTGATCAAGAGTCGCCGGGTGGAGAAGGTCGTCCCGCCCGATCAGGTGACCGATACCTTCCAAACGACGAAAGAGGCCTTCGATGCGCTGGTGACGTACTTTTCCCGCATGGAAACCACCGGGCAGTCGGACAAATCCTCGGCGGTCAGGATCGGTCAGGCCCTCGGCGCGGACTCCTTATTGGTCGTCAAGGTCAATGCCTGGGAATATACCAGGGAAGAAGGGGATAACATCGCTCGTGTCGGACTGAGCATGCGACTGATCGATGCCATGAACGGCGCCATCGTCTGGAAAGCCCGGCATCAACTGCACGAGAGTTATTTATTTATCCGTCCGGATATGCGCGACCTCGCCACCAAGTTGGCCTCGGACATGATCAAATACATGCCGCCTGAGAAGCGCTGACCCCCTATTGTCCCCCCGATCCGTCCTCTCTCCCAGTTTCCCCGCGTAAGTTTTCGATGGCTAACCCGAACTGATTGGAGAGACTCGCAAGCTCCAACAGATCCCAATTGCTGAACGGCTTGCCGGTGCGTTTATTGACCACTTCCAGCACGCCGACCGCCCGCATTCCGGCGCGGACCGGAACGGATACCAGCGAAGCGACGGGAATTGTGGCCTGCCACCCATGACCGGCTGCCAACCGGGCGTCCTGCGCTCCATGGGAAATCAACACAGCCTGCCCGGCGCGATGCACATCGTCGGCAATCCCAGATTGCAGAGAAGTCAGGTCCCTAGCCAGCTCTCCTCCGGCCGCGTATAGCGTCAGCGAACGATCCGGTTCCACAAGGAACAGCGCGCCGGCTTCCGCCTCAACCAATCGAACCGCCGCCTCCAAGGCCCCACGCAACTTTTCCTCTTCCCCCAGAGACGAATTCAAGAGATCGCTCACTTGCTCCATATGCTGGATCCTCAGGATCTTCGCCGCATACTTTCTGGTCAATCTGGCATGGTCCAACGCCATCGCGAGCCAAGGTTCGACTGTTGCCAGCGCGGTGAGCAGTTTGCGGGTAGTCAAGCGCTGGGACGGTCCGGTTTGGAAGATGACGAATCCTTCCATCCGGCCGATGCGATGCAATCGGAGGCCGCGCACTTTTCCCTTCGCTACATGGGCCCGCGTTCCCATGATTTCCAAAACGTGCCGCCATTCGGAAGTTCCTGAGGCGTCAGCTCGACCGGCCTCAGCCAGGCATGTCATCTCGCGAGTCTGTTCGTCGCGCACATAGACGGCAATCGCCTCGACTTTCGCCGACCGCAGAAATGCCCGCACAAAGGCCGCTGACAAGCCGATAGGCGAACGACCTTCTTCTTCGACACTGCCGGCCGTCTCGAGCAGGCGCTGTTGGAGGGTTCGAATCAGACGGCTTTCAGACAAGGGCATGGCGTTACGGGACACGGGCTTGCGGCGCGGGACAAGCGACAGGATTCCAGGCGATTTTTTCCGGATCGGTATTCCAATCTTTCGACGAACTGCATCCATGGCATCTCCCGGGTAAAGGAACAATCGTTTCGAGTTGTTTCGAAGCCTGCTCCCGCTAGGAAGACCGACGTTCGATCATGTTGCATGGTCGAGAGGGGGACTACCTGAGGGGATGGCGGAGCAGCCGTTCTGCTAGGCAGGCTGTATCGCCGCCTTGAGGGAGCGGACGAAGACGCCCACTTCCTGGATGAGTTTGCCGTTTTGTCCATGCTCTCCCACCCGGCGGACAATGGCGCTGCCCACGATGATGCCGTCGGCGATTTGAGCGATCCGAGCGGCATCGTCCGGCGTGGCCACACCGAAACCCACGATCACCGGCGTCTTCGTGTACTTTCTGATCTTCGCGACGTTGTCGCGCACTCCCGCCATGTCGTTCAGTTTAGCTCCGGTGATGCCGGTGATGGAAACATAATAGACAAATCCGCCGGACTCCTTCGCCACATACGCTCGTCGCGCAGCCGTGCTGGTGGGCGCCAGTAGAAAAATCAGATGGAGCCCCGCAGACGCCGCCGGGCCGCGCAGAAGTCCCGCTTCATCCGGCGGCATATCGGGGACGATCAATCCATCGACGCCGGCCGCGACGGCCTGGAGGCAAAATTCCGCTTCGCCGAACGCATGGACATTGTTGTAATAGGCCATTAGGACGATGGGGATTTGTGTCGAGGCGCGCAGATGCCGGACCGATTCCAGAATCGTTCGGAGCGACGTTCCGCTGCGCAGGCCTCGTTCGGCCGCCTGTTGAATCACCGGCCCATCGGCAATCGGATCCGAGAAGGGCACACCCAGCTCGATAACATCCGCGCCGGCGCGTTCCAATTCAAGGACCAATTGCTCCGTGTCGTGCAGCGTCGGATCTCCCGCCATGATGTAGGTGACGAGCGCTTTTTCGCCCTTGCTCTTCAACCGGCTCAATGTTTGATCCAAACGATTCATGTCGATACACCCATCCCTCTTACTAGTCTCTCACGATTCGTTTGTTTGCAGGATGTTCAAAAGGCGACCTTCTTACCCCGCCCAACCCTGGCGCGCCGAGACGCGCCTTGTCCCAGAGCGGCCGCAGCAAGCGAGGAGGCGAAGCGTACCCTTTCTTACCCGCCCGCCCTGAGCCTGCCGGGACAGGCTCTGTTCCCATGGCGGTACGTTGAGCCTCTGAGGGCCGCGAGAACAAAGCTGGCGGCCGTTTTCAACATTCTCTACAACGTCACGCCTTTGATTCTCGCCACCTGTTGTACGTCCTTATCCCCGCGCCCGGACAGATTCGCGATGAGGATCTGGCTCCTCTTCATGTTCGGCGCACATTTGATCACTTCGGCAATGGCATGGGCGCTTTCCAGCGCCGGCATGATCCCCTCTTCCCTGGCGAGCAGATCGAATGCCGCCAAGGCCTCATCATCGGTCACGGAGGTGTATTGGGCGCGATTCGTTTCTTTGTAATAACTATGTTCCGGCCCCACCGCCGCATAGTCCAAACCAGCCGACACGGAATGGGTGAGATTCACCTGGCCGTTGTCATCCTGCAGGAGGTAACTCATCGTGCCCTGGAGTATCCCGGGACGCCCGCCCGCGAATCGGGCCGCATGTTTACCGCTCTCGATCCCGAGCCCTCCGGCTTCCACGCCGACCATCTTCACCTTCTGGTCCGGGACGAATGCGTGGAACAGCCCCATTGCATTGCTCCCGCCGCCCACGCAGGCGATGAGGCAATCAGGAAGACGGCCTTCGACGGCCAGAATCTGCTTACGCGCTTCACGCCCGATCACCGATTGAAAATCCCTGATCATCATCGGATAGGGATGAGCGCCGAGCACGGACCCCAGCACATAGTGCGTCGTCCGAACATTGGTGGTCCAATCCCGCATGGCTTCGCTGATCGCGTCCTTGAGGGTCCGGCTACCGGCATCGACCGCGGTCACCGTCGAGCCAAGCAGCCGCATGCGAAAGACATTCAATGCCTGCCGCTGCATGTCTTCGGTCCCCATATAGATTTCGCATTGCAGACCGAACATGGCGGCCACCGTCGCCGTCGCCACCCCATGCTGGCCTGCGCCCGTCTCTGCGATGAGCCGCGGCTTCTTCATACGTTTCGCCAGAAGCGCCTGCCCGATGGCATTGTTGATCTTATGGGCGCCGGTATGACAGAGGTCTTCACGTTTGAGATAGATCCTTGCGCCACCCAGTCGCTTCGTCAGTCGCTCGGCGAAGTAGAGCGGCGTCGGACGCCCGACATATTCTTTCAAATAATGCTTGAGCTCGGCTTGAAATCGCTTGTCCCGACGCGTGCGTTGGTAGACCTCTTCCAATTCCAGCAAAGCCGGCATCAGGGTTTCGGGGACATAACGTCCCCCATAGGGTCCGAACCGCCCATGCCGATCTGGTATCGCCATGTCCATTCCTTCAGTGATTCAAAAAAATAAAAGTATAAACGCCGGATTACCGGGAGACAAGCTTGGCGGCCTGCACGAAAGCCCGTACCTTCTCATGGTCCTTCTTACCGGGACTTGCCTCGACACCACTGCTGACATCGACGCCGTACGGACGGACCTGTTGTATCGCTTGCGAGACATTCTCCGGCGTCAGCCCGCCGGCCAACAGCACGGTAGCAGCCGAGGCCGCTTCGGCTGCCAGCGCCCAATCGGCCACCTGTCCCGTGCCTCCATAGGCGTCCGGCGAAAAGGCGTCGATTAAAAACCCTCGCACGCCGGCGCGTCCTTTGAATTCGGCCAGCGCGAGGAAGGACCGACGATCCTTGAGACGAATCGCCTTGAGCACCGGCCGTCCCAGCATCTCGCAATAGGCCGCCGACTCATCGCCATGGAGTTGGGCGAGCGCCAGGCCGCAATCATCCATCAGGTCGCGGACCGTCTTGGCCTCCTCATTGACGAACACCCCCACCGGCAAGACGAACGGTGGCAACATCTTGACGATTCCCCTCACCGTTTCAGGCTCCGCGCAACGAGGGCTTTTCTTGTGGAACAGGAACCCGACCGCATCCGCGCCGGCCTCGACCGCCGCAGCCGCATCCTCGGCATTCGTAATCCCGCAGATTTTGACCTTAATCGCCATGGCCTCAGCAACTCTGCTTGCTTTTTTGCACACCGTAAAATCCGCGGTAGGACCATTGACAGGCTTTCCCCTTGCCGTCGAACGTGAGCCCGATCAATTCCTGCCGCCCGTCCTGCTGGGGAATCGACCATTCGCAGACTTCTCCGCCGTCCGCGAAGGAATGGCATCTCGTGGGAATGCCCATTTCCTTGATCCGCTCATCCTTGCTGCTGCCCATCCAGGAATCCCACTTGGGAGAATACTCGTGGATCTCCTGGTTCAGGCAACCGGTGAGCGCCGCCCATCCTGCCACCAATGCGATAGAGAACGGCCTGGTCATGGCTTCTCCTTCTTCGTCTCATCACCCAGCAAGGCTCGAATTGTGGCACCGACATCCTGGGTCCTGATCAGCGATTCTCCGACCAGCATCGCATGGACCCCGGCTTCAACGAGTTTCACCACATCATCCCGTTTGTGAATGCCGCTCTCACTCACGATCAGCTTGTCTCCGGGAATGCGTTTCGCCAGTCGAAGGGTCACGTTGAGATCCGTTGTGAACGTCTTCAAATCACGATTGTTGATGCCGATCAAGCGCACATCCGGCAACCATTCCAACACGATGTCCACTTCACGCTCATGGTGAGTCTCCACCAATACGTCGAGGGACAATTCCTTGGCCAAGGCGGTAAAGTCGATCAATTGACGCTTCTCCAATCCGGCGACGATCAGCAACACCGCATCGGCTCCGTATGCCCTGGCCTCATAGAATTGAATGTCCGCGACCATGAACTCTTTGTTAAGCGCCGGCAGGCCAACCTTCTGCTTGACGTCGGCCAGGTTGTCCAGGCTGCCTTGAAAAAAATCCTTGTCCGTCAGCACGGAAACGGCAGCGGCCCCATGTTCCCGATAGGCTTCGGCAATGGCCACCGGCTCGAAGCGCCGGGCGAACTCGGGCCGCAAGAGTCCAAGGCTTGGCGAAGCCTTCTTCACCTCCGCGATGAGCGCTGGCCCGGCGGGGGTGCGCCTTGCATCGAGGGACAGGGCAAATCCCATCGTCGATCCGGCATCGCGAATCTTGTTCTTCAGATCCGCCAGATACCCGCGACTGCTCTTGTGGCGGATTTCGGCCTTTTTGTGTTCGAGAATTCGATCCAGGATCACGATGTCGTCAACCCTTCTCCGTAAAAGCGATGAGCTTGTCGAGCTTCTCCATCGCCGCGCCGGTATCGATGGTCCGCTGGGCCAATTGAAACCCTTCTTGGAGTGTCTTCGCCTTGCGTCCGGCCACCAACGCCGGCGCCGCGTTGAGACAGACAATGTCGCGCTTCGGCCCTTTGCGTCCCCGAAGAATGTCGCGGGTGATCGCCGCATTGTCGTCGGCGCTGCCGCCGACCAGTTCTTTCGGCGGGACGGGACGGAGGCCGAACTCGGCCAGGTCGATGAAATAACTGGAAATCACACCCGCCTTGCCTTCTGAAATCCGGGTTCGATCCGTGACCGTGATTTCGTCCAATCCATCCATTCCATGCACCACGAAGCAATGTTGGGCGCCCAGGTGGACCAGGACCTTGGCCAGCAATTCGGTCAGGCCCGCGTCGAATACCCCGACCACCTGCAACCGTGCTCCAGCAGGATTGGTCAGCGGCCCGAGAATATTCAACAACGTGCGAATCCCCAGCTCCTGCCGGGGTTCGGCGCAATGTTTCATGGCCCTGTGATAGAGCGGCGCAAAGAGAAACCCGATGCCCACGTCATTCACACAGTCCGCGACCCGTTCCGGCGGGAGGTCGATGGTGACACCGAGAGCCGCCAACACATCGGCGCTGCCTGATTTGGAAGAGACCGACCGGTTGCCATGCTTGGCCACCGTCAAACCGGCGCCAGCCGCGACGAAGGCTGCGGTCGTCGAGATGTTGAAGGTCTGCGCCCCGTCGCCTCCGGTCCCGCAGGTATCGACGACCCGCGAATCTCCGATCCTGATTTTGGTCGCCCTGCGGCGCATGGCCTGCACGGAGCCGGCAATCTCCTCGACGGTCTCGCCCTTCATCCGGAGTCCCATCAGGTAGCCGGCAATCTGGGCGCAGGTGGCCGTGCCGTCCATGATTTCGCCCATGACCGTATCGGCTTCCTGCTCCGTCAGATGGGACCGTTCGGCCAGCTTATGGATCGCGTCTTTGATCATTTCAGAAATCGGCGGTCGGTGGCAGGGTGGCGATGGCTCGGGTCACAACTTCAGGAAATTCCTCAGCAGCTCCTTACCGGCGGTGGTGAGAATCGACTCCGGATGGAATTGCACGCCTTCGATGCCCAGGGTCTTATGCCGCATCCCCATAATCTCGCCTTCGGCCGTCTCGGCGCTGATCTGAAAACAATCCGGTAACGTCTTACGATTCACGATGAGCGAGTGGTAACGGGTGGCCTCGAAGGGGTTGGGGAGTTGGCGAAAAATCGTGCTGCCGTCATGGCGGACCATTGAAGTCTTTCCATGCATCAGGCGTTCGGCTCGGATGACCTCGCCCCCGAACGCTGCCGCGAGGGATTGATGTCCGAGGCAGACACCCAGCAGCGGCAGTTTGCCGCCGAAGTACCGGATGGCTTCGACCGAAATGCCCGCTTCCTTCGGCGTGCGGGGTCCGGGCGAGATGACGAGTCTTCGGGGTTTCAAATCGGCGATTTCTTGCAAGGTAATCTTGTCGTTTCGGTAGACCAGCACCTCCTCTCCCAGCTCCCCGAAATACTGCACGAGGTTGTAGGTAAAGGAGTCGTAATTATCGATCATCAATAGCATAAGAATGCCATAAGGCGTAAATCGAGAAGGTTCAGGCGATGGTCAGGTTCATTCCAACCCCTGCTCGGCCAGTTCGATCGCCTTCATCATCGCCCGGGCTTTATTGCAGGTTTCTTCGTATTCATGTTCGGGAACCGAATCGGCGACGATCCCGGCTCCTGCCTGGATATAGGCCTGGCGTCCCTTGATCACCACGGTCCGAATGTTGATGCACATGTCCATGTTGCCGGAAAATCCGAAGTATCCCACCGCTCCCGCATAGGGTCCGCGTCGGGTCGGTTCCAATTCCTCGATGATCTGCATCGCTCGGATTTTAGGGGCGCCGGACACGGTCCCGGCGGGAAAGCAGGCGCGCAACACATCGTAAACTGATCGACCCTTATACAACTCTCCCGTGACCTGCGACACGATATGCATGACATGGGAATAACGCTCGACCTGCATCAGCGACTCCACCTTCACCGAACCCTTGGCCGCCACCCGGCCGACGTCGTTGCGTCCCAGATCCACCAGCATGACATGTTCCGCCCGTTCCTTGTCATCGGCCAGCAATCGCCGCGCCAGTGCCTGGTCCTCTTCAGGCGTCTGCCCGCGCCGGCGCGTGCCTGCGATGGGACGTAACGAGATCTGTCCGTCTTCACAACGGACCAGGGTTTCGGGCGAAGATCCCACCAGCTCGACGCCGGCCACCCGCAAATAATACATATAGGGCGAGGGATTGATGACCCGCAACGCGCGATAGAGCTGGAACGGCGTCGTATGGATTTGCGTTTCCCAGCGCTGGGACAGCACGGCCTGCACGACATCGCCCGCGCGGATGTACTCCTTCGTCCGGACGACCATTTTCTCGAAATCGGCCTGGTTCATGTTAGGCGTAAAAGTAATCGGCTTCCGGCGCCGTTTCTGTTTCGGTTGCCGCATCGGCCGCTTCAGGCGGGCGATGATCTTTTCGATTCGGACGGTGGCATGGCGGTATGCGCCACGGATATCGCGCTCCTTCGCCGATTCCAGGTAGGCGTTCGCCACCACCTTGATCTTCTGCGACACATTGTCGAAAATCAGCAGGGTATCGGTCAGTAGAAATGCGAGATCCGGCATGTCCAGACTGTCCTTGCGGAGGCTCGGCACATCCTCGAACGTCCGCGCCATGTCGTAGCTGAAATAGCCGACCGCTCCTCCGACAAACCGCGGCAACCCCGGTACCGTCACCGGCCGGTATTCCGCCATCAGTGCACGTAAACGTTCCAACGGATTTCCGCCGCTCGCAATCCGCTGGCTTTTTTTCCCGCGGGTCAGTACCAGATCGCCCTTCTCTTCGCGGATCACCGCCGAGGCCCCGCTTCCCAGAAAGGAATAACGGGCCCAGTTTTCGCCGCCGGCCACGCTTTCCAGCAGATAGGCGGTCGGTCCCTGGTCGATTTTGGCGAAGGCCGAGACCGGCGTCTCATAATCCGCCAAAATCTCCCGGTACAGCGGAATCAAATTGCCTTCCGTCGACAGGACGCGAAATTCGTCGAGTGTGAGCGAGTATCGATGCCTATTCATTACCCGTGATACCGTGATGTTTACGGTTGGCTGACGATCAACTTCTGTCCCACCTCGATGGAATCTTTTCTCAAGTTATTCCACTTGCGCAGTTCATCCACAGCGACATGATACTTCTGACCGATGCGATACAGGGTTTCACCGCGACGGACCGTGTGGATGGTGCCGGGCTCGGACGAGGGTGTCTCGCCGAACACGTCGAATTCCGTCCGATCGCGTCCGAATGCGTCTATGGAGGAATCCGACTTCAAATCCGAGGACATATCGGACTTCAACGCCTCGTCGACCGCCGATGAAAAATCCTTTGCGGGGGCCGGCGAAGCCTTTTTGGCCTTGGATGGAACCGTGGTCAGGCGCTTCATGTCTTCATGTGCCCGCTTTTCCAGCAGAGCTGCCTCCTTCATGGACTGCGCTTCATCCCGAATCTGAGCCGCCTGCAGCCGCACCGCTTCCACCTGCGCAGCAAGCTCACGATTACGCCCCTCGTAGTCGCCAAGCTCCCGCTTGGCGCGTTTCACTTCGCTGTCGAGTTCCGCGCTGCGTTTTTCCTCCTGCGCCAGGAGACGTTGAAAATTCAAACTTCGTGCTTTTTCGGCTTCATATTTCTCAGACATCACACATCCGCCCATGGTCAGACTGCTCAGGACGAGCAGGCCGACGGGAACCGCCGTGGCGCGTCTCATTCGTCCGTTACGCTGGCTCATCATGTCGCTCCTTGTTACTGCCGATATCAATCGAACGATGTTGTGAACGATCGTGCATGTGCTCCCAACAGGAACTCATGATGAGATCCCTGCGGTTTCAGGTCTTGCAAACCGGGTAAGAATACGGTCCAAGGCAGCGAAAGTCAAAGTGAAATGGGCGGGCTCTCCGTTTGACCCTTTCCCCGACCCTATGCTACCGTTCGAGCGAGATTTCCATATCGCCTATTCTATCCAATCGAGCCGGCAAAAGACCATGACTACAAGCGCTAGACCGACCCCCGCACGATCGCTCACCATCGAAGGCGTCACGCTGCACCTCGCACAGTCTATGACGATGGGCCAGGAGTGGATCGGCAATCGTGAAATCCTCAAACAACTCCTGGCTTGCTGGCTGGTGATCGATGAGCGCGATCTTCCTCTGTCCCCGCGGATCACCGGTCAGCCCGGTATGGGGAAAACGACATTGGCCATGGCGGGAGCCCGTGAGCGGAAGCAGGACCTCTATATCTTTCAATGCACGGCGGATACGCGTCCCGAAGACCTTCTGATCACGCCGGTATTGGCCGAATCCGGCGCCATCAGTTACCATGCTTCTCCGCTGGTCACGGCCGTGTTGACCGGCAGCATCTGCGTCCTGGACGAAGGCAACCGGATGAACGAAAAAAGCTGGGCTTCCCTGGCCCCGCTGCTCGATCACCGGCGATGCGTGGAATCGATCATCGCGGGAATTCTCATCAAGTCCCATGCGGATTTCCGCTGTTGCGTCACCATGAACGAAGATGCCTCTACTTATGAGGTGCCGGACTATATCCTGTCGCGCTTGCAGCCGACGCTTGGGATGGGATTTCCTGGCAGAGAAGACGAGCTGGCGATTCTGCGCTACCATCTGCCTTTCGCTCCATCGGACATGCTCGCCATGACCGTCGAATTCCTCCAGGAGGCGCATCACCTTAGCCTCGACTACTCGGTGCGTGACGGCATCCATGTGTTGCAATACGCCCTCAAGCGGCGCGCGCAGGATCCCGCGGATCCGCTCTCGGCCGATGCCGCATGGCGAGAATCCCTTATCAAGGTCCTCGGCGAGGAAGCTCTCGATCTGCCCTCTCAATCACGCCGCCGCAAACGCGCCTTGGGCGATCAGACCTTGCCGCAGGGCCTCGGCGATTTCTTTTTCGAAAGCGATGACCCGCTCCACCCCGGCCGATAATGGCAGCGTCATCTTCCACCGTCGACTCCGTCTTCCGTCTTTCGCCGCGCCTTGACCTCTTTCCGATCCTGCACGGCAGCGGCGATGTCGCCCAAGAAGTTCGTGAAAAGTTGATCGCCAACCGGTACGACTGCCTGGCGGTTCCACTCCCACCCTCATTCGAACATCCTCTCGAAGAGGCCGTCGCCGACTTGCCGACGATCAGCGTGATCGTTCAGCAGGAACGCGATCAGGAAGACACCGCTGTCGTGAACTATGTCCCCGTCGATCCCTGTCAGGCGGTCATCATGGGCATTCGTGTCGCCATCGGAGAGGGAATTCCCCGGGCCTACATCGACCGTGAGGTCAGTACATTCGAACCCGTCCCGTTCTTCTCTCCCGACGCCTATGCTCTCAAGCGCCTTTCGTATGCCGCCTTCGCCGCCGCGCTGGTGCCCACGCTCGCCGCGCCTGCGGAGGGGACACAACAGCAGGCGCGCATCGCCTGGATGGCCTTTCAGCTTCATCAGTTGGAACTGGACTACGACCGTATCCTGTGCCTCTGTCACTTCGCCGATTGGCCCTGGATCCGGCAGGCCTACCGGCAGCGCGCCGACTATCGGATGCCGGAACAGACCGTAGGTCGGCCCGAACGCTATCTCGTCGATCCGCCGTCACTCTATTTCCTGTTAGGTGAACTGCCTTTTCTTACCGAGCTGTACGAACGGCGCCGCGCTACCGTCCATTCAGACCGGCATCTCTCCGTCGACGGGATCAAGGAATTGCTGCTCGAAACACGCGCGGGCTGGCAAACGGCGCATGATGGGGAAGGCCGGACCGTCCCCAACTGGGTGACGCCTCAACTGCTGCAGTCCTATTTACAGTACGTCCGTAACCATTCGCTTCTGGACCGCCGACTCACGCCGGATTTGTACACGCTGGTGCTCGCCGCCAAACAAACGGCCGGCGACGATTTTGCGATCCGCCTGCTGGAAACCGCAAAACGCTATTCCTATCAAGACATCGAGCAGACGCACCGGCCCAGCATCTCCGCGGGACTCGGCCGGTTCGCCTTGCCCGACGATCGGATCGTCCGGGCTACGAATCGACTGCAGGGCACGCCGCTGGTCTGGCGTTCGCTCGCGCTCCGGCCCCGACCGCCCCAACCTAAAAGCCGGCGCTGGTCCTATCTTTGGAATCCCCAGCGGCAATGTTCGTGGCCGCCTGAAGATTCGAAGATCGAAAGTTTCCACACCCATGTCCGCGAGCAGGCGAAGGCCATCATCGGGTCCGATTTGGCCAAGAGTGAAAAGTTCACGACATCGATGAAAGACGGCATCGACCTGCGGGAAAGTCTGCGTCATTGGCATGAAGGACACAAGACGGGCCGCCCGAAGCGCATGGAGATTTACGTCAAAGACATTCCGCCTGCGCGCGGCAACGTCGACACGGTTATTTTTCTTTTCGATACCCCGGCTGATCCCGGGCGCTACAGCTGGCAGGCCACCTGGTACGCCGAACATGCGCAGGAATCCACCCTTTGTTTCTATGCCACGCCGTTCTTGAACAACATGGTCGCCCCCGGCATCGGACAGTCGCGCTATGGCGGCGCGCTGTTTATGTTCCCTCCTCGCCCGATTCCCGACATTTGGACCGATGAGTCGCTCCAGTTTGCGAAGACCCTCGAAGAGCGTGTGATCGCAGGAGGAGCCTTGCATTCCCGTGAAACGCATGTGGCGCTCGTCACCCCGGTTCCGCCGAAAGCTCGCTGGCGGCACATTGCCGCAAGGTTCGGACGGCGGCTGGTCCCTATTCCCATGAGCCGGTTTTCGGGCCAGATGATCGACCGCTTGCGGCGCTTCCATGTATTGAACGGGCACGAGATCCGCAGTTTTGCGGCGCAGTTCATTCGCGAGTAGCCGGCCGATGACCCGCACGGAAGCCGTAGAACGGATCACTGATCTTCGCCGTGAAATTCGGCATCACGACCATCTCTATTACAGGATGGACCGTCCGGAAATTTCCGACGCGGAGTACGACCGCCTCTTTCGGGAACTGACCGACATCGAGACCGCCTATCCGGACCTCATCACGACCGACTCACCGACCCAGCGCGTCGGCGCGCCTCCTCTCGACGAACTGCTCAAGGTTCCCCACGAAAAGCCGATGCTGAGCCTCGATTCGATGACCGACCGAAAAGACGTCCTCGCCTTCGATACCCGTATGAAACGGGAACTCGAAACGAACCACATCATCTATACGGCGGAACCCAAATTCGACGGCCTGTCGGTCGAGCTCCGGTACGACCGGGGCAGGTTCGTGCGGGGTGCCACCAGAGGCGACGGCACGATCGGAGAAGATGTCACGATCAATTTGCGCACGATCCGCGCGCTGCCGTTGCAGCTCCATCACAGTTCCCCGCCGGAGCATCTGGTCATTCGCGGAGAAGTGTATATGCGGCTGGATGAATTCCAGTCGTTGAATCGGCGCATGACCGAGCGAGGTGAAGAAGTCTTTGCGAATCCGAGAAATGCGGCGGCGGGAGCGTTGCGGCAATTGGACAGCCGCATCACCGCCCTGCGGCCGCTGACCCTGACCTGTTACGACATGATGGCGGTTTCCGGTGCGCCGCCGCCGACCCACTGGGATGAACTGTCGGCCTTGGCTGATTGGGGAATTCCGGTGCCCGACTATCGGCGGCGTTGCGCTTCCATTGAAGAAGTGCTGGCATTTCACCAGGACATCGATCAGAGGCGGGAAACCCTTCCGTTTGAAATCGACGGTATCGTCGTCAAGGTCGATCGGCGCGACTGGCAGGACCGGCTGGGCAGCAAATCACGAAGCCCCCGCTGGGCCATCGCGTATAAATTCGCGCCGCGGAAGGAAATCACGATCCTTCAAGACATCGTCGTATCCGTCGGACGCACCGGCACCCTGACACCGCTAGCCCTGTTGAAGCCGGTGGAAGTGGGCGGTGTGACGATCAGCCGGGCCACGTTGCACAATGCGGATGAGGTGGCCCGCAAGGATATCCGCATCGGCGATACCGTGAAAGTCGAACGGGCCGGCGATGTGATTCCAGCGATCGCTGAACGGGTCCCGATCCCCGGCGAAGAACGACAGGAGCCGTTTGTCATGCCGGACCATTGCCCGGTCTGCGGATCCGCCGTGGCGCGCGAGGGCGCCTACTTTTACTGTACCGGTCAAACCGTCTGCGTGGCCCAATTGAAAGGCGCCATCGAACACTTCGCTTCCAAGAGCGCAGTGAATATTGACGGGTTGGGGAAAAAGACGGTGGCCCAGTTGGTGGACAGGGGGTTGGTCCGTGATCTGGCCGACCTCTATAGCCTGACCAAGGAACAGTTGCTTTCCCTTGAAGGATTCGCCGATCGGTCCGCCGCGATGTTGCTTGAATCGATCGAGCGCAGTAAGTCAGTCTCGCTGGAGCGCCTATTGATGGGGCTGGGTATCCGCCAGGTGGGACAACACATCGCCCGGGTGCTCGCGAAGCAGTTCGGCACCCTGCCTCGGCTGATGACGGTGACAGAGGAGGAGTTTGTCCTGGTTCGCGAGATCGGTCCGGAAATCTCCAGGAGTTTGGCCTCTTTCTTCAGCGAAGAACGAAACCGGCAGGTCATCGCTCGTCTGGTCGAACGAGGCCTGTCCATTGCTCCGCCGCCCGCAGGAACAACCGCCGTGAGCCAATCCCTGGCAGGCCGTACGTTTGTCTTTACCGGTGGATTGGACGGCTATAGCCGGGACCAGGCGAAACAGCTTGTCGAACAGCTGGGCGGACACATTTCATCCAGCGTCAGCAAGAAGACATCGTTTGTGGTGGCCGGAGGCGAACCGGGATCGAAGCTGGATCAGGCGAAGAAACTGGGAGTGCGGATACTGACGGAGGCTGAGTTTACCGATCTGGTGAAGCCTGACTGACCGGCAGCTGTTCCTCGACGATGGCGTCATGCGCCGATGGATGTTTTTCTTCCTTGTAGATCTGAACGCTTTTGATCACGCGCGGATCGGCATCGTGGATCACGAGGCGGCAATTCGCAATGTGCAATTCTTCTCCGACCTTGGGAATTCTCCCCAGCTCGTGTTGAATCAAGCCGCTGATCGTCACCGCCTCGTCGCCTAGATCCACCTTGAGGAAGTCGTTGACCTTGCGGACTTCGGTGCGCCCATGCACCAAGATCTGATTTTTTCCGATCCGCTTGATCAATTCTTCGGTGATGTCGGTCTCGTCGACGATCTCGCCGACCACTTCCTCCAACAAATCCTCCAACGTCACCAACCCCATCACGCCGCCGAACTCGTTCACCACGATCGCCATATGGCGCTTGTCCAGCTGGAACTGCTTCATGAGGTCGTCGGCGGACTTGGCATGGGGCACGAACAGAGCCGGGCTCGCGATGTCATGGAGCTTCATCTCCGTATGGCCTTGCGCCAGCGCCGTCAACGCCTTGGTTTTGTACAAAATCCCGATGATGTTATCCAGCGTGCCTTCATACAATGGGATGCGTGAGTACTTCGATTTGAACAGCAATTCCTTCGCTTCCCGCAAGGGCTGGTTGCAGTCGAGCGAAAACATATAGATGCGCGGGGTCATACAGTCTTCCGCCGTGATGTCCTTGAGCTGGAAGACGTTCTTGATCATTTTGACTTCCTGCGCCTCGATCACGCCGCTCTTGCTGCTTTCATCCAACATGATCTTCAATTCTTCTTCCGTGACGAAGGGCACACTGAGTCCCTTTCCACCGGTCAGCTTGTAGATGAGCGGCACGACGAAGAACATGATGGGCTTGAGCAATTGCTGCGCCGCGTAGGCCGGATAGGCCATGTTTAACACCACCGGAACCGAGTATTTGGCAGCCAGGGTCTTCGGAACCAGATCGGCAAACACCAGGAGGACAAAGGTCAGGATTCCGACCAGGACCGCGAAGGCTTCGCCGAGGACCCCTTCGAGCCCCTGTCCGCCGAACCGGTTCAGCGCAATGATGGTGGCCAGCGAAGCCGTGGCCGTATCGATCAGACGATCTCCGACCAGGATCGTCAGGAGGAGACGCTGGGCATCGGTCCTCAGGTGGAGGGCCATCTCCGCCCGCTTGCTTCCCGTGGCGGCCAATGCCCTGAGCTTGGTATCGTTGACCGAATAGAATCCCACTTCAACGACGGAGATCACAGCAGACAAAAGAATGAGCAATATCAGAACGACAATGTCCATAAGACCTATCGAGAGTAAACGTGCCGGAAGAATGTGTTGTAGTGAATGATGGATCCTTGGATCAGTTCGGAGCCAATGGTCCGAACCGCAAGACTTGGCCTGGCATGGGGAAAAACGATCGGATACGGTCCTCTCGGGCCACTATCATCCATCGGCTTTAACAATTAGCACAGGCAGACAGATGCATCAAGGGTTACAGCGCTTCTCAGTAACCGCGCATTCCTACATCTTAACAGGCTTCGCTGCTGTTTCCTATGGAGCGCTTTTCACGGATCAGCCGAAGTCGGCGCGGAGAGGTCGTCGCGGATCACGAACGCGTCCGTATCGAGTACCCGTTTCAGCTGTACTGCGGCCCGTTCGGCCGTTGATTCTGCCGCAAACCGACCGGTATAGACCCGATAGCGGCGGCCCTCGGGAAGATCGATCGCGACCACCGTCGAGCCTGGATAGCCCGACCTTGATAACTGTCGTGCCAAGGCCTGCGCATTGGCAGGATCGGCAAATGACGCGACCTGCAGGCGCAGCGGTGCTTTGCGTCCGGTTTGACCTTGGTACCCGACGACCCGCAATTCAATTTCATCGGTGCCGGGACCGACCATGCCCATTGCCAGGGCGCCCGCGTACGACAGATCCAAGATCCTGCCTCTGGCGAACGGCCCCCGATCGTTGATACGGACGGTCACCTGCCTGCCGTTGGTCAAGGATCGCACCACCGCCACCGATCCGAGAGGCAAGGTTCGATGCGCGGCGGTCAATTTGTGCATGTCATACAATTCACCGTTCGCCGTGCGGTTTCCATGGAAGCCAGGCCCGTACCAGGATGCGCTGCCCCGTTCCACAAAGCCGAGTGGGTAAGCAGGCGGATAGGATGGAGGCGCAGGGGTCCGGCCGGAACAGCCGTTGAGCCATGCCATAAGGGAAAGTACCAGCAAGGGAAGAAGAAGGCCTCTCCTGCCTGTCCTCCGCGTTCCCATGAGAGGGTCGATCAGAATTCGTCGAGCGAGTGGGTGCGGAGCACGCCGAGTGCTTTGGTGGTATTAGATACGGTCAGGACCACGATCGCCCGTTTGCCCTCCCGGGAGGGAGTGCAATAGCCGCATTTCACGTTGATGCGGGCTCTGGTCAGCGAGTCTGCGACCTGTTTCAACGCGCCCGGCTTGTTTTCCAGGCTCAGGATCAAGGCAGTCTCCTCGCGAAATTTGATCTTGGATTTCCTGAGCGCCGTGCGTGCCCCGTCCACATCGGCCACGATGAGGCGCAGCTTTCCCGGGCCGGTTACCTCAGGCGCAAAGAACGCTTTGATGTTGACCCCTGCCGCCCCGAGGACGGCCGTCACCTCGGCCAGCACACCCGGTTTGCTCAGCCCACTCACTACAAATTGCGTCGTTGTCGGCATCGGCTCCTCTCCCTCCGCTGAGTCCTTCAATCAGTCTCTATGATTCCGGCTTCGACCGGCATCATCCGCTCGGTCGCGTGCGCGCAATCCTCCCATACTTGACGGGGAGGATCAACCCAAAGATCACAACTGAAGCTGCGCTGCCGCCGGCGGTCAAGACCAAACCATGCGAAGCGAGTCAATCAGAGGTGGATGGTGGACATAGTTATGACTCGCATCTTGAACGATTCATCAAGATGTCGCTGATCCGTTGATGGACTTGAATACATTGAACCGCATCCATGTGATCTCCGGCAATGCAGTCCACTGTCACAGGGCCGGCGGCGGTATAACGGCTCCAATCCATGGGCTCCCTGCCATGGCGTTGCAGGGTCTTGGTGGTCCACCAGACATGTATCGGGGCCTAAAGAGACCGGGGCTGAAACGTGTTCAATAGGCAGGCGGCGTCCCTAACGAGCGCGTAGCCGATCTTCAAGGACTCCACGGAAGCTTGCGATTCCTCATTTGAGAGGAATTGCCGTGCCTGCGCCCATCGGATGGCGTATTCGACCCGCTCGTCTTCGGACAGACCCATCAGGCGCGTGCGGAGTGCATGCCGCTTTTCATCGGGCGGCTCTGAATCATGCGCGCCGGCTTCCATGGACTTTACGGACTGGTTGCGGGATAGTACGAGTGCTCTGTCGCAACCGCAGCATTGAGACGACGCCAAAGAAATGAGGCAAGAACCCCTGACTATAAAGGCGGTCGAGTGCGGGGCAGGATGACCGAAGGTCGGCCTATAAAGGAGACCCCCATGAAACTTGACGCAGCCGTTGATCGGCAAACGGAATGGTTCGTGCCCGGTTGGGGCCCACCCGCCTTCCGAGTCCTGGTCGGATTATTGTTCCTACCTTATACCGGGATGGTCTTGGCCTATACAATCATGGGGGCCATGCTCGCCGAGGACATCCACTGGGACCGAGCCGGAGCCATCGTGCTGATCTACTTTCTCGCGCTCGGGATCGGGGCTCACGCCTTAGATGCGCTCGGCAGCACAGGCGTCAAGCCCTGGGGATCGATGTTGTCTCCGCCTCTGCTGTGGTCTCTGGCTTTGTCATCGGTCCTGATCGCCTATGGCATCGGACTCTACTACATTGTGACAGCCACACCGCTGTTGGCGCCCATTGCCCTGGCGGAAGGGTTTTTCCTCTTCGCCTACAACCTGGAATGGTTCAACGGGACCTTCCACACCGACGCCTGGTTCGCCCTGTCGTGGGGCGCATTGCCGGTCCTTGCCGGATATGTGATTCAAACCAATCGCGTCTCTCCGGCGGTGTTGGTCCTGGCGATAGCGATGGCCCTGCTCAGTCTGGTGGAGATCAAGGTCTCGAGGCCGTACAAGGCGTTGAAACGCCGAATTGGCCCGATGTTGTTGGAGAACGCGAGCCAGCAAGAGGAAGAGATCCGCAGATTTGAGGTGATCCTACAAAGTCTCAGCGCGGCCGTGATCCTGCTCAGCCTGGGTTTGTTGCTGTGGCGGGTGCAGCATCCTATTTTGTAGCGGTCACAACCGCGGCCCCATACGCCGTCAGATATTCGAGGCGAATATCCTGAAACTCATTGCCGTGCAGCGCCTCGGTCACCTCTGGAATCCATCGCGTCGACTCAATCAACTTCGGCAGACCGTACGCAATCTCTTTCCACGAGGGGAAGAAGACATTGCATACCTGCTGAAGGCCCTTGAAGTAGAGACGAAAGAGCGGGACCAAATAGGCCTTGGGCGGGAAGCTGAAATCGTGCATCACGACCACGCCTCCCGCTTTGAGCAGTTCCTTTGAGAGAGGGACCAGCCGCGCGAGGTCGGCATATTTCGCCAGATATGAAGACACCACGGCATCGAAGGGTTCACTGGACCGATAGTCTTCCGCCCGGCTCAAAACGAACTCCACGTTTTTTACGCCAAGTTGCTGAATTTTTCTCCTGGCGATGCTCAAATACTCGGCTCGCAGCTCCACTCCGATCACCCGGCAATGGGGAAATCGGCTGGCGATGGCCAGCGTGGAAATCCCCGTTCCGCAGGCCAGGTCGAGAATGCGCTCAGGAGCATGGGGCAATAGATCGACAATCCGGCGTTTCCACCGGCCGTCGATGCCGAAGGTCGCATAATGGACCATGGCATCGTACGTGTTTTCAGTCCCTTTGAAGAACCGATGCACGATTTCCGTCCGCGGATCGTTGCAGTTCTCCGGGGCCCGTTCCATCTAGCTCTCCTTGTCAAACCCTATCCAGATGCGTTTCCTCGACTACGAACATCCGCTCGTCTCTCCGCAGCTCAGGCACTTCAGGCAGGTTCCGTTACGCACCAGAGTGAACTGTTTGCAGTTTTGACAGGGATCGCCTTCATAGCCCTTTTCTTTGGCTTCCTTGAGCACCGACGTTACGGTCAAGGTCTCCCGCTGGAGTTCTATTTTATGGGCGACGCTGCCGTTCCCCTGTTTGTGTCCATGTCCGTTCCCGCTGCTTGCCCCGTTCCGACGCACGGGCAAATGCTCGGTCAGGATCGACGACTTCGCCAGCGCGGTCATGTCCGCCTCCTCCGCCACGCATTCCGGGTCCTGCTCATCCTTCTTCATCGAATCCATGCGGAGGTCCTCTTCGCGCACCTGCGACAGATCGGCCCGCTCGAGATAGGTGATCGCGAGTTCACGGAAGATGTAGTCGATGATCGACGTGGCCATCTTGATGCGATCGTTGAGTTTCACCGGCCCGTTGGGTTCGAACCGGGTGAACACGAAGGCTTCGACGAACTCCTCCAGCGGCACGCCGTGCTGCAGTCCGAGCGAAATCGCGATGGCGAAATTGTTCATCAGGCTGCGGAAGGCGGCCCCTTCCTTGTGCATATCGAGGAAAATTTCGCCGAGCGTCCCGTCTTCATATTCGCCGGTGCGAAGATAGAGTTTATGCCCGCCGATGATCGCCTTTTGCGTATAGCCGCTGCGCCGCGCCGGCAGGGGGCGTCGCTTCGCCAGATACCGCACCAGCACGCGCTCGGCCACCTTCTCTGCCACGCTCATGACGCTGGGCGCCGCATCTATGCCCTTTCCGCTGTCCGATGAGGCATTCAGCGGCTGGCTCAGTTTCGACCCGTCGCGATAGAGCGCCACGGCCTTGACCATGCTCTTCCAGGCGAACAGATAGGCCGATTTGACATCGTCCAGGGTGGCATCGGCCGGCATATTGATGGTCTTGCTGATGGCGCCGCTGATGAAGGGCTGAGCCGCCGCCATCATCCGGATATGCGCATCGACGGCGATGTAGCGCTGGCCGATACGCCCGCAGCGATTGGCGCAATCGAAGATGGGCAGATGTTCGGCCTTCAGATGGGGCGCTCCCTCGACGGTCATGGTGCCGCAGCAGTAGTCGTTCGCCGCCGCCACTTCCTCCTGCGTGAAGCCCAGGGTCTTCAGCATGTTGAAGGTGGGATCCGCCAACTGCGCTTCGGTGATCCCCAGTTTCTCCAGGCAGAATTCCTCGCCGAGCGTAAACTTGTTGAAGACGAACTGGATCTCGAAGGCCTGCGCCAGCGAACTCTCCAGCCGTTCCAGCGCCGCATCGTCGAATCCTTTTTGGCGCAACGCTTCATGATTGATGAAGGGCGCCCCCTGCAGGGTTTGATGGCCCGCGCAGTAGGCGACGATGTCATCCATCTGCGCCTTGGTATAACCCAGCGCTTCCAGCGCCGGCGGCAAACTCTGATTAATGATCTTGAAGTAGCCGCCGCCCGCCAGTTTCTTGAACTTGACCAGGGCGAAGTCGGGCTCGATGCCGGTCGTATCGCAATCCATGACCAGACCGATCGTGCCGGTCGGCGCGATCACCGTCACCTGGGCATTGCGGTATCCATAGGCCGCGCCCAATTCCAGCGCGCGATCCCAGGCGCGCCTTGCCGCGAGCAGCATCGCCGGCGGGCAATGTTCCGGCCTGATCGATGCCGGCAGGATCGTGAGGTCTTCATACTCCTCGCGTGCCGCACCGTACGCCGCCCTCCGGTGATTCCGGATGACCCGCAGCATCGACTCACGGTTTTTGCCGTAGCCGGGAAACGGCCCGATTTCAGCCGCCATTTCCGCGGAGGTCGCATAGGACTCACCGGTCATGATCGCCGTAATCGCCCCGCAAATCGCCGTCGCCTTCGGTGAATCATACGGAATGCTTTGCTTCATGAGAATGGTGCCGAGGTTGGCATAGCCCAAACCCAGAGTCCGGAACTCATAACTTTTCTGGGCAATCGCCTTGCTGGGGAACGACGCCATCAACACGCTGATTTCCAGCGCAATGGTCCAGAGGTGGACCGCATGGCGGAAAGACTCCAGGTCGAACTCGCCCTCCGCATTGAAAAATTTGGATAGGTTCAACGATGCCAGATTGCAGGCCGTATCGTCGAGGAACATATATTCAGAGCAGGGGTTGGAGGCGTTGATCCGCCCGTCTTCCGGGCATGTGTGCCATTCGTTGATCGTCGTGTCGTATTGGGTGCCGGGGTCGGCGCAGATCCAGGCGGCCCAGGCGATCTTGTCCCAGAGGTCGCGCGCCTTGACCTGCTTGCTCACCCTGCCGTCGATCCGCCGCCGCAACTCCCAATCGCCGTCCCGCTCCAGCACCTCGAAGAACCCATTGGGAATGCGCACGCTGTTGTTGGAGTTTTGTCCCGACACGGTCTGGTAGGCCTTGCCGTCCCAATTGGTGTCGTATTCATGGAAGACGAAATGCGTATAGCCCTGTTTCGCATAGTCGAACATGCGGTGGATATAGGCTTCCGGCACCATGTCGCGCCTGGCTGACGATACGGCATCCCGCAGCGCCTGATTCTTTTTCATATCCAATTCGACATGGCCCTGTCCCTGGCCGTCGATCGACAGGCAGGCCTTGAGGACGGCGTTGAGGCGTTCAGCGCAGACCTTGGAGCCGGTCACCATCGCGGCGACTTTCTGTTCTTCGACGACTTTCCAATCGATGAATTCTTCGATGTCCGGGTGGTCGAGATCCAGGCAGACCATCTTGGCCGCACGCCTGGTCGTCCCGCCGGATTTGATCGCTCCGGCGGCGCGATCGCCGATTTTCAGGAACGACATGAGGCCGGAAGACTTCCCGCCGCCGGACAAGGATTCCCCGTCTCCTCGCAATCGCGAGAAGTTGGTGCCGGTGCCGGACCCATACTTGAAGAGCCGCGCCTCACGAACCCACAGGTCCATGATGCCGTTTTCGTTGACCAAGTCATCTTCGATGGACTGGATGAAGCAAGCATGCGGCTGGGGGTGTTCGAAGGCATTCGTCGCCTTGACGACCTCGCCCAGCTTGGGATCGACGTAAAAGTGTCCCTGTGCCGGCCCCGACAGTCCGTAGGCATAGTGCAATCCCGTGTTAAACCATTGGGGACTGTTGGGGGCGGCCATTTGATTGGCCAGCATGTAGCACATCTCGTCATGAAACGCGGTGGCGTCTTCGGCCGTCTTGAAATAGCCGTGATTCTTTCCCCAGAAGGTCCAACAACCGGCCAGCCGTTCGAACACCTGGCGGGCATCGCGTTCACCTCCCAATACCGGCTTGCCAGCGGCGTCCACCAACGGCGTTCCATCTTCGTGCACCTGCGGAACTCCGGCTTTTCGGAAGTACTTTTGGGCCAGGATATCAATCGCCAATTGCGTCCAATGCTCAGGCACATCGATGTGGTCCAATTTGAAGACCGTCGATCCGTCGGGATTCCGGATCTCCGAAGAACGTTGCACGAACGTAAGACCCTCATAGGGACTCTGCCCACGTTTGGTGAATCTTCGTTCAATCCTCACTGGTTTCCTCCTTCAAGCAGGCGCCTGGCAAAATGATGCAAATGACGGCCGGTCAGGACCAGCCGGAATGGGGATCGAATGACATGATCGCCATCAAGTTGATTTCTTCTACAATCTCCATGAACCACTAGATATAGTCATCGAGAAAGTTTGTCAAACAAAATGTTGTGGAACACCTGTGGTTACTGGGGATAAGTTGGTGATAGCTTTTTCACCGGATTGGAAGCCGGTTTTGTGCCTTTTTTGTTCAGGTTATCCACAGTCGAAGGAGTCGAATCAGGGGGGTTTTTGCCGACGGCAAGAAAAAATTGTGACGGCTGACTAAAAAGCGAGCCGGCCGACCTTCAGCGTCGCCTCCTCGACTCCACGCAAGGGGATGAACTGCCCGGCCATTCCGAGAACCAGCACCGGCTGGTTCAGCACGTTGGTTTCAAACAGGCTGAGCAATCCCCAATTACTTCGCTTCGTATTCGGCCGGATGACCCCTTCCATGAGTTTGCTGCCTTGAGCGCGAAACATGCCCTTGATCAGATCGCGTTCATGACGCGGAGTGGTCTGATCCATTTTATCGATTTCAGCCATCAGCCGGGTTTCCACAAAACGAATGTAGGCGTCTATCGTCGGGTTGGTCGCCGCCAACCCTACCGCCACCAGCAAGCCTGCCGCCATACCAGCCAGCGTCAAGGTCCTCAATTTTCACCTATCATGGAGACGAACTTGCTCATAATCGATGGCGGCCACAGCTGCGTGGCGGTTTGACAAATGAACCGGGCCTGTTTAGCTTACGCCCGATTTCTCGGGAAAGAAACCCTGGGCCATGCAATCACGGCGATCAGACGTTATGGGGAGGACAAACTATGTTCGTGTGGAGCAAACGCCTCGTTGGAGGACTTCTGGGAGCCTTCGTGCTCCTCGCCGGAATGTTTTTCCTCCTGGGTGAGCCGGAATCGATCAGTAGCTTGAAGGTTCACACCACCCGCTGGATGGCCGCGAATTACATCGGCCTGCTCATATGGATCTTCATTTGGATGTTCGATCAAGCCCGCGTGCGGGGAAAAAACGTCTTGCTCTGGCTCCTGCCGTTCGCGCTGGCTCCGCTGCCGACCCTCATGCTGTTCATTTTGTTTCTACAGAGGAAAGTGAAGCCTTAGGAGACAATAGCGCATGCCGGGTATGGCCACCACACAATCGCTGAGGCACGACTTCTTCTCCGGCCTTGGCTGAGCACGCACTCAATGTCACGTTGAGTCACGAGGCCCACCTCAGATCAAGCTTCTTCTGATGCAACGCGCAATCGCGCAGAGACAAATTGATGAGATTCTGGTGGCATGCCGATTTCGTCGGCTAACCCCTTGAAATAGGCCCCAGTCGCTTTATCCAAACGAATCGTGATGGGTTGCTTCAGCCTCCCATCGAACGCCTCCGGGAGAGGTTCAAAAAAGCCGGGCGGGATGGAGAAGCGGCCTTTCGCCAGGCCGATGGGACGAGCCCGAGTCGCAGGTTCCGGCAATGCCGTGATCGCAGCAATGGGTGAATTCCGCTTGCACAACAGAATCCGCACCCCGGCTTTGAGCTTAGCCAAGTATTTGGAAAGATGTGTTTTAGCCTCATGCACATTGAGCTTAATCATGGTCATACGCTGGACTAGATTACAGACTATGTCAAACGGCTCACATAGTGGAAGCCAGGAAGCGCTGTGAAGCGGCTTGAGGTTCATAACAGCTGTTGAATGGCCGCCTCTAAATCGGCCTGCTCGTGTAGATTTTTATCAGGATGTTCCCTGAGGCACGCGCACGTGGGAAAAGGTGTTGGTGTGGGTCGTACCCTTGGCGCTGGCTCCGCTGCAGACCCTCATGCTGTTCATTCTGTTCTGTCGAGAAAATGAAGCTGTAGAAGGTGACTGCGCATGCAGGGTATGGCTATATATTGACTGAAGCATGACTGCAGTCAACTTGGGTTCAAACCACTTCATAAATAATTAGCCAAGGAGCTGAAGACATCCTGCGCTTCTTGCCGCTTGTGCGGATAGATATTGAATACTTTCGGGCTCGGATGAGGTGCAAATAAAATTGGGGCGCTGGTAACCCCCTTCACCGAAGGAGCCGCAGACCTAGCAGGCTTGCCGACCAGAATGATTGCTCTCAAATCAGTAAGAAGATGGATTAACGCCTCGAGGTGAGGAAGCGCTTCTTCAATATCTGTGCGCGTTGCGGGTCGAATATTTCCGCCGCTTCCGATGTACCACGGAACGATATTCCAAAGTAACGTACTCGCTCTCGGCAATCCCGCGTCGTGAAGCAATAAGCCCAAGTTTCGGGCAGTTTGATCAGGATTATTGCGGGAAATGAATGAGGAGCCGACCGCACGCGGTCCTGGTGCTTCAAGCAGGAACAGCAGCTTTGCATGCACCCCACCGTCACACGGGTCAAAGTCTGGCATCGAGCAGCCAGGACCCTGCCGCTCCTGAATACGCCGAAGATACTCGACGAGTGGCTGCATATGCGGGAGGCGGAGCATCACCCTGCGACGAGCCTGCTTGGCCGTGTCCCTAAGGGAGAATGGAGCATCCGAGTCCTGCATCATATTTAATCTCAAAGCCGGGGCTCAGGGGCGAGTCGAGCGCACAGCACGAAGACCTCCCACTGGAGCGCCTCCGTTAGAGCGCAAATTTAGCCAATAATTCCTAGCCGTCGCATGGCAGTCCATTGGTCAGCTTCACCATAACCATTCGCGCGCCCATTTCGAGGAACTACAGATTTCCACAAGCTTTCCAAGGTTAAGCACATGCGACAAGTCCGAGTAAAGAAGGCCGCCAGATGTGATCTTTCTACGTGTTCGATAGCCGTCATGGGAAACTGTCCGTCCGATAGTCTTGTTCGCACACCTGCCGAAACCTTCAACAAGACAAACTGACTTCACTCTTTCCCTCATTCACGTCCGCTTGCTGCGTCACGGGCTTCCGTAAGACCAACAGCAGCCATAGGCCCGGCAGAGCGGCAATGAACGTGACGAAAAAGAAGGGGCCCCACCCTGCCAGCCCGACAAGCTTGGCGGCAGGCCAGCCGAGGAAGACGCGTCCCAGGGCTTCTACGGAAGAGAGCAAGGCAAACTGAGTCGCGGTATAACGGTGGTTGCAGAGCGACATGACCAGCGCCACGAAGGCAGCCGTGCCCATGCCGCCGGTGAGATTTTCGAATCCGACGGTGAAGGCCATGACGGCGTAGCTTTTCCCAACCCAGGCCAACCATAAGAAGGAGAGGTTCGATAGCGCCTGCAGCACGCCAAACAGGAACAGCGAACGGAAGAGTCCCAGTTGCGGCATCAGGCCGCCGCCGATGAAGGCGCCTAAAATAGTCGCCCCGATCCCGAGCGCACGGACCACCCCGATATCTTCGGACGAAAATTCCATCCCCCGAAGCAGAAAGGAGGTCGTCAGCGCGCCGGCAAAGGCGTCGCCCAGTTTATAGAGGACGATCAATCCCAGCATCGCCCCCGCCATGGGACGCGAGAGAAATTCAGACAGCGGCCCCCACACCGCTTCCTTCATCGACTGCGGCGCCGTCTGCGCCGCCTCCGGTTCAGGGATCATCAAGATGGTCGCCACACCCAGCGCCATCAATCCGGCCATGCAGAGATAGGCTGCGGACCAACCCAGGCGCGCCGCGACAATCAACGCCAGCGAGCCGGAGGCAATCATCGCGATGCGATAGCCCATCACCCAGGTGGCAGCGCCCAGCCCCCGCTCGGCTGGTTTGAGCAAATCGGTTCGATAGGCATCGAAGACGATGTCTTGCGAGGCGGACAGAAAGGCGACGCCTAATGCCAGCGCTGCAAAGATCTGAGCACCGGCCGTTGGACCGATGAACGCCATTAAGGCTAACGCCAGCGCGAGACCAGCCTGGGTCACGATCATCCAACCCCGGCGACGGCCGAGCCAAGGCGGCACGATCCGGTCCATCACCGGCGCCCAGAGAAATTTCAGGGTATAGGGAAGACCGACGTAGGCAAACAGGCCGATGGTCGTCAGATCCAGGCCGGCTTCCGTCAGCCAGGCTTGGAGGGTCCCGCCCGTGAGCGCCAAAGGCAACCCGGAGGCAAACCCCAAAGGCAGCATGATGCCGAGTCGTGGAGTCAGGACGGCGCGAAGGGTGGATCGGTTCATCAATTCAAAGAGACCGGCGCATCACGGGTGCAGCATACCATTGCCTCTCGTTGCGCGGCAGGAGAATCTCGAATCCGTGGAGGAGGGATCCGGTTGCAGGACAGAAACCTCACCTTAGCGTTCCGACGAGGAAACAGCCTCGGCATATAGGATCTCCCTCTCAGTAATTTGCACTGGCTCTTCGAAAGGCAGTCCTTCGTCGTCGAGCGGGTTGACCGCTCTGATCGTGGTGCGTCTGGTCCAATTGCCCCGTGGATCGTATTCGTATGCTGTGATTTCTGTCTGATCGCGAGCCGTATCACTCGGATGATGCTGGACCAGGGTCATGACCTTGCCCCGATCATCATAGCCATAGCGCGTGATGCTCGCGATCGTACCATCTGGCAGTTCCGATTCAACGCTGGTCAACCGTCCAATCTGGTCATAGTGATAGTGGGTGATCTGGAAAATCCGGCCATTCCGATGGGTACGGATCCTTTCAATCCGTCCGTTCTGATCGTAGAGAAACTCCAGCCGCGAGAGACGCCGGCTCTCAAACCGCACCTGCTCAGTGAGTCGCTTTGCCTCATCGTAGTGATAGAGGTGCAGAGCTGAAAATGTGCGGCACAAGTGATAGGCTGCCTCGGCAATGGGCCTGCCGTCATTATCGTAGGCGTAGAGTCGAAGCGGGACCAATTCTGTATCCGAGTCCGCGGCAAACTTACCAGTTATCTTTCCATCCGTATCGTACCGATAGATCACCCGCTCCCCGGCCTCATCGGGAGGGTCCGTGCGATGCCTGGTCGCCTTTTCGGTCAAGGCCCCCGTATCGGAAAAGCTTAACGTGAGAAGAGAATCTTTTGTCGTGATGGTCATCCGGCGCACCGGCCCAAGCACTTGCTCACGGTCGTCCTTCCGCTCAACTATGGACAGAGGCTCGACGGTCCAACCAGGTACCGACCACAGAAGCCACATGCTGATCAGATGCGCCACGATCAGCCGTGACGAAAAGCGGACCTGTCGATCAGGCCTCATGGGTAGTCGATCGCCTCTGAAATCGGCCGTATATACGTAACAGTAGCCATGCAGGAGAAACGCGAATGAGACCGTCCAAATAAATCGATTACGCCACCACCTATGGTCATTGCCAGAAGGGAGCGCGGTCTTTTATGATGGCGCCGCGCGAGGAAAGCGCCACATGGCAAGAACGCCGCGATTCACCATCCAGCCTTGCCAGGGTTGCATGTCTCCTCCTCCATTCTTTTCCGTTTACGGCGCCACTGAACTCTTACTTATCACAGTAACCGGAGAGCAAGCATGCGCGAACGGACGACCACTGCAGATACGGACCTCACCGCTTCTTCCTTGACCGGCAGCATCCTGCTCGGCGCCTTTGTCCTGCTGACCGTCCTGGCATTCGTCTATTTCGATTTGACGACCTATCTCTCGCTCGATGCCGTCAAGACCCATCGGGATCGTCTCCTTCAGTTGACGGAGACCTACTATCTGCTGGCGATCACCGCCTTCATTGCGACCTATATCATCCAGACCGCATGCTCGCTGCCGGGGGCCACGGTCATGACCCTGTTGGGTGGATTTCTGTTCGGCAGTGTCTTCGGCATGCTGTACGTCAACATCGGCGCGACGATGGGAGCGACCCTGGCCTTTCTGACAGCTCGATATCTGCTTCAAGGGTGGGTGCAGCGCAGATTGGGTGATCGCCTGGCTCCTCTGCAAGAAGGCTTCGCCAGGAATGCGTTTTCGTACCTGCTGACGTTGCGGCTCATTCCGCTCTTTCCCTTCTTCGTGGTCAATCTATTATCCGGGCTCACAGGCGTGAATACCCGAACCTATATGGCAGCAACTTCGCTGGGCATCCTTCCGGGCAGCTTCGTCTATACCTATGCCGGAAGCCAGTTGGGAAGCATCAATTCCCTGTCGGAGATCGCCTCTCCCAGGGTGGTCCTGGCCCTGACGTTCCCGGGATTGCTGACATTCAGCTCAGTGCTCTACCGTCATATGACGGACCGCCGATAATTGCGAACGGCGAACTGAGGACCACGCGCCGGCTATTGCATACATCCGGAGGAATCAATCGTTCATGCGCCGTCTCGCCACGTCGGGTAGCGACTTCAGCAGAGCCCCACATGGGCGCGGAGCTTGTTATAGTCAAAGGCGGCAACGCCCATCCTGAGAAGCCCGAGATCGTTTCTTTCCATCTCGTCGATCAGTTCCGTAACCTGCCTGCGTCCCGCCGTATTGGTCATCATATGGCGAGGAGTCTCGCCGCCGAGCGAAGGCGACCCCCGATCCGCCCATTCGAGATACACCATTTCGAGAAACGCATTGACCAACGCGCGATCCTCTTCATCGGTCACCAGCAGCGTGAGCGCCTCGTCGGTAGACAACTCCGCCTGCGTCACCTGGCGCGAGGGGGGCTGCGTGGCTTCGCCGCGGAAGTGCAATGAAAATCCGAAGGCGGCCGCCAGGCTATGTTTGATCTCATCGAGCCGTCCCCGCTGATCACATTCGAGGAACAGTTCCGTTGCTGTCACGGTCACCCTCGCTGCCGCCACTGCCTTCGAGCGACCCTGCTTTACCCGCTGAACGAACCGGCGTAGTTTCCTGACAGACGCGTCCTCTTGCGGCCTGACCGGCGTCTCCTCCCAGCCTTCCAATGCGCCCATGCCTGCGGCGAGAAAAGAAAATTCATGGTGTTCGTAGAGGGCCATTACGTAGAAGCAGGGCTCGCCGCCTGTGGTTCTGTAACGAATCTCGCTCACGGCCTCAAGCAATGCCCCGAGACGCATCCGGGCGAAGTTCTTTAACAACAGATGCCCGAACCGTTTGGCGAATTCCGGCCAATCACCGAGTTCAAATGATCCGCCGGCGATTTCCATCTCGCGACGCTCTTCGCCCGTGGTCTCATACAGCGTCCGGGCATCCTCCATTGATAACAACAGCGCCGGCCCAGCCGGCACAGCCGCCAGACTTTCAGGATCACCCGGCTCCCGAACGAGGCGCGTGAACAACACCTGGCCGGCTGCCGCGTCCGGTACAAAATGGTCCTCTCCCACGTCATACAAGCGCCCGTTTCCCATCGACCGCAGGCGACGGCGAGCCTCGCCCCTTTCCTGCGGCAATAATTCAACGAGGTCCAAGTAGGAATGTTTGAGCGGGTCCAGCCACAGCCGTTCTTCTTCTGGAATATGTTCGGTGATCACGTCGCGGAGTTGTTCGATCAAGGTCAATTGGCCGTCCTCCGGATAGAAGTCGGCATACAACAGCAGATCGGCAAGGGCGACTTCTTCCGGCAAGGGCGACAAGGGCGCTTGGCTTCCCAACTCGACATACACCTGTAACGCCCGCCTGAAGGCAATCTGCCGCTGCGCGCTGAATCCGGAAGCCATCGACAGACGGTCGAGTCTCTTCAGAACAGCGTCCAGTTCCTTGACCAGCGGTAGAGACCGACCCACTGCCTGTTCATTCGCGAGTTTCATGGGTGTGCTCCTTGAGGACGGCTTTTCGCCTCAGGTAGCGCATGCTTCATGAGACAATTCCGTCCGCATTCAGGCAGGTTGATGATTCTCGAACGGAACGATGCGTTGATGCCCGGCGCCAAAGTCGACCTGCCGCACGGTAAGGACCGGACAGGGCGCATGACGCAACATGGCGCCGGCAATGCTCCCGACCAGGATGTGGGAAAGCCCACGCCGCCCATGCGTGCCCATGATCATCAGATCATAACCATGTTCGGTGACGTAGGCGGTGATCGAATCGGCCGGCAATCCCGGTTGGAGCGCATGATCGGCGCGAACGCCATGAGCGGTCAGGCAGGCGGATAGCACCTTCAATCGTTCCTCCAGGTGCTTCCGGTGATATTTCCATTCCATTGCGAGCGTCAAGCTGAAGTCCAATCCATAGGCGACCGGTTCCATGACGTGAAGGATGGTGATCGAGGCTCCTGTGTGGGCAGCAAACCGGGCGGCGTACTCCAATGCATCGAATGAACATTGCGAGAGATCGACCGGAACAACAATCCGTTTGATAGGCCCGATCTTCCTGAAACTCGCGTCGTCCTTGCCGGCCTTCACAGTGAGAACGGGACAAGGCGCCATGCGCACGACCCGTTCGGCCGTGCTGCCGATCAAAACGTGATCGAGGCCGGTTCGTCCATGTGTCCCCAACAGCAAGAGATCCGCGTTGATGGTTTCCGCGACCACTTGGATGGCCTGGCTCGGAATGCCGACTTCGATGCGGGACTGGATCGCCTGTCCGGCTACGGCCGCTTGCTTGTGAATCACCTCCAGCCCGCGAACTGATTCAGCCCGTAAATGATCCAGATACATTTTGTTGACGGTATAGTCCGGATCCATCCCCGGATAGAGTTCCAGAACTGTCATTACTGAGAGTTCCGCTTTCCATGCCGACGCCAGCGTCAGGCCATAGCCCATCGCCCGATCCGCACAGGCCGAAAAATCCGTCGCGAAGAGTATCCGCTGTATCAGTGCCCCCATGGCTCAGACTGCCTCCACGTTCAACAACAGCAGTTCGCCCTTCATATTCGGATGGATGGAACAGCGGAATTCATGCCGGCCCGGCCGTCCCATGGTGAATCGAATCGCCGCATCTTTCTTCGCATCCAGGAACAGGCCGCCGATGCCCTTGCCATAGGATATGACGCCGCCCGATTCGACTCTCGTTTGAACGCCGTCGAACATGGTCGATCCGAAATCATGGCGCTCCTGATCCAGATTTGTCACCGTAATGACCGTCGCAACGCCCAACCGCAACGGAATCTGCTTGGTGACAAACGTAAAGTCCTTGATCGTCACCTCGATTCGTTGTTCGGCTTGAGCCCCGCCTTGCGTGCAGAGCGCCAGGACGAAACAGGCGGCCGACAACAGCCGCCCGCCTGTGAGAATCTTTCGCGTCCCATTCAGAACCATCGTCCGCCTCCTTTATGTGCTCTTGTCCGTCCGCCTCTTGACCCGCTTCACCCCAAGCGGGACAGTCAGAACAGGACAGCCCGCCGTTCTGACCACCTTTTCCGCCGTGCTGCCGAAAAAAATCTTATCGACCACGCCGGTCGTTCCTCCATAACTTCCCATCACTACCATATCGACGCCTTCCAGCCGGACCGTTCGCCCAATCTCTACATAGGGAACGCCGTCCGCGAGCAGCCTTCGAACCGACACTCCTTTCGCGTCATCCCAGGCGAGCAACTCCCGCGAGTTCAACCGGGCATGATGGTGCAATTGTTTCTTTTGCCGCCTGAATTCCGACGGGGGCGCCAGTCCGAGGCGATTCAGCGCGTCCAGGTTCTTGGTATCGATCACGTGCAGGAGAAGCACCTCTGCCTGGAATAACTTCGCGAATGCCAGGGCAATTCGGAAAGCCTCTTTGGAACAGGCAGAAAAATCTACCGGCACCAGGATCTTCGTAAATAAAGGCTCCCCCATCACACCTCGCATACGGTTTCCTTCCATGACCCAAACTCAGCAAAGCTGATGCCATGCCGCGAGGATCGCCTGACTGCAGACCAATTGCTGAACGGCCGAAGCTTTTCACGCGCGATCGGCGAGCAGTCATCAGCGGCCCCTCACTGCGGTGGTGTCCTGCTACAGCAACGGTACGTATCCTGTAGCGGAAAGCCACAGGCTCTCGCAGGATACTAAAAAGTCCGCCAGCAACGTTGTCGCATCGTTCAGACGCTCAGCATACCGCCATGGAAACAGAGTCTATTTCAGTAAACTAAGGGTGGGAGGGTAAGAATGTCACGCCTGGCCTCGTCACTCGCTGCTTTCTTGGCTCTCTGCCGTCGGCCATGTGCGCTAGTCGTGAAGGTCACGTCACGAATGGCATTGCTTTTGCTCACTCTCATGTTGGGAGAAATCGCCCATGTCGCGGAAACGGTGGCTGTTACTGAGAGCCTTACCTGCGGGAATTGCAGTCGCAGCCTGCCTGATCTTCTTCCGTCCGAAGGATTGCCACTGACGACCTCGTGATCGAGCCTGGCGATTTATTTGGCGTTGCCGCCACCATTCTGCATTGGTAGCGCGACATCCTGCTTGCCCCTGGATTACATCAACGAGGGCCAACAGTTATGCAGGTCACCATCACCGGTCACCACGTTAGGATTGAAGGACAACTGGGACTGCCGGAGCAGCCGAGAGGAGCCGTGGTCTTCGCCCATGGCAGCGGCAGCGGACGCTTCAGCCCACGGAATCATTTCGTCGCCGGCCGCCTCCGTGCGGGAGGGTTCGCGACGTTGCTGCCGGATCTCCTCACGCTGGAGGAAGCGGACAATCGCCACAATGTTTTCGACATCGATCTCCTCGCCGATCGACTCCTTCTCGCGCAAGGCTGGTTGAGCACACACCCTCGCACCATGGAATTGCGCGTGGGATACTTCGGCGCAAGTACCGGCGCCGGCGCTGCTTTGCAAGCGGCGGCACGCGAGCCGCACAGAGTGAAGGCGATCGTCTCGCGCGGCGGACGGCCTGATCTGGCCGGGCCTTATCTCAACCGGGTCATGTCGCCCACGTTATTGCTGGTAGGAGGTCACGATCGACCGGTCATCGGGATGAATCAAGAAGCGCTCGCGCAGCTCACGTCCTGCCCCAAAGAGCTGGTGATCGTCCCGGGAGCCACTCATTTGTTCGAGGAACCGGGTACTCTGGAGCAGGTGGCCGAACAGGCTCTCGGCTGGTTTCAGCGCTATCTCTAAAAGGATACTGAAACAGTCCGCCGGCGTTGTTCTCGCATCGCTCAGAGTCTCAACGTACCGCCATGGGAGCAGAACCTGTCGCTATTCTGACAGCCATGCATACTTTGCAAACACTGAGTTTTTCTGAAGCCTGCAAGACCGAGGCCTCTCCTCCGGTTGCAGATACGCATCGCAAAAGTTAAAACTTAGTCTACGCGTACTCCGTGAATCAGGGTGCCGATGACCCATTGACTCAATAAAACCTCACTTTGTCGCCAAAGGTATGAGAGCGGCGAGAGATTAAAAGGAAAGGAGTTCTGGGATGAACACATTACTGGCGGTCGATGGGTCCGACCATTCCTATGAAGCCGTGCGGGCGTTGAAATATCTGCGGCGCGCGGACGAACTGACTTTGCTTCATGTGGTGGACGCCCCTCGCCCGGCCTATCCCGTCATGAATCCCGAGGTGGCAGTGGAACTCTACGATCGAATGGAACAAACCATGAAGGATGACGGCGATCGCTTGCTGACTCGCGTTCAATCGCTCCTTCCTCTCCACAGCGGGCCTGTGACCAAGCGGCTGGAGGTCGGCTCGCCCGCCGACGTAATCCTCACCACGGCGGAAAGGCGTCATGTGGACCTCATCGTCATGGGAGCAAGAGGCATAGGACCGGTCAAGGAACGGCTGTTCGGCAGCGTCTCCCATCGCATTCTCGGCTCCGCCCCCTGCGCCAAGCTCATCTTGAATGGCCCGCTTCGCCAGCTGAAAAAGGTTCTCTTGCCGCTGCAAGGACAATCAGACGCCGAGGCGGCCCTGCGATTTTTCCAGAAACAACCGTTTCAGGAGCCCGTAAACGTCAGCCTGTTGACCGTCCTGCCGTCGACCCGGCCTCCCTGGCCGATTGACAATCCGGCCGCCGCCAAAATGGAGGCGCAGGCCCTCCAACAGGCCCGAGAATTTGTCGAAGGGGTGGCGGCAAAGATTCACGCGCTCGGGCATTCAACCGGCAGCGCAAGCGTTTTGGGGACTCCGGCGGCGACGATCTTGCAGGAGGCGGAGAAGTCTGGAGCGGATCTGATCATGATGGGTTCGCGGGGCCGGGAAGGCCTGACGAGATTTTTCCTGGGCAGCGTTTCACACGCAGTGCTGCATCAAGCACAATGCCCGGTACTGGTGTTCGAATGACCGGCCACGGAGGATGCGACAGAGGAGAGGGCCGGCAGATTGTATCCCGAGAACGCGGAAGGCAATAAGAAGTGACGGCGTAGCCGGCCGCGACTCAACAGGGCTGCCCGTTGAAGACGCAGGGCTTGTAGCGCGCGATATCGAACTCGATATCCTCCTGATAGACGCGTTCGTTTCCATTCACTCCGTCCTGATCCGGGTCGTTCCACATCGTATGGTTCCACCAATAGAACAACGGATAGGGCTCGGTGTAATAGACCGGGTTGCCGTAGTTGCTGCGGGTATATTCCTGTACCGTACGACCGGTGACGTAATCGACATTTCCGTCGCCCTTGAGCGAATAGAGCATGATGAACATTCTCGATTCGTGATCGTACAATTCGTCGAGTCGGCTGTTCAGGTCCGGTTCGATGGGAAGGCTTTCCTTCGACCAGCCGGCAGTAGTCGGAAGCAAGAGCAGGAATACGAGGAGCAGACTGGAGACAATACGATGGTTCGTCATGGTTCGGATCTCCGACCGACGGCACAGCCGGGCGAATTTCGATCATGCTACCATTCACCTCCAGCTCGTTCAAGCCGTCCCGCCACTTTTTCAGGCGCTCGTCACCTTGCCGATCCGATGTGCTCCCTTCTATAATCGCAGCCGATGTCGATCAACAAGCCACGCGCGTCACTGCATACATTGGGTTGCCGCCTCAGCCAATCCGAGTCCTCCATGCTGGCCGATTCCCTGCAACGCCAAGGATATCGCCTGGTGAAGTTCGGCGAGGAGACAGACCTGCTCGTTTTGAATACCTGCTCCGTCACGGAGAACGCTGAAAAGGATTGCCGGTACGCCGTGCGCAAGACCTTGCGCCACTCACCCCATGCCTTCGTCGCAGTCACCGGCTGTTATGCGCAGACCGGCGCGGCGCAGTTGCAGAGGGTCCCGGGCATCGATTTGATCGTCGGCACGCAATTCAAGATGAATCTGCCGGAGTATCTTCCCGCCCCGGCCAAGCTGCACAAGCAACCGGAAGCGGAAGTTCGCCATAGCCGCACGATCGATCGGGAAGATTTCGTTCTGCCGGGCACGGCCTATTCGGATTCGACCCGAGCTTTGCTGAAAATTCAGGATGGATGCGATTTCATGTGCAGCTTTTGCCTCATTCCCTTCGCCCGAGGTCGCGAGCGCAGCCGGGCAGTCGACGATGTGTTGCGGGAAGCGCAGGACCTTGCCGGTCACGGCTATCGAGAACTCGTTCTCACAGGCGTGAACATCGGGCAGTACTCCTATCAAGGAGCCAACCTGGTCGACTTGCTGCGGCAGCTCGAAACAGTTCCAGGCATCACGCGCATCAGGATTTCATCGATCGAGCCGACGACAGTTCCCTTCTCCCTGCTGGAATTCATGGCGGCCTCGACGAAGCTCTGCCGTTATCTGCACCTCCCGCTGCAGAGCGGCGACGATGGGATCCTTCGGGCGATGAATCGCCGATATGGCGTCCATGAGTATGAGCGGCTGGTGGAACAGGCCCTAACGCTCATGCCGGATCTCGGCCTGGGCACGGACCTCATGGTCGGCTTTCCCGGCGAGGACGAGACTGCCTTCGCGAACACGGTCAAGACCGCAGAGCGGCTTCCCTTCTCCTATTTTCACGTGTTCAGTTATTCGGCCCGGCCCGGCACGGCAGCGGTCCGCCTTGAGCAGCCGGTTCCACCAGCCGTGATCAGGCAGCGCAGTAAAGCCCTCACGGCGCTGTCCCGGACCAAGACGCTGTGGTTTTATCAACGTCAGATCGGTCGTACCCTACCGGTTCTATTCGAACAGGGCCAGCGCGATGGATTCCGTACCGGCACGACAGGGAGCTTTATGCGTATAGCCGTTGCGGCCGATGCCGTCGTAGCCGGCTCGATTCACAATGTCACCATCACCGGCGTCACGGACGGTCTGGCCTATGGTCATCCCGTCGCCACGGTCTTGGAGCCGGCACACCGGTCTCTCGTATGAAACAGCCGGACAAGCCCCATCAGGTCCATATTGAAACCTTCGGTTGCCAGATGAACGAATATGACTCGGAGCTCGTCCGGTCGTTGCTCCGCAAGGCGGGATTCGAGTTTACCGAAGATCGCGAGCGCGCCGATGTCATGCTCATGAACACCTGCGCCATTCGCGAGAACGCCCACAACAAAGTCTATGGGCATCTCGCCGAACTGAAAGCCGTCAAGGAACAGCGGCCGCTGGTGGTGGGAGTGCTCGGCTGCATGGCACAAAACCTCAAGGAAGAATTGACGGACAAACAACCGCTCGTGGACATCCTCGTAGGCCCGGACGGATACCGGCAACTGCCTGGATTGCTGACGAACGCGCTGAACGCCGAGGAACAGGGACTTGCCCGGCGCGGACTGGCCGTCGATCTGTCCGAGTATGAGACCTATGACGATATCCTTCCTGAGCGCGACGGCGGCATCAATGCCTGGATCGCCATCATGCGCGGCTGCGACAATTTTTGCAGTTTCTGTGTCGTGCCCTATACGCGGGGACGCGAACGTTCACGCGATCCTCACGGTGTGCTTCGGGAGGTCGAGGCCTCCGTAGCGGCCGGCCATGGGCAGATCGGCCTGCTCGGACAGAACGTCAATTCCTACCGGTACGGCGATTGGGATTTTACGCGCCTAATCCTCGCCGTCGCGGACGTGCCAGGGGTCCAGCGGGTCCGGTTTACTTCCCCGCACCCGAAAGATTTTCCCGTTTCATTGCTGGATGCAGTGGCGGGTCATCCGAACATCTGCAAGCACATTCATCTGCCTTTGCAGTCAGGCAACGACCGCATCCTGGAGATGATGAACCGCACCTACAGCAGGAAAGAGTACCTCGACCTGGCCGCGAGCATTCGGCGCCGGCATCCCGAAATCGCCCTGACCACCGACATCATCTGCGGATTTTGCTCTGAAACCGAAGAGGAGTTCCTCGATACCTACCGCCTGGTCCAGGAGGTGAATTATCATTCCGCCTATGTGTTCAAGTATTCCGAACGGAAAAATACCATCGCCGCTCGAAAGTTTCCAGACGATGTCCCGGAAACGGTCAAGGGGGAACGAGTCGGCCGGCTGGTGGACCTGCAGCGCCCAATCACGGCCAGCCTTAATCGGAACCTGATCGGAAGAACCGTCCCGGTCATGGTCGAAGGCGACTCGAAACGCTCCCTTGATCAATGGATGGGCCGCACCGATACGAACATTACAGTCATCTGGAACAAGAGCGACGCCCCGGCCTCGCTCGGCAGCATGCAACCCATCACCATCCTCGACGCGAACGCCGCCGTGCTCATGGGGCGGCTCGATTCTCTTGCCGCCCAACCGTGAATCGTTCCTGTCATCCCCCAAAACCATTGCTCGGCAGGATTCCACATTCGAGATGGCTCGACCTGCGCAGCCCCGGCACATGGAACATCGCAAACCGGCAAAGACGTGGTTGCTCACTCCTGAACGGCGCCTGCCAAAATTTAGACACAGCCATCGTCAGACTGACAGCATTGCTGCCGGCATCCGCTTCGTTCGGCGCCATCCATCTTCAGTCCGCTTCAGTCCGGAGCGCTGCGTTTCACCATCCCGTCTTCAGGGAAGCAATTTCACTGTCTGAAACATCAATGGCTTAGAAAGCCGGCTGCGCTACAAACATTCGCAGCAGGCGCCTGCTTCATTGATCACTTGGGGAACGCCGAACATTGCTCCGTGAGCCAAGCATGGGGCATAGCCCTTGCTACGTCCATTCTCGCAACCTTGATATTCACTGCCCGGTCAACCGAGAACCCTGTTCCTAAAGGATGTTCCCATCATGAAGAAAGAAGATTCCCAGAGTCGCGCCGAAGAGGCCCCTCGCGGTTTGAGCCTCGAAACCATCATCGCCGTCGGCGTCTTCGGATGGATGGCGCTCGGCGTCGTGATGATGGGATTGGGCTTATGGTAACGACGGATCCCTCGTGAGCACGCGCCTTCGCCGCGATCCGCTCCGGCCGGAGCCGGCGCCACGACTAGCCTAGAAGGAAGACCGCCATGCGACAAGGCTTCCCCAATCCCTTCACAAAGATCCTGAACTCCGGCCTTCTTGGATTGGCCCTGATGGGAACCATGGCCGCAGGCTGTTCGTCAACCTCCACCACCCTTCAACAGACAGCCGCCACGCAACCCCGGGGTTACGTCCGGCTCGAAGAAGTCGCCGATTGGGAATTTGAAGCCGCGCACCCCAGCATCATTGAGACGGCCACCCTCGAAAACCTGCTGCGCGGGATCATGATTTCAGAGGCGGCAATGGATAGTTCGAATCTGCCCGTGGATGGCAGCAAGCCGATGACAGCATTCAGCGATGAGGACGTGCGATATCTCGCTCCCCTGCTGGCCCAAGCATTGTCTCAAGCGCAACCAGAATATGTGGTCGCTTTCCGCTTGTCCTCATCGGCAGGGTCAGGCTCTGAACCCACCGCGGGCACCCTTTACGTTCGGAACGACCGGCTATACTTCACCCTGACCGAGCACAACGGCTCGCTCTCAAAAGTCGAGTCGTCGCTGTTCGGCAGCGGCCGGCCGGCGCGCATCGTCACGATCACTCCCGAATCAGCCGGGAGGATCGAGGGAATCTTGCCCTCCATTGCCCAGGGTCATCCGCAACTCAAGTCGCTCGCCATCGACTATCGGCTGTTCGCCGGACAACCGGAGCCCGCCTCGACGATGATGGCCGGAACGTCCGAGCCGGCATCTCAACCGGTCCGGCCCATGCGTTCGCCCGTCATGGTCGCCGTCCTGTCGGAAGCGCAACCTGTCAAGAATGTACCGGATTCACAACCACCGGTCGCTGACAAGCCGGCGGCGCAGGCCTCGCCTGATCAGGACGAACAGCCGAACGAAATTTCGCAAGAGTTGCTGGACGCGCGGCAGGCGATGGCCAGCAAAGATGCCAAGATCAGCGCGCTCCGCAGAGATTTGGAGTCGATGCGCGAGCAATTGGAAAGGAAGGACAAGGAACTCCGAGCCGTGAAGACCAAGCAGACTTTGCTGAAACGCGACAAACGCAACAGCGCCGAACTCACCATTCGCTGACCGCTCGCCCTGCCCCCTAACCCACGTCGATCAACTCCGGCTTCAGCAGCACCACTTCCTTAGAAATCGGCTGCCGGAAATTCATCCGGCAATAGCAGCCATAGGTCACATAGGTATCTTGTAAACAATAGAGAGCGATCTCCTGTCCCTGCCCTTCGGCCCACATTTGCGCCACCTGAGACCCGCTTCCCGACTTGCTGTCCACGTTCAAGGCCCGCGCCAGGACATCCAGTTTTACCCAGCCACGATTGTCCCAATTACTCCAGACGGCCATCGTATCGTAGACCGGTTCCGCCCGGAATTTGGCCAGATTGATTTCCACGGTGGGCTTCACTTGATGGATGATCGATCGCTTCTTGATGAAGGGCAAATCGAAGTTCAGCCCGTTGTGGGTTATGAACAGCGACGGGCGCAGCTGCCCGACGTGAGTCCAGAACCCGCGCAACAATTCACGTTCGTTGCCCCCATACCAGGACGTGGCGCCGCGCGGTTCGAGATTATCGGAAAACTCCAGGAGGCCGATACAGACGATCTTGCTGAACGTCCCGTCGAAGGAAGACTTTTCGTATAGCTCTTCATCGAGCTGATGTAGTGCTTGGGCTCCTGCGACGGCGAACAAATCTCCGCCTGTCTCGGCAAAGACGGCCTCGCCTGACGCAAGCTCACGACCGGCCAAGCGGGCCCATTCCTCCCTGGGAGCCTGCACCGTTTCAATGTCGAGGACTACTTTCATAGGCCCCTACACTTTCCCCTGTTGAAGCGCCGCGATAACGGCCAAATCGGCCGAAGGAAACTCGAACGCGGCCATCTCATGAGGGTAGACCCATCGAAGCTCCGAGCAGTCCAGCGCGACCGCCTCGCCTGATTCGATCCGGCAGCGAAAGAAATGCAGCTCCACAACTTTCTCGGGATATTCATGCCGTATGACCTGGAATGGAACCGGCGCATCGATACGAATATTGAGCTCTTCCCATAGCTCCCGATGCAGACATTCTTCCAGTGACTCCCCTGACTCTCTCTTCCCTCCCGGAAACTCCCAGAACCCTCCGAGATGCACGTCCGGCTTCCGGCGCGCAATCAGGTACCGCCCATCCTGCCTGATTAACCCTGCGGCAACCTCGATGACTTTCATCGCAACCACCCGATATTGAATCATTGCACCCTTGGATCAGTGCATCATTGTTTATCCGGTCAATGATGAAATTCATTTCACTGATGCAATGGTGCAATGATCAACTCGACAATTCTGGATCGATCACTTTCCCCGATGGAATGGATAGGTTTTGCATAATGTCTTCATGGGACAGAGCAGGCAATAGGGATTGCGAGCCGAACAAACAGTAGCGCCAAAATCCATCAGGGCCTGGTTGAAATCGTATCCCTTGCCGCGCGGAATCAAGGCTTCAGACAGTTCCCACAGCATGGCCTTCTGTGCTTTCGGATCGCCCTCCGCGACAAAGACGCGATGCAACAGCCGGATCACGTTCGTGTCCAGAATGGGGGCGTCTTCGTTGAAGGCAAAGGAACGGATCGCTCCGGCGGTATAACGGCCGATGCCCTTGAAGGACAACAATTCATCCGCATCGCTCGGCAACTGTCCCCCGTACCGGGCCACCGTCTCACAGGCGATGCCATGCAGCCGCTCGGGGCGGATGTTGTAGCCCAACGGATACCAGGTCTGCTTCACATCCGCGACCGGCGCCTCAGCCAACTCCTGAAAAGAGGGATAGCGCTCCAGAAACTCGTGGTACTTCGGAATGACCCGATCGACTTGCGTCTGTTGCAGCATCACTTCGGATACCAGAATGTGATAGGGGTCGGAGGTCTTGCGCCAGGGCAGATCCCGCCCATGCTCCTTGTACCATTTCAACAGTCGCCGTTGAAATCGCTGCTTCTGGCCGCGCACAAGCTTGACGGAGGGCTTAGACGGCTTCTTCGTGCGGCCTGGGGGTTTTTTCTGAACGGGAGACTTCGTAGGCATAACAGATCTGATGCGTGGCGGCATTCTAAAAGGCGGCGGGGCGAAAATCAAATGAGGCAAAAGGAACGGCAGGACACCGCCCCGGCCCGTGAATCCATGGGGTCTGAGCCGTGCCCTGCGCCCTCTCGCCACCACCCGTTATCAGAACCTCTATGCTTTGCCGGTCAAGACCATGCCCTCGTGGATCCTTTCACCGGCGATCCGTCTTCTGGTCCTGCTCTTTCGATCTGGCATCAGTCGCGGACTTCTCAGGGAGTTTGTCCTGGTCGCTGGAGGACAACTGTTGGGATAGATTACGGTCACTGATGGCCGTCGACTTATGGAGTGCGGAGTCCCCTACCGCATTTGAGCGGCCTGGGTCATTGGCGAGAGACTGGCCGGTCACCGGATCGATCGCCTTGTTCATCGGGTAACCGGGATGCTGGGGCAGCATCGTCGGATTACCGAACGCCACGGTGGTAACGAACATGCCGGACAATACAAAAAGACCTGCGAACGTTGCTGTTTTCATAGCGAGTACTCCTTCCCTAGGTGAAATGTCAGTCATCTTTGGCATGGAAGCCGCGACGGCAAGGAGATGCGCGGGTATCGTAGGGATACAAACAAGCGGTTGGGCGGTGCGGCGTAACCCGAGGATTCATGCAAACCTCCAGGGATATGTTAGCTTGGCTCCCGCTGAATGCTAGAGTCAAGGATGCAAGCGCCGCCGAAGGTCCGCAATCGAAGGCGCTTTGTGCCATACCTGCCTGAATACCCTAGTGCTTTTCCCAATTCCAAATGGTCGGAGACGTTATCCTGATCGCACCAGGCACGGCGATATGCTATGACCATCAGCCGGCAGGGGCATTTCCCGCCCGCCGTCTCTCTCGTCGCTCGTCTTCGGCAAAGCGCTTCACGAGACAGGTTCATGAATCTGGCGGCTTCATGTGATCGCCTTATGTGTCACCAACGCCGGGCAACGGTTCACAGGTCAAAGCCATCACTCACGTCGGGTAAGGATAACCAGCATCGATGCCCATGAAGGTTCACTATCACGTGTCTCTTTCAACTACATCCGCTACAACCGGAGAAGGACTGTTACAGGACCTGTCGGTGGAAGGTTGCCGAATCCAATGCGCCAGCCCGTTGCCGGCCAATACCTATCTTTCATTGAGGTTACTCGTGTCGCCTACAGAATTGCCGATCCTCGTGGATCTCGCGGCCGTGCGATGGGTCCGTGAGGAGGAATTCGGCGTTCACTTTCTCTCCGTACAGCCGCAGCAGGCCGAGCGCCTGAAGAAATTTCTCGCGTCGGCCGCGCCGCCGGCCAATCCGCCTGAACCTGACGGTCATTGAACAGCCTTGGTTGATTCAAGAAAGGCCGGCGGCCAAGGCCGAAGCAGCCGCGAAACAAATTGAGCCTCCTCCGTCATCACCAGTCGGCGCCGATCCGATCCACCACCACCTGATGCACTACCGCCTGCGGACCGAGACAGGCCAGATAGAGCGCGGTTTCGGCGATGTCGAAGGGGTCGATCTTTTCGCTGCGCGCCCGTTCATCCGCCGTGGCATCCACTAATTCGTCCGCCACCCCGCCGGGACAAATGGCACTGACTTTGATGTGATAGGCACGGCCCTCGTCCGCGAGCGACTTGGTTAAGGCCATGATCGCATGTTTCGAGGCGCTATACGTCCCACTCCCGCTCCAAGCCTGCAGGCCGGCCACACTCGACATGTTGATGATCGTCCCGCCCCCCTGCTCCTTCATCTGCGCGAACCCTGCACGGCAACAGAAAAACGTTCCTCGGACATTGGTAGTCATGACATCGTCGAACGCCTCGGTGGTCGTCTCCGCGAGCCGGCGGCCGCCGAAAATGCCGGCGTTGTTGACGAGAATATCCAGACGCTGAAAACGCCGCACCGTTTCGGCGATAAGCGCGTTGACTTGTGACTCATCGGCGATGTCCGTCTTCACCGGAAATGCAGTCCCGCCGGCGGCCTGGATCTGAGCGACCGTCTTCTCACATTCGTTCGATCGCCGCGCAGCAACCACTACCGTCGCCCCTTCCTGCCCGAACCGCAGCGCGATAGCCTTGCCGATGCCGCTGCTGCTGCCGGTGACGATCACGACCTTTTCCTTCAGACGTTCCATGGGTCTCCTCCGCTGCAAGCTGTTCTCTCGATGCGCATCCACATCGCCCTCCCGGTGCGAGCCTTCCTCCGTCCTGGAACCATCGCCTCAAGCCGGGCGAACATACGAGTGATCTTGCCGGGTGCATGTGGCGACAGAGAAGGTCGCTCGAAAGGTACGGAGGCTGCGTTAACTCCAGTTCTTCACCCGGGAAGTACTGCGGTCCTCATTGCGCCCCAGAACCTGGCCCACGCGCTCGAGGGCTTCCCTTTCAGCTGCCTCCCGCGACTCGCAAGGACCGGTGGCGACCGGCTGCTCGCCGGTCTTTTCACCCGTTCCGCACCGTACGATCCCTTGCACGGTCCAACGGCCATCGGCGAGGGCATGATAGGTCAACTGCACCTGGCAACCGGCGATCTGGATTTCCTTCGTGTCATCAGCCATGAATAAATCCTCCTGATCCCGAATGATTACCTCGGAAGCAACCGGCCTGCGCCAGGATAGCGCGACAGTCCCGCCGGCCATACTAGGAGGAACCCCGAAGACCGAACAGGCGTCGCACGGGCCTGGTCCACGCCACTGCGGCCTGCAGTCGATGCCTCCCTTCCGGATTGAATAGAGGCCCGCTCGCGGGAATACATCTGTTATCAAATTCGATACATGCAGTCGATCATTCAAACACACCTGCCCATGAAGCAATAAACGGAAGCAATAAACGCCGCGGCAACGATCTATGATTCAGGTCAGGCAGACATTCACCCATTACATCACCGTCCGAGACCCTTGTTGCGGCTCTTACTCAGGACTATTCGCCGGTCCGCACAAGCTTTCTGACCGTTCCTG
>JAJFBJ010000162.1 GCA_020697375.1 Nitrospira sp. | reverse complement strand
CCCCTTCTCACCCCTGCGTGAGATACTTGCGTCACTTGTAAAAACATACGCTTGTCCTGCTCGGGCTATCGAACTCTTTGTTCCGTGACAACGGCATGGCGGTTGCTTCTTCGGATACCCGTGACTCTATTTGATCGCACAGATACGGTGACTGATCCAACCCTTGCCTCCCGGTGTGGAGCAGAGCCGGTTTCCTGTCGCCGGTCATCACTCATGAACCGGCCGCATGTCACAGCCTCCTGGATTGTGCCCATCCAGCGCTGATCAGACCGCCTTCTGCCCACGCCATCTGCCGCGTCTCCGTCATCACCGGAGACGCGGCACCTTTTTTTGAACCCGCACTTGACTCTCTTTTTTTCTGATCACACTTCACCTGCCCGGTTGCTCACCCGCTTGCGCCGGGTTAGATCGAACGCGCAATGCAGTATCTGATCGGATACGGCATGGAATCCGATCGGATACACCTGCCTGGAGTACGTGCATTTGCATCTACGACAGCAGGGAAGAATGCCATGGCCGGATGTCCTCAAAATCACTACAAAGTTTTCTGCTCAAGAGAGGACTCCTCCCTTCCAATTCGCACGGCACAACCTTTGCGCATCTCCGCGGCAGAGTGAGTTTCCCTAGGAGGGCACACCGATGGGAGAACAGCGCATCCGGGAGGTCACCATGGTCGCGCTCATCTTCTTGCTTCTCGGTGTCATCATTCTCCTCGTCGCTGCCGGCCGCATCTGGATCGATGCGACTCCTCTCGATTCATCGACCATCAATGCAGCGGCAGCTGACAACGGCAGCGAAGCTGTCACGGTGGACCATCTCTCGAAAGGCAATGACTCGGCGGTCTAGCGCAGGCGCCGGTCGCGAGCCAGACGGTTCGTGTAGATCGAGGAGGAAGGTTCTGTCAGGAATCGCGCGGAAAGAACTCAGACAAGCAAACAAGATGGGCACCTCAACTGGCCGGGGAAACCAGAACTTGCAAAAGATTTTCAAAAGGCCTATCTAAGCAGCCACCACAGCCATTTCCCGGACACTCCGGTATGGCTGTGAATTGGCCGGAAGGAGCGAACCATGGATGGTTGCTCAGGTTCCGTAGTCCTTTCGCAACCGACCTTCGCATTCGACGAAGCCGATCGATCTTCATCAAGCCCAATTCAGGATTCGGATGCTGCTGAGCGTGGCTGTGCTCCGCGTAGTAACGTTCGATCCCTTTTTGCGAATCGATGGTGTCTAAGGAGACTCGCTTTCGTGCAGGAGAAAATCACATTTTCCTGATGTTAGAGCACTCGCTGCAGCCATAAGGGATTTAACCCGTGGAGTGTAGAAACCTCGGTCGCATCGTACGTATGCACGACCACAGTAGAGATAGAGGAACCTAGCGGGTTCACGGAAAAGCCAAGGCTAATTTGTCGCCAAGGAATTAAAGAAAGTACTTAGAGATTTTGATGAGGATTCAAAATGCCGTGATCTGGACATGGCCAGAAATGCTATGACAAAGGGGAAATCGCATGTAGCAAGACCTCAGCTTGTGATCCTGCCTTCTGCAAGAAGGTAGCATTCGATGATCGCAAAGGGACACCAATGGGAAGTATCTCTGTAATCCGCGGGCAAGCCCGAGCACGAGCATAGTCGGGAGGAATACATGATCGCGATAGTGCGGTGGGTGGTAACGCTACTTATGATCACGAGTTTGGCAATAATCCAGGCAGCGGCGCTTGTCACGAATTCGATCGCTCAACCGAGCAGCTCTACAATCAGACACAAGCTTCCGACTCAAACCGTTCCCGCAACCCCACGAATAGCGCAAGGCGAGATTATCGTGAAGTATAGAGACGTTGACCTGCCGCCGAAGCGTTCATCAGCGAGAACCGCGCTATTAAAGAAACTCGGTGGGCGTTTAAGTTCCCTCTATGGTGTCACCGTCCTTCGAACCTATCCAATGATGAGGAGCCAGCGATTCAGAGTACCACCAGGAAAACCTGTAGAGTATCTGATCAAAACGCTACAGGAGAATCATCCCGATATTATTGAACGGGTCACCCCTAATCGCGTCACCGCCCATATAGTTGTTCATCAATCTCCCATTCCGCCATCCGCGTTTCCCAATGATCGGCAATGGCAAAGTGGAGAGTTGTGGGGGATGGTAAAAATCGGAATGGCAGCCTCTTGGCCACTTATGCAAAACGTAGGGGGGGACATCATCGTCGCAGTGATCGACACGGGAATAGACTATTACCACCTGGACTTTGTTCGTCTGAACTCTCAACTAAACGTGTGGAACAATCCCACCGAAACACCAAATGGTCAGGACGATGATCTTAATGACTTGATCGATGATATACATGGCCCGAATTACTGCAATAATGGGTTCGCCGAAGGTGATCCTGACGATGACCACGGCCATGGAACGATGGTGGCAGGCGTAATTGGGGCTATCGGCAACAATTCAATCGGTGATAATTCAAGAGACGTGGCGGGAATATATTGGCGGACAAAGATTATGGCCGTAAAGTCTTTTTGCTCCAGCGGTCAGCCTGAATCCAATTTGGATGTCGCTCAGGGCATTTATTACGCAGTCGACAATGGCGCGACAGTCATCAACAACAGCTACTCCCTTGGAAATGATGACGACCAGGACGTGAGGGAAGCCGTTCAGTATGCGAATCAGCACAATGTGCTCTTCGTTGCGGCAGCGGGAAATAGCAACAGCAGTAACAATACCATCCCCAGTTATCCGGCTAATTACGCATTTTCTCCGTATGCATTTTCCAATGTCATTACCGTGGGAGCTTCCAACTGTACGGATGGGAAATGGACTGAATCAGGATCGTATGGCTCAAACTATAGTCAGACAAAAGTCCATCTTGCTGCTCCCGGCGAAGACATTACGAGCACCTACCCTCCACATCTAGGGCCTAATCCCTCGGTAGCCTCTGGGACATCAATGGCCGCAGCTCATGTATCTGGTTGCGCCGCGCTGCTACAGGCAAAGGAAGGCACTTCTGTCCTTCCCAGTGTCTTGAAGGATCGTCTCATGGGCACAGCAAATGACCCAGCAGGCCTTAAATCTTACGTAGTCAACGGTAATAGATTGAACTGTTATAGGGCAATCATGAACGAACGCAATCCTACAGACACGACATCTCCAGCGGCCCCTAATAATTTGATGGTGCGATGAGAATGGACCCAAGACCGAGGCCACAGGATTAGAGCAAGGTGAGTGGCTGCCAGGTACTCGGAACGGACAGCAAACCTCAAAGGAAAGGAGAAAGCATGCTCAATCGAGACATCCGATGGTCCAAACGATCTGCGTTGCTGTTGTGTTTTTTGGTGTTGTCAATCCTTCCTGGTTGTATGACGTTGTGCCAAGACTGTGGCAAATGCCCTGGAGGTACAGGCAATGTGCAGGGATGTATAAAACATCGCGTACCTTCGGGTGGTGAAGCTGGGTGCACCAGCGGCTACATTTGCAATAACCCGGGTGCGACGTGCGACCCCCTGAACGAATCTGCGACATGCCAGACAGTCAATAACAGTGGAGTCTGTTCATGCAAATGCCAGTAGCATAAGTGATAGGGGCGGTGGATGGTATTTCCGCCGCCCAATTCGTCCGACAAACGGAAGCGGCTGCGCTCGGATGTTATAGGGGATCACGTCATGAAGTTCCACCTATTGCGAGTGCATGTAACAATATTCTTATTTGTGTTGGGTCTCCTGACAGGATTTTTTGTTTGGCAAGTCACGTGGAACGTGTTCCCTCAGGCTTATGCCCAGGCGCCGTCAGCTATCACGTCCTCAGGACTCAATACACAGGTCAGTGCGCCTGCGATGTTGCCTAATGGGAAGATCAACTACAACATCACTGGCGGTACCAGACCAGCGGACGGGGCCAACCTCTTTCATAGCTTCGGGGAATTTGGCGTGCCCGCCAACAACATCGCCAACTTTCTCAACGACTCCGGTTTGGCAACATCCAATATTCTCGGCCGCGTCACGGGAGCCAATCCGTCGAACATCTTCGGCATGATCCAAACAACAGGATTCGGCAGCGCCAATCTCTTCCTAATGAACCCTGCCGGGATCGTTTTTGGTCCCAACGCGACGTTGAATGTTGGTGGGTCGGTGAACTTCACAACCGCCAATTACCTGCGTTTGTCGGATGGCGCAAGGTTCCATACGACTTCTGGCGCACAGGACGTTGCATTATCGAGCGCGCCGGTCGCGGCGTTCGGCTTCCTGGGATCGAAGCCCGAGAGTATTAGCGCTCAAGGAAGTCAGCTTACTGTCCGGGAAGGGCAAAGCCTCTCGCTCATCGGCGGCGATATCCAGATCCTCCGGAGCACGTCACAGCCCGCCCGCATTTCTGCACCAGGCGGACAGATCAACGTCGTCAGCGTCGCTTCTGTCGGCGAGGTCCTCGCCTCAAACTTCCAACCGGCACCAACCATGACGCTAGGTTCCATCACGATGTCGCAAGGCTCTGTGTTGGATGTGAGCGGGAATGCCGGCGGTACCGTTCGAATCCGAGGCGGAGAATTCGTTATGGACAACGGCACGATCTCGGCCGACACAAGTGATATCAATGGCGCTTCCATTGCCGTTGACATTCAACTCACGGCAGACCTCTCGATCTCGACCGATTTGAGTCCCACCATCACAGCTAGAACGACTGGCTCAGGCGATGCCGGTGAGATTCAGATTGCGTCTGAGAATGTGCAAGTGACAGCCGCTTCAGAGGACATCATGAGTATCATTGACTCTCACAGCTCGGGTAGTGGTAAGGGAGGCAATGTGAGCATTACCACTGGCGACCTTACCGTAGCTGGAGACCCACTCGGGACCACGACATTTATCGACAGCGGTGTTGTTGGAACAGAAGGCGGTCACGGAGGGAACGTTGCCATTACCTCGACGGGGCGCATTGAGATGCAAGATTCCCCCATTATCACAGGACACCAGCAGGCACTGCAGCTTGGCGAAGATTCGATAGGTACTGCCGGTAGTATCACAATCACGGCCGATAGCCTTCACCTCTCACTTTCACCGATATCCTCCAATTTGTTTTCATTCGCCCCTCGTGGCGGAACAGGTGGCAATATCGCTATCACGGCTCGCCAAATCACGTCAGATGCGAGCTTTATCAATGCTTTTGGGTTTGAGCAAGGAGGTGCGGTGACTATCAACGCCGGCCGACTCATCGCTTCCGACACCGAAGTTTCAACCGGAGCCAGTCTGGGATCGACCGGCGGGGTAACAATTACCGCCAATGTTGTGGAGATGACTGATGGGAGCACAGTTGTCAGTAGCACCGGCGGGGATATCGATGCAGCTCCGATTTTCATTACTGCCACCGATCACATTACGTTCTCTCGACCGAGCGGAGGCGATCGCCCGAGCGGCGTTTTCAGTAACTCCTTTGGAACATTCGGTACTCTCGGAAAGGCGGGAGACATCATCATTACCGCCCCAAGACTGGAGCTGACAGGTGGCGCTCGGATCAATACCACCACCAGGAGTACTGGTGATGGAGGCAACGTGATCATTAATGCGGCTGATTCTGTTTCAATTTCCGGTGAAATTCGTGGTCTCGCGCCGGAACCACTTTTTTCCCTTGGAGCGCTCCAACCAAGCGGTATTTTCACGCTCACGATAGGAGGTCGGTGTACTGGTCCTTGTGGCGATGCCGGACACATTTCCGCCACAACTGGATCTCTTAATTTGGGCAGCGGTGGACAGATTGATAGTGGTACCAGAAGCACTGGTCGCGGAGGCGACATCACCGTCAATGTCAGGGATACTACTACCATTTCCGGCACCTTAAGCAATGGTCAGCCGGCTGGAATGTTAAGCCGCACAATTGGAACTGATCTCGACTCCGGCACAGGAGGCAACATTGCTCTCACCGCCGGTCAATCCGTCTCCCTGAGCAACGGCGCCTCAATTTCCGCCAGCAGCACCGGCCCCGCCAATGCCGGCAACATCGCCATCAATGCCGGCGCTCAATTCCGGAGTCAGAATGCGTCGGTGACGACCGAAGCAACCCAGGCCAGCGGGGGCAACATACTTATTCAGGCGACCGATGCCATTCAACTCGTCAACAGTCGACTGAATACGTCGGTCCAAGGGGGACCCACTACAGCAGGCGGAAATATCACTCTTGATCCGGCGCTGGTTACCTTCCAAAATAGCCAGGTCACGGCGCAAGCCGTGCAGGGTACGGGCGGCAATATCAATATTATCGCCGGGACCTTCCTCGCCGATCCGACGAGCCTCGTCAGCGCCTCGTCTCAATTCGGGCTGAGCGGTACCGTGAATATTCAATCTCCGGTCTCCAATTTGAGCGGCAGCTTGGCCACACTGCCGCAACGTCCTCTCCTGGCTCAGAATCTTTTGCGACAACGCTGCGCCGCCCAGGTCAGCGGCCGGCTGAGCAGCCTGGTCGTGGCGGGGCGGGATGCCCTCCCGGCCGAACCAGGCGGGTGGCTGATGAGCCCGCTGTGGTCGATGACCGGCGACGAACCCACTGAACAGGCTCACCTGGCCGCTCATCGAGTCTTCGATCCCTTGCATCAACGCTGGGAGTATTCGAGACAGCTGTCGGATCAACATGACTCATCGTCACCACGAGGTACATCCGACCGGGAAACCGGCTGTGGGTCATAAAAACGGCCATCCTTGAGGCCGGTCGAAATCTAACAGGTTGGGGAAAACTCGATTGTTGCATAACACGCCGCGATCAGCTCACGTGGCATGCCGGTATCAGAATAGCGTGCAGGATGCGCAAAGAGGCCGTCCAGCAAGGCCGCAGCGAGTGAAGCGGCGAATCGTACTCTTGCCGTACGGTGAGCTGCTGAACGAGGCGAGAACGCCGCTGGCGGACTTTTTCCGCATCCTGCTAAAGGTGTTATGACGAGCAAGTTTCTGACCGACCCAGGTCACCAGCATCGCCTCCTGCTCGGGGCGACCTTGCTTGCCTCTTGGCTCATCCCCCTTTGTCTGCCGGAGAGGACGCCTGCTCAATCAGCCCCCCCCATCACCTCCTCGGGCTTGCAGACGACTGTCACGCCCAACGGCACGGTCTATGACATCACCGGCGGCACGAGGCCCGGCAATGGTCCCAACCTCTTTCATAGCTTCGGTGAGTTCGGGGTTCCCACAAATAATGTCGC
>JAJFBJ010000161.1 GCA_020697375.1 Nitrospira sp. | reverse complement strand
CCCAATGCCAGCGATCCGGTCGTTTCGCTCAAGCCGATGGACGAATGGACGACGGCCAAGACCAAGCCGGAATTGGACGATGCGGTTCGCCGGCGCATTGAACGCGTGCCGGGGGCGAATTTTCTGCTCAGTCAGCCGATTCAACAGCGGGTGGATGAACTGCTCTCGGGTGTGCGCTCGGAAGCCACGGTCAAGATCATCGGAGAAGACCTCGAACAACTTCGGAAGATGGCCGAACAGGTTCAGGCCATCATGGCGGGAATCAGCGGCGTCAAGGACGTACGCGTCGAGCAATTGTTCGGACAGGCCTACCTCTCAATCGACATCGACCGGGGGAAGATCGCCCGGTACGGGATCAACGTCGCGCACATCAGGGAAATCATTTCTACGGCCATCGGCGCAGAGGCCGCGACACGTGTCTATGAAGGGCAGAAACGGTTCGACCTCATTCTCCGCTATCCCAAGAAGTATCGGGACAGCGTGGAGACGATTAGCAACATCCTGCTGCGAGGGTCCACGGGAGCCCTGATTCCCCTGGGCGAGCTGGCCAAGATCGAACTGCGCGAAGGCCCGGCGTTGATCAGCAGGGAAGGGCTTCAGCGCAGAATCTATGTCGGCTTCAATACCTTGGGACGGGATATCGAAAGTATCGTCGGAGAAGCCCAGTCCAAAATTGCCACACAGGTGCAACTGCCGACAGGCTATCGTTTGATCTGGGGCGGATCGTTCGAAAATATGCAGAGAGCCATGGCCCGTCTGAAGATCATCGTCCCGATTACGATCGGCCTCATCTTTTTGCTGCTCTTCGCGTCGTTTAATTCCTCTCGTCATGCAGCTCTGATTATCATGAATCTCCCGTTCGCTTTGATCGGTGGAATCGTGGCGCTGTGGGTCACGGGTGAATACTTAAGCGTGCCGGCGTCTGTGGGATTCATCAATCTCTTCGGAGTCGCTGTGCTCAATGGCATCGTACTCGTGTCCTACATCAACCAGCTGCGAGCCGAAGGATTGTCGGACTACGACGCGATCGTGCGCGGATGCCTGCTTCGACTCCGACCTGTGCTGATGACCGCGCTCGTGGCGATGTTGGGGCTGATCCCGCTCGCCTTTTCACACGGAATCGGCTCGGAAGTTCAGCGCCCGCTGGCCGTCGTGGTCATCGGCGGGCTCGTCAGCTCGACGTTGTTGACGCTCATCGTGCTCCCCACACTGTATGGAGTATTTGCGGGCTCTCCTCAGGCCGGGATGGTCAACACGCGCGCCCGTCAGCGGCTTAGCCATTCAGCCGACCAACCGACACCTTCCACACGCTGACAACTTGTCCCGAAAGTTTACTAGTCCGGACACCTTGTCCTGCCATGCTCACCGGGTAATGATTTATATAGGCCCTAGGGAAGGCCATGGCTTCCCCCAGGGGTGGTGCGCTTCTTGCTGACGGCTGCCTGCAACGAGTGCAGACATCACTGACTGATAAATGGTCGGGCGATCAGCTCTTCGCAGGCCATCATTTGTTTAGATATTGAGGAGGGCTTTCGTCATGACGACATCCCCTGCACCGCCCGCTGCTGATTTGTGGATCCGTCTCAGCCTATCTGCGATAGCGGGCATCTGTTTGATCACGCAGCTTCAATGCGGCGGAGGCAGCGACGGAGGTGACGGAGGAGGAACAAATCCTCCCGGCGTGACCGGTGACGTCAAAGCCATTGCACGGGAAAACACCCTGCCGGGAACGTCGGCTTGGCGTATTCAAAACCCAGAGACCGGCGGTGAAATTGCCGCCTATCCGGACCGTGAAAGCTATCCAGGAGGCGCTGAGGTACGCATTTCAGTCTCTGCCAATCCGCCCGGAAATTTTAGGTGGCAAGTCTTCAGGATGGGGAGCTACGGAAGGATGGGGGGCCGCCTCTACGCGGAAGGTGGACCCCATGCTGCCCCGCGCCAGGCAGATCTCACGTTTGACCCCGTGACCGGTCTCATGGTGGCCGGATGGCCCGCGACATTCTCGTTTCCAACAAGGCGCAGCGACGGGACGCCGTGGCTCACTGGTGTCTATCTCGTCATGTTAACCAAAGAGGATGGCCGGCAAACCGCCGTGCTCTTCATCGTCCGCGATGACACCCGGGATGCCGAGGTCGGCGTGCAACTCCCCACGGCTACGTACCAGGCCTATAACAATTACGGTGGCGAAAGCCTCTACGAGTCCTCACACGGTCTTCCAGGAGGAAAGGCGCGTAAGGTTTCACTGGACAGGCCCATTGCGAGGCAATATGGCAATGGCACCGGCACATTTCTCTATCAAGAACACGAAGCGGTGATGTGGCTCGAGGATCACGGCTACGACGTCGAGTACCAAGCCAGCAGCGATACGGGAGGCGCCAACGGTCGAATCGGAGCGCACCGGCTGTTCACCATCATTGGACATGAAGAGTACGCGACGATGGCCGAGTTCGATCGGCTACAAAACGCGGTTGCAAACGGCACGAGTTTGGCCTTTCTTACGGGAAACACACTGTATTGGCAGATCCGCTATGAAAATAACGATCGCATCATCGTCGGCTACAAAGATCACGCAGCCGAAGATCCCATGCGATTGACCAATCCCAGCCTGGTGACGTCCACCTTTCGCAACCCGCCGGTGAATCGCCCTGAAAATCAGCTGGTCGGGGTCATGTCAGACGGAAGCTTTATCACTCAGCCATCAGATTGGGTCGTGACCAATGCTAACCATTGGGTGTATGCCGGGACCGGCCTCAGCAATGGGAGCCGGATTCCGAATCTGGTCTTCACCGAGTGGGACGCAGTTGTGAACAACGGGCTGACGCCGGCAGGCCTTACCGTGCTGGCATCGTCCGTTGTGCCGAACAACGTCCCCGCCATACCCAGTCGCCACGAATCGACCATTTATGAACGAGGCAATGCGTTTGTGTTTGCCGCCGGCTCAATCTTTTTTAGCGAGCATATCCGAAGTCAACCCGCTGTGGGACAAATGGTCGCGAACCTCTTGGCGCACGCGGGTGCAGGCGCACATGAACCGTGACAGACAGTGATAATCTCAGCGGTAATCCGTGTGAGGGATCGTGCAGGGAAAGAACCGGCTTTTACGCAGCGCGACGGTTCATTCTCACGGAAGGCTTGGTGACGGGAAGAGACCAGGCCCGGGCCTGGCGCTCGTAGCAGATAGGACAGTACGTATGACTTACACGGACATCGAACAGATTCAAGTGATGGCGATCAAGATACGTGGACATGGGCGTCCAATTCACAGAAGACGAAACGGGCTCTGCGACATGTTTGCAAACACAGCACACGCTCAGCATTGGAACGGTTGCCGTAATAGTTGCCACAAGTCCTCCCTCAGTGTGGGCACTGTAAGCAAACTATCGCGCCGGTCCAACTAGGTGCTTCCCTAGGTGCGAACTGGGTAGCGCATGTGACAGAGTGACGCGTGGATCAAGGTGGATCCGTGACCGCTCTTAAGATAGTCAGCGACGGATAATTCACAAGGATCTCGAGGGGTTATTACGCGTGGGGGAAGGATCGCAACGAAAGGAGTTCTATGTGGTCACTCGCAGTCCAGCACCGGTCATGCCGTCGCCTAGAACAAGGCTCGATGGTCGGAATGCCGAGCCTGCGCCGGCGCTCGTATCTTGCCGCTTGCTCCTCGCCGATGATCACACGCTGCTACGACAGGGTGTCAAGGCCCTCATTGAGACCTATGGTGTCACCGTGGTGGGCGAGGCAGGCGATGGACGGGAAGCCGTCCGCATGGCGGAAGAGATGCAACCCGATGTGGCGGTAATTGATGTCATGATGCCCTTATTGAACGGTCTGGACGTTGTGCGCGAAATTCGACGAGTATCACCAGGGACAAAATCGCTGTTACTCACGATGCACACAGACGATGCCTTCGTCCTAGAAGCCCTCAAGGTTGGCGTAAAGGGCTACCTGCTCAAATCGCAACCGGTGACCGATGTCGTGCATGCGATCCGCGACGTGTCGAAAGGATCATTTTATCTGAGCCCTGGGATCTCCCAAACCGTCATTCAAGCATTCCTCGCCAAAAGCGATATTCCATCGGACCCCCTGACCACGAGAGAACGTGAAGTGTTGCAATTGGTCGCTCAAGGCATGTCGACGAAAAAAGTCGCTGGCATGTTAGGTGTCAGCGTGAAAACGGCGGAATCGCACCGGCATCGTATTATGGACAAGCTGGATCTTCACGACACCGCCAGTCTCGTGCGATACTCCATCCGCCGCCGCTTGATCGAACCCTAGATCTCACAGCCGCTCATGGCAAAGATACTCGTCGTCGAAGACATGGACAGCGTCGTCGACCTCCTTCGCAGCCTCTTGCAACGCGAAGGATTCGAGGTGGCCGTCGCTCAGGACGGCCCGGAGGCGCTGGAAGCGGTTCGTCGGGAAAAGCCCGACCTAGTTCTGCTCGACCTGATTCTCCCAGGCCTCGACGGGTTGGAGGTACTTCGCCGCGTACGGCAGGACCCTATCACCGCTCATCTGCCCGTCATCGTGCTGAGTGGAAAGGATGAGGAGAGGGACAAAGTCATCGGCCTCGAGATCGGTGCCGATGACTACATCACAAAGCCCTTTCAAGCCAACGAGCTGATCGCCCGGGTCAAGGGGCGTCTTCGCCGATCAGCTCCCACTGATCCGGCTCGGGTGCTGAAGGTCGGCTCGTTGGAAATGGAACTCGATCGCTACCAGGTGACGCTTCGCGGAAAACCGATTCACTTGACCTCGAAGGAATTCAGCTTACTCCGCGCGCTACTGATGACGAACGGTCGCGTCCTGAGCAGGGATGCGCTCTTCGAATCGGTATGGGGAGCCAGCAAGGACGCAGATCTGCAGTCTCGCACGATCGACGTTCACATTCGCAGTCTGCGCAACAAGCTGGGCACGGAAGGTCGCCGGATCTTCACGGTCCGGAACGTAGGCTACCGCCTGGATCCCGCTCCTGCAGAATAACTTCTTGGGCCCATCACGCTTTTACAACACACCCCTGTCCTTCCTGAACACAAACTCGTTGCATCCAATTCCGACAGTGGATTTCAATCGACGGAGGCTGAAGCCTCGGGCCTTGTAAAACTCGAATATCTGCTCCGGTTTCGCCACTTCATACGGATATCCGCCTATCCAGTCGACCGCATCGCGCCAATGGCTCATCCCTCTCTCGTTCTTGTCCGTCCAGCGCCTGATATAGAGGCTTGGATGCCCGGAAGCTAACGCGCTCAGAATGGCTTTGAATTCCATTGGCGCGGCAACAATCGCCGCATAGGGCCACCGGAGGGGGCGGGGTAAGACATTGTAGAGCTGCTTTATGCGGCGCCAGCGAGCACTCTGTGATCCGGTATCATTATAGATCGCGATAAATAACAGACCTCCCTCGGCTACCGAGCGGTGCACGTTATCCAATGCCTGCCACATCGCACCGGTATGGTGAAGCACGCCCCAGGAATACACCACATCGAACCGACCAAGGGAGGAGAGATAATCTGTATTCAGTACAGATTGATGCTCAATTCGCCACCACGGATCATTATGTGCGTATCGTCGGCGGAGTTCCTTCGTACAGGCGACCGATTGGGGGTCGTAATCGAATGAGTGTACCTGCGCGCCCAGCCGACGGGCCGCCAGACTGAATAGCCCGCTGCCGGACCCCGCATCCAGAAATTTCTTACCGGTCAAGTCTGAGACCTCGAGCATCTCACGAAGGGAGGTCTCCGCTGAGAGAATCTGATCTTCCTTCAAATTCTGCAGGAACTTGGACCAGTTATCCCCAAACTCAAATCGCCTCCCCTGTCGCACCTCTTCGACATGTTCCTCCGCAAAATCCTGTCGGCTCCGCTGTGCCATTTCCATAGCGATTCCCCCCTCGCTCCTACGCTCTGCATCGTCCGATCGGGATGTAATCACACCACGTCCACCCTGTCGTTCTTGCACAATGTCGGTTCCTCGCCAACACCCATGACTTCAGCCTGAGGCCTGCCGCCTTCTTATACGCGAATCAGGAATCTCGCCCCCGGCAAATAGCCTAAAGGCAATATCGATTCGACGGGAAGAAGTCCGCTACGACCTCAGCGTTGACTCATCCACTGGCCAAGATCTGCGACGACGGTCCTGCCCCAATTTTACCGGCCCTTCATCTAGTTCTTTCCATCTACTGACATTGCATTTACGCATCTTCACAATTTTACCGGCCCTTCATCTAGTTCTTTCCATCTACTGACATTGCATTTACGCATCTTCACTGAGGTTTTCTCCGGCGATGATACCGTCCCTCTGGAGAATCACCCACCAGGAGGAAGGCCATGTCGCTCGTCAGAAAGAGTACCGCAGTCCTTCGTGTCGCCGTCTGTTGTTCGCTCGTGCTGCTCGTCGCCACTGCCGTCGTGGGACAAACAACCAGTTCGTTCCCCGGCGGCTGGGTCGAAAAACAAGGCACGTTTACTCGCGCTCGATACACGGCCTCCCAGATCCAATCGTTCGTCTCTCCGACACGCGGCACCTTCACGTTCCCTGCCCCGTACAGGACCAAAGGGATCCGGATTACGGACGCGTCCGACTGCGGCGGGTCAGATTGCGTGAATTATATCGGCTACTCCTACTGGCGGAATACGAATGCGCACGAGAGCAGCGCTGACATGTGGATCTTTGTCGGGCTGAGCACCGCGAAGGGCGGGACAGGTCCGACGCTGTTTAAGCTCAATAAGGCGACCGATGTCATCACGAAGGTTGGTCCGCTCTTTCCGGCGGGAAGCCCATTCAGAAGTCAATCCGGCGAAACATGGTACTTCAGCGCCAGCCGGCCCAACAAACTCTACATCAACGACGGCCCACGACTGCTGCGGTACGATGTCGTCTCGAAGGTCTCCGATACCGTCTTCGATATCACAGCACAATTCGGAAGCGGCCGTTACGTGTGGCAGACGCATTCCAGCAACAACGATTTGATCCACAGCGGGGCGTTGCGCGTCTCCGCCACCGGTGAGGATTTAGGCTGTTTTGTCTTCAATGAAACGACGCGAAAATTCACGTTCTTTCCGAAGGTGGGGACCTACGACGAATGCCACCTCGATAAGAGCGGAAAATATCTAATGATTCAGGAAAATCGGGATGGGCAATACGGCCTCGAGAACGTATTCATCGATCTAGAAAGCGGGAAGCAGAGCGTCGTGATGGATCAGAGCGGTGGCCTAGGACATGCCGATATGGGGTTCGGCTATGCCCTCGGAATGGACAACTGGAATTCCTTGCCTGGCGCAGCCATTACCTTCAATCTTGCCGGCATTGTGAAAGGGCCCGCCGTTTTTTACAGCAACAATTGGAATATGAATCCTGTCAACCATGTCTCTCATTTGAATGCGAAACCCACCATCCCCATGTCCCAACAGTTCGCGTGCGGCAGTAACGCTGATTACGGCTCGGCACAGAATGAAGTCGTGTGCTTTCGACTCGATGCCTCGCACGATCAACTTATCGTCGCGCCCGTGATGACGGATATGAATGCTCCGGGCGGAGGAAGCGAGTACGCAAAATATCCGAAAGGGAATCTGGATATCAGCGGCAAATACTTTATATGGACCAGCAACATGGGCGGGAACCGGCTGGATGCCTTCTTAGTAAAGGTTCCCTCTCATTTGTTGACTGGATCGGGCGATTACAGCGCACCCGCCGCGCCTGTGAACCTCCGAGTGACGACAAGTCGGTAAGAACGACGGCCGACTTTCTTTAAGCCGCCGGACGCTGGTTTTCCACCTCATCGTCCGGCATCAGTTCAGACCAGCCATCTGCTCGCATCGCCTCCTCCTCCGGCCGCCTGGTGCGATTCCATGTCGGACGTGCCATGCCGAAGAGGAATTTCAGCGAGCCCAGGGCCAAGGCCGCGTTCAAGACAACGAAATAGCGCGCCCCAATGGCCGCCTTGCCGACGAGAGGCACGGCCCGCAACCATCCGGCACACAGAGCCGCCCCATAGAACAGCGCCTGGAAGACCAAGAGCCATTGAAAGAGCGGATAGCGCCGCAGAGATACGGTTCCGGCTAATACCGATAGGAGCATCCAGGGGGCCAAGAGCCGCAAGGCTTTGTGCGACCACAGAGCCAGTGAGACGACGCCCCACCGGGGCAACAGCAACTGCCACGCGTGACGGAGCACGTGGGCAATTCCAGCGCCGGATCGCACCCGCCGATGAAATTCGTCCGCGACTCGCTCCGGTATGAGTTGCCAGGCCCGAGCGGCCCCATACTGTACGACATGGCCCCCTGTGCGAAGCCGGACCAGCAAAGGTTCCAGCAGATCATCTGCTATCGTGTCCGGAGGGAGCGGACAATAGTCCTCTCGCCGAACGGCGTAGATCGTGCCGCTCGCCCCGAGCCCGGCGCCAATTTCGGACTCCAGCCCTTTCAAGAAGAGTTCGTACCGCCAGTACCATCCGTCCAGATTGCGGGAAGTGCGGGACGACCGCATTTCAAGTTCTCCCACCACGACGGATGCGGACGGATACCGCCAAAAGCCCGTGACCAATTTCTTGAATGCATCCGGATAAAACACCGTGGCTGCGTCCGTGAAGATCACGATTTCTCCACCGGCCAATCTGACCAGATCATTCAGTACACTGGCTTTGCCCCGCCGGGTGCGAAAGGCTGCCAGTTGCACGCCGGCAGACCGGTAGCTCTCGACAACTTGACAGGTGGCATCCGTAGACCCGTCCGAACCGATGAGAATTTCTACCTGCTCACTCGGATAGTCCTGATCCAGGAGATTCTGGATTCGCCGTCCGATCACCGCTTCCTCGTTGTAGGCGGAAATCACCACGGTGAGTGATGGCCAAGAGTTCGTCGTACCGCGTTCCGTCGTCAGCGGTTCTTTGAGTCGGCTGATCACCCAGAGCATTGCCGGGTAACCCGCATAGGTGTAGACAAGCAACACCATTGCCGACAACGTGAGAATGGTCGTCGCCATCGGAATACCTTCGGTCAGAAAAGGAAGGACCCCTGTGTCGGTCAGTCCTGACATGATTGATGGACTCATGGCTTTCGTATTTCAAACACCCGGATCGCCGCGTAATAGGCCATCCCGGGAAAGCGGGCGAGCATGGCGCGATCCCACCGGCGCAGCGGCATCAGGCTCGTCCGGAGAAAGGGAATGCGTTCAGCGGCCCGTGACCATGGCATCTCGAAACTTCTCGATCGTCCCCCAATGAATCCAGTGGAGAACTCGGCCAGCTCGCCAAGCGTCAACGGGCGCTCATACGGCGACACATTGGCGGGCAGCGGACAGGGCACCATCTTCCGTAACGCGCGCAACGTCGGCGAATTCCGCATCGGCTCGCTGAAGATGGCCCGGCCCCC
>JAJFBJ010000044.1 GCA_020697375.1 Nitrospira sp. | reverse complement strand
CTCGGCCAGCTCCAGTTGGAGGATGCCGCTGTAGTCGGCCCGCTGGGGATCGAAGCCCAGAAAGCCCCCGCCCACGACCCCCGGCGCCGCGATCGCCAGCCCGAGGCCCGTCGGGGGCTTGAAGCGTGGTGAGAGCCCGAAGAGACCTAAGTTGCCCCCTTGGAAAGAAACATTGACGGACAACCCTATTCGCTCCACCGTCACGGTCAATGGGCCAAGGCTCAGGCGACCGCTCGTGCTCGTTTCGACGTCGAATCCTGTTTCCTTCGTGTCGAGAGCGAGATAGAGCGATTCCAGCAGCAACGGTCCCAGGGCGAGATGCAAGGGCAGCGTCGCATGCAGGCCTCCGCTACCATGGAAATAGATCCCCTTGGCACTGCTCCATCCGAGACGCAGGTCGAAGGGCACTGCGACCGAATCCCTTGAAATGCTCTCGCTCAGGAATGCATCCGCCTCGCCCAGCGAATACTCAACGCGGCAGCCGAGCAATCCCAACTCCAAGAAACTTTCCGGAGAGACGCCCTCCCTCTTTTCCATACCGCCTGTCAGTCTGAATTGCTGGAAACTCAGGCTCGAACCGCCCGGGAGCGTCACCAATGTCTGAGGCGCCGTTTCCGGCCTGCCGTGGCGGATACCGATCGCAAATCGGCCGTCGGCCAATTCGCCCAAGCTGTGTGCCGTCTTGAGGCGCGGCGGTTGGTCGGGACGGATGAGCAACGCGATACGCTTGAGCAGATCGGCATGGGCCGAAAATTCGATCACCGTATCCTTGAACAGGTGGAGCGGAATGTCGCCTTCCCCGTGACCTCGTGCGAACGGGAGGAGGCCGATGCCTCCATCGGAGCCTCCGGGCGAGCTGGGACGAAGGGCAAAAACAGATAGCCCGGCCTTGACTCCGGCGAAGGCGCCCAGTTCCTCATAGAGCGTGATCAACAGTTGCGGCATGGCATCGGTCTCGATTGCGGCGAGAGGACGACCGAGCAGCACCTCTTCCGCACGCTGATCCATGAGCCGGAGGATCACTGAAGCCCCGACTGCTCGAAGGACCTGGTCGATGCGACCTATCAGCTCTTGGCCGGCAAATGCCGCCGTGCCCCACCCGTATGTCTGTTGCATGTGGCGGGAAGGATCGGACAGGAACGCATGGAGGTGATCGTAGTGCACGATAGCGCGGATGTGCTCGACCTGATAGTTCGCCTCGTCGGCCTCGAAGTGTTTGAATTCGAGAATATTCACCAGGTGGAGCAGCGAGGAAACCAGATAAGACTTGTTGGACAGGTAGCTCGCGACCAGCAGATCGAATATTCGTCTTGGAAGTTCCTTGTGGATATTCGTACGCGCGATATAGTCCTCTTGTTGGTCGAGTCGCGAGGGAATTGTTTCGGCGAGTTGCTGGATTTGCTGAACGAGCCGGCTCATGGCCAGGGCGAGATTCCCGATACGGGCGGCCATGATCAGCTCATCGTTCCATTCCACGTCGGAAGAGTCCACGACGACGCGGAGTGTCTCTAGAAATTCCGAAAGGTCGATCGCGGCCAGTCCGATGTCATCGAGCCCGGGCGGCAATCTCCAGCCAAGAAAGTTGATGAAGGTCTTCGTCTGCGCTGCCCCTCCGGCCACTTCCTTCAATGTCGAGAGAAGTTGTCCCAGGGCAATTGCAAGTGTGGTGACGGTATTGGCCATGTCGATGGTTACCTGCGTTCCCACGTCCCGGTTTTGAAATTGAACTTATCGGCTTTCGAACGGAGACGGATTTTTCGGTCGCGCAGTTCGGCGCCAAGGCATGCCCGCAGATATGGTTCCGGATCCGTCTCCGCGGTCCATGCAAGGATCTTGGCCGGATGCTTGCTCCGCTGGCCCACAGGTTTCGAAGGGTCGGACTGCAGACTGGCCAGTTTCTCCCTGGCACGGCGCTGCCACAGGTCGACCCATCCGTTTCCAATCGGTGGAAGGGATGTCCCCAAGCCGAGATGCTCCCCCCACAGAGCTTCCCGGAACTGCTTCACCGTCTTGTTCGGGATGGAGAGTTGTGGATTCTGTTCGCAGATGACGACATTGAGTTCCGATGAGCGGATCGGTTGTCGCGACTGTCCAGGGTTGGCATGTTGGGAAGGTCTGGTGATCCCGATTTTCATGGCCAGGACCATGGCCATGACCAGCGGCGTCAGCGCAAAGATCGTAAGGCCGAGCAAGAGCCGTTTCCACCACTTGCCGTCCTCGATCGCATCAGCCAGTTTCTGTTGTACGATCGTGGCTAGTTGAATGTGGTTCAAGGATGCCCCGTCGAGATTGGCGCTTCCGATCGTCGCCCATACATCGTCGATGATGGCGGTCTTGCTGTGCACATAGATCGGCATGATCTCATAGGGCGTTGCCTGCTCATCGCAACTCCAGATGGTGAAAAGGCCCAGGCGTTTCTCGGCTTGAGCCGCTCCCAGTGTCTTGGCGAGGTCGGATCGGAACTGTTCGAGGAGCTGCACCTGCTTTTCGGGATAGCCCGACACATCCGGATTGCAATTCAGCACCAGAATGAGTTCCAGGTCGGGCGCCTGCTTCATCCGGCGCAGCAGGGCATCGAAGACTTCCGGCGCGGTAAAGTACTGGTCTTCGAGATAAATATATTGTTGGGCCAGGGCAATCGCGCGCTGATAAGCCTCCAACGCGCTCGTTTCTCCATGGGGAAGGGCGGAACCTCCGGTGTGCGAGGCCGTGATCGTCCCTCCGGGAAGCGTGCGGACGATTTGAAGGCCGAGGTCATCCTGCGTCGCAGGCGATTGGCCGGTTGAAGGTGAAAGGGCGGAGGCGTCGGAATCAGCCGCGTTCCAGAGGGTGGTGAACGTTCGGTCGATATGCTCGACCGCGGGACCCTGGACCTTCAGGCTCATGTCATGGACGAGCGAACCCCCATGCCGGGGATCGCGGATCTGGTGATCGTGGGCGCCGAAGTAGGATTGCGACATGGTCGAGCCGAGCACGAACGCAGTCGTCCCGTCGAGCACAACGGCCTTCGCATGCATGAATGAGGGAAGATTGAGCAGGGAGAGAAAAATAGGCAGCGCGCGAACGGCGACGTTGTCTTCCTTAAAGAAGTCTTTGACCAGTCCGTCGGTATCGGCGCCGAAGATGCGACCGAAGAACGGCACGTCTTGAACGAGAATATTAGTGGTGGCCACAATCTTCGATCTGGCCTTGAGACTTTCGTGGATTCGCACTCCCTGTACCGGCACATTGTCGGGCGGAGGATCGGGAGTGAATTTGGTCATGAGGTTGTCGCTCAACCAGAAGTTCATATTCATGAGTCTGATCGACTGCTGGGCCTGGTTGACCGCATCGGTGAGTGCCGGGAAGAGCGTGACGCCGTCCTGCAGGAGTTCGACATGATTGCCTTTGGTCCAGGTGAGGGGCGTACCATCAGGACGAAGGGCGGGGTTGGTCGGGTTGAGCGTTGCGTTGGTCGAGAGCCATCCTTCGACGTTGGCTCGATGAATTTCCATGGTGGCCATGGCCAGCAGGCTGTCGCTGACATTGCTCTGCTCGGAGGTTTCGTGGATCAGGCGCCCGCCGGGGGCATAGACGCGCACGATGATGTCGGGGTTTCTCCCCGGTATCCAATCATCGAAGGAGCCAGCGGAATACGAAATGTTGAAATGTCCGTTGGAGTCTGTCTTGGCAGGGGGATCGTTCAAAATATCTTCGGAGAAAAAAGGATCGAGATCGACGGCCACGATCTCCAACCCCTCGATGCCGGTCGTCGTTCCGGCATAGACCACTCGCCCTCGCACACCTGTATTGGCCATGTCCGCCGTTTTCCAGGAAGCAACGTTATGCTGTGCCGCAACTCACGCTGATGCCCGCACTGAGAGACTTGTCTCCTCCGCATGCCGCGATCGGCATCTTTGCCCTGCGCGGACAGACCTGTCACTTCCATGAACATGATGTGGTGAAGATCGGATGTTTCCTGTCATCCGCATGAGACCTCTGCGTGACATTGCGATAGGGGGAGACCATCGCATGAAGGTGCCGAAAGGTACAACGCTGATCACAGGCTGTCAACCGCAGAGTCAGTCGAAATACGTGTCATGCGGAATGGTCGCGTGAAGCAGGATGGTAAAGCAGGCGCTGGAAAATTATTCCCGCCGCGTCCGCAAATGGATCCATCGGCGTTGACGATTGACGAATGGCGCGCGAGGCCTTATCGTCCTTCCCATGTACTGGGACGAGAGCCTGTTTCACGCGATCAACGGCATGGCCGGCCGGTCGGCCACCCTTGACTGGATCATGGTGGAGCTCGCCAAGCCGGGCAATCTGTTCTATCCCGTGATGCTCGCCGCCTGCTATTGGCTGTGGAACAACCGGCGGGAGTTCCTGATCGGCTCGGCGATGCTGGCCGCTGTCATCGGCGTCGCGGATGCGATGGGAACACAGCTCAAGGGCCTGGTGCAGCGCCCGCGGCCCTGCGTCACGCTTGCGGACGTGCATCAATTGCTGGGCTGCGGCGGGGCATTTGCATTTCCTTCCAACCACGCCGCCAACACAGCGGCGGCTGCGGCCTTCTTTCAAGTCCTGTATCCACGGTCCGGCTGGATCAGCTGGCCGCTGGTGCTGGCGATCGGCCTCTCCCGAGTTTACATCGGCGCCCATTACATGACGGATGTGATCGGCGGGTGGGTGGTGGGTGGGATGATCGGGGCGGGTGTGGCCTGGCGGCTCACCCGTTGGTCGCGATTTCGGCCGCCTGCTGAGCGCATGGCTCCCGCCGGCGTGCGGCAGCCTTCAGCCGGTTCGATCTCCTGACAATGTCATGAAGCACGGCAGGCGAGGAGGGAGGCGCGACAGCCTTCCTGGTCGTAGGCTCGTCCGATCAACACCAGGACATGGTCCGGTTCGTCGAGCAGCATAACCGGTGCGACCGTGCTGGTGCGCGGCGGAAAAAATTGAAACTCCATCAGCTCCGGTTCCTGCTCAAAGCGAAAGAAGCCCTTCGCCCGTTCCATGCCCTCCGGTAACGACTTCGTCCATTCCATGAACTTTTTGCGATCCAGCGGCTTCGGTAGTGGCACGGTGGTCACCATCGGGTGATGAGGATCGCGGGCGTCGTGCCTGTCGTCCGCAGCGGGCGGTTTCCCGAACGAGACGTTGGTCGGGACGGATCGCGTCACGGGGGCGGCCAGCAGGGCGGCGATATCCAGCCTGGCATGGTTGGTTTCCCAGATCCGCCCGTATGGGTTGTGGCGCGTAATGGTCTCACGAAACTGCTCCCAGTGACCGGGTATGTACAGATCCCGCTTATTGAGGATCAGATCGTCCGCATACCGAATGGCGTTGCGGGTCACAAGTTCTGCCATGCCGGTATCGGGCAGGGGCACGGGATGCAACATCGCCAAGATCCGTTCGAGCTTCGCCATCCGTGAGACGTATGCATCCGTCACCGCATCGACGACTTCCGCCGGATCGGCCATGCCGGAACATTCCAAGACGATCAGGGTGGATTCATAGTCCTGCACGAGCTGCGCGATGCTCCAGGCCAGGTCGTCTTTCGTATCGCAACAGATGCAGCCGCCGGCCAGGTTAAGGACCTGCTCGGCGAGCGTTCCGGCGCGCGGGCCGTCGATGCTCACCGCTCCCGCCTCGTTCATCAGCACGCCGACCTTGTGGCCCTGGCTGTTCCAGAATTCGAGGAGGCGCATGAGCAGGGTGGTCTTGCCGGCGCCGAGCGACCCGCAGAGGATGTAGAAGGGGACAGGAAGAGTTTGTGCCATCACGGCTATTGTAGCCGCTTGAACCGAGAGAGGGCTAGCAGAGGGGTAAACATCCGAGAACGAAACCGGCCTTTTTTACCACCCTGCTAGTGGTGACTATGCAGGATTTCCGGCTGTGGATGCCGGCCGGCCAGATGATTGAGATCGCAATGGACGGCTTCCGGGTGGCAACATTCCGTTTCCAGCTGAATCGTGAGGTGCTTGATGCCGAAATCTGTCGTGATCCGGTTCCGGATCGTCTGGAGAAGGTCGCTGGTCAGTGCCTCGTCATCGCCGTCCACTTGCACATGAGTCGTCATCATGATGAGACGTGGTTCGACAGCCCAAATGTGCAGGTCGTGGACGTTCTTCACTCCTGGGATGGATTCGATGGTCGCGGCGACGTGCGCGGGGCTCACGCCGGGCGGCGTCGATTCCAATAATACTTCAAGCGATTCCTTAAAGAGTGGCCAGGCGCCCCTGCCGATCGCCAGGACGACCAAAAGGCTGACCAGCGGATCGAAAACGGCCCATCCGGTCAACAGGATCATTCCTCCACTGACCACGACTCCGAGAGACACCCAGGCATCGGTCAGCATATGCCAGAAGGCGCTACGGATATTAAGGTCGTCTTTCGCGCCATGCTGGAGCAGAAGGGCGATCGCGAGATTCGCGACAAAACTGACCAGCGCGATCAGCATCACCCATCCGCCGGGAACCGGGACGGGGTTCATGAGGCGTTTGAAGCTGACGAGCGTGATGCCGACGGCGGTCAGCAGCAGGATGAACGAATTCAAAAAGGCGGCCACGATGCCGGCCCTGTGGTAGCCGAAGGTCCGGCTGTCCGTCGCGGGCCTGGCCGTCAGAATGTGGGCATACAACGCCAGGAAGAGAGAGCCCTGATCGACGAGATTGTGTCCCGCGTCGCCGACCAAGCCGATGCTGTTAGTGAGAAAACCTCCGACAAACTCGGCGATGATGATGATCGCGTTGCAGGCGAGGGCAATTCTCAGCCGCGAGCGGAGTTCATGGTAAGTATGGGACACCATTCTTTTTTCAGTGTCTCACGGCATTCCGGTAAGGGCAAGTCTCGCCGTACGACCAGCAGAGAGACGTCGTTCTTCACATGGCGCCGACGTGAATTGATTATTTCTTTGCGGGGCGGAGTCGCTCGGATAGCACCGGAAATTGAGCCGATCCCATCCCGAAGTTGGCGTGGGCGGCGTCTGCCGCGATGACGCGCAATGTGATGCCGTCGGGCGCATCTTTGGAAACGGGCACGAAAAAGGGCGCTTCGAAATGACTTTTTTCTCCCGCATAGAACATTTGCAGGCGCTCTACCACGCGGTCTCCGATCAGCAACTCGCCATAGATCTGAATTTTCCGGGAATCCCAATCGCTATGCGGGCGGACCAGGGAACCGGAGAGGGTGCGCACGGAGGCCCGCAGCATGACGTCTTCCTTGGCGATCAGGGACTCGCCCGGTTTGGGGTCTTCGACTTGCACCAGATATCCATAGAGATCCATCACGATGCCGTCGTTGATCAAGTCGTGGCCGGGAATGAGCAGGACCGTCCTGCTGGCGCGTTGCAAGGCGCTGGGATAGGCCAAGGGGCCTTCGGCGGTAATCTCCACCAACGTCGGACGCGCAAGTTCGAGGATAGTCGTGAACGAGGCTGCCGGCCGGCCACTGTAGACTGGTTCGTCCATGAGATGCGGGATACGCATGATCTGACTTTGGTCGCCCGGTTCTCCCTGCTGCAGGCCGGACGCCAAGAGCAGACCGGTCGCCAGGTCGGTAATCGTCACGCGAGCGCCGCCGACTTCATGACCCAGGACCAGCGAACGATGGGCGACGACCCGCACGACGACGGTGGTGGGCAGGGGATCGTTATAATGTTCTTTGGCTTCGAGCTCGGATTCAGATGGTTCGGGGACAAAGGCCGCGCCAGCGCTGCTCAGCAGCATGAGAAGACAGGCGCCGATCAACGGAATGGAGAGAAAGGGATTCATTTCACTTCACTTTGGTGCCGGGCTCTACCGCTTCCAGCATGGTCACGAGCCCATGCACCTCGCTGTCGCCTGCGGCGAGGACCATGCCTTGCGATTCAATGCCCATCAGCTTGGCCGGCTTGAGGTTCGCCACGATGACGATGGTTTTTCCGATCAAGGCGTCCGGTTCGTATTTTTTGCCGATGCCGGCGACAATCTGCCGTTGTTCGCTTCCCAGGCTGACTTGAAGCTTCAGCAGCTTCTCTGATTTCGGCACGCGTTCCGCCGTCAAAACCTTTGCCGTCTTGAGCTGGACCCTCATGAACTCATCGATGGTAATCTGGGATGGGGCTGCAGGGGCAGGGGCGGCTGCAGCAGCAGCCTGGCTCTGTGGCGCAGTGGTGGCTGCGGTCGGTGCGACGGTAGTCGGTTGCGAGGAAGCAGGTGAGTCGCTCACGTTTTTGGCTCCTTGTGATCTGGTCGTATCGATTCGAGGGAACAGGGACGCGCGCTTGTTCACTGGCGTGCCAGGAAGAAGTTGTCCCCATGTCAGAACTTCGTCTCTCTTCAGGTCCGCCGCGGTAAGGCCGAGCTGTCGCATCATTTCCTCGGCAGTGTTGGGCATAAAAGGGGAAAGATGATAGGCGAGTTGGCGTAATGTTTCTGCAACTCGATAAAGCACCTGCTCAAGTCTGGTTCTGTGAGCTTGTTCCTTGGCAAGTTTCCAGGGTTGCTGAGATTCAAAGTATTGGTCGGCGGTCTGAATGACATTCCAAATGGATTCTAAAACGCGATTGAATTGGAAGCTTGAAACCAATTCTTGGATCTGTTGTGCCGATTCCCTGACTGCGTTCTCCAGGCTGTTTTCATGCTCCTCCAATCCCGAGTGAGACGGTGGAATCTTGCCCCCGCAATATCGCTCGATCATCGTCACGGTCCGGCTTAGCAGGTTGCCCAGGCCGTTCGCCAGGTCGCTGTTGATACGGCCGATCACGGCCTCGCGCGAAAAATCTCCGTCCTGCCCAAACGGCACCTCGCGCAACAGGAAGTAGCGGAAGGCGTCTGCGTCGAATTCATCGACCATCTTGTTGGGATCGACGACATTGCCGCGACTCTTGGACATCTTCTCGCCATCGACCGTCCACCAGCCGTGCGCGAAGATCGTTTGCGGAAGCGGCAAATCCAGCGCCATCAACATCGTGGACCAATAGACGGCGTGGGTCGTGAGGATGTCCTTGCCGACCAGATGGACATCGGCGGGCCAGAACCGATCGACGGATGGTTTCTCCGGCAGGTACTGGAGAGCCGAGATATAGTTCACGAGCGCATCGAACCAGACGTAAGTCACATAGTCTTTGTCGAACGGCAATTCGATGCCCCAGCCGAGCCTGGATTTTGGTCGCGAGATCGATAGGTCTCCCAGTTTCTGCGTCTGAAGAAATCCCAGGACTTCATTGCGTCTGGATGCGGGGCGAATGAAGTCTTCGTGGGTACGGATGTGGTCGATCAGCTGGTCCTGATACCGGCCCATCTTGAAAAAATAATTGTGCTCGCTGAGGCGCTCGATCGGTCGCTTGCAGTCCGGGCACAGCCCATCGGCTACATCTTTCTCCGTCCAGAACCGTTCATCGAACGTGCAGTACCACCCAGTGTAATCTGCTTTATAAATCAGGTTGTTATCGAATAACTGCTGAAGATATCGTTGAACCACTGATTGATGCCGGCTATCGGTGGTTCTAATGAAGGCGTCATTGGAGATATTCAACCGTTTCCAGAGGTTTATGAACTGCGGCGCGAGCCGGTCGCAATGGGTTTGCGGATCGATCCCGGCTTTCGCGGCGGCCTGTTGCACTTTCTGTCCATGCTCGTCCAGACCCGTCAAAAAGAACACCTCGCGCCCGCGCAATCGCCAGTAGCGCGCGAGTACATCGGCGGCCACGGTCGTATAGGCATGGCCGATGTGGGGCACGTCATTGACGTAGTAAATGGGCGTGGTGATGTAGAAGGTTTTCGGGAGGCTCATGGCTCGAAAATCAAGATATCAGTTCAGTCGGGAGGAAAGCTAGATTGGCGCCGTGCCGACGGGGCTCTGCGGGATGAGCAGATGACGAACCCGTAACAAAATGGTTTCCATCGCCATCTGAAGATTCACATTGCGGTTCGCTTGCCGTTCCAGTTTTTCGAGGTCGCTGATCACATCCAGAAGCTCGTCGATGTCGACGCATTCAGCCAGCGCCTGCATCTCTTGGCGTTGGTCCACATTGAGCAAGTGGTCGGAGCCGGCGCCGACGGACAGGAGCAATACATCGCGTAACCAACGGAGTACCCAATCGAAAGCCTCGGGGACACGATCAGCTTTTGCGAGGGCCTCTGCGGCGGCGAGGACGGCGGAAAATGAATGCAGCCCCTTCGATGACAAGATGAGTGAAAACTCTTTCTGAATGCTCCGTGCCTGGTCCAGGTCGGATTCCAGCGCCCGCCCCAATTGTCCATCACTCAGCAACGCGAGAAAGCGCGCATCCGCGGGAGGAAGTTCGCGCTTCAGGATCACGGCGGCTTCGACTTGTGTTTGTGCCGGCGCGGCAAGCCGCAGCGCCTGGCATCGGGATCGAATGGTGGCCGGCATGGCGTACGGCCTGCTTGAGACCAGCAGGAACAGGCTATGGTCGGGCGGCTCCTCCAGTGTCTTGAGCAGCGCGTTGGCGGCCCCGATGGTCATTCGATCCGCCTCGTCGATCAAGCAGATTTTTCGATTGCCGATCAGAGGGCGATAGATCATCTGGTGTTCGATGTCGCGGATGAGTTCGATCTTGATTTGCGGGTTGGCAAGCTCGCGATCCGGTTCGATTACCATGAAATCAGGATGAGTCCGGGCCTCCACTTGGCGGCAGGCACGACAGGCGCCGCAGGCATCCGGTTGATGATCGGCCCGGTCGGTCTCGCAGAGGAGCACTTGCGCTACCCGCAGAGCCAGGAGGCGTTTTCCGATGCGATCGTCGCCGTGAAAGAGGTAGGCATGGGCGAGACGATTCTGCAGGATCGCCGTTTTGATCAAGGTCTTCGCACGTTCATGGCCGATGATGTCAGCGAATGGCATGGCCTGCTTCCGTTATGTAAGGAGCCTGCCTGCCGGGCGTGGATTCTTCTGTCACGTCGTGGCGTCGGTTGAGTACCTTCGCGATAGCCTGTACGACCGAGCGTGCGACCGAATCTTTCGCAGCCCGTGCCGGGATAATTTTTACCCGCTTGGGATCACGCTTTGCCACATCGAGAAAGCCGGCCCGAACCTTTCGATGGAATCGGAGAGATTCGCGATCGAGCCGGTTCGTCTCGGCGGTCGTTCGGCGCCGGGCGAGGCCGGTCGCCACGGGGAGATCGAACAGCAAAGTCAGGTCCGGCGTAATCGCGCGAGTGGCCAGGCGGTTGAGGATACGAAGCGTCGTGAGGTCCAATCCTCGCGCATAGCCCTGATAGGCCAGGGTCGAGTCGCTGAAGCGGTCGCAGAGCACGATGGCGCCTCGTGCGAGAGCCGGTTCTATGACCTGCGCGACATGTTGGCGGCGGGCGGCGAAGACCAGAAAGGCTTCGGTCTCAGGTTCAACCGGTTCACTCGCGAGATCCAGAAGGACCGAGCGGATTCTTTCAGCCAAGGCGGTCCCGCCCGGTTCTCTGGTTTCAAGGGTGACATATCCCCGATTCCGGAGATGCTCGCCCAAGAGCCTGGCCTGGGTCGATTTGCCGGAACCTTCGATACCCTCAAGTGTGATGAAGAGGCCCCGGGGGCGTCGTCTGAGCTGGGTCATGATGCAGGTTTGAAATTCCTGGTGAAGGAGGGCGGATCCTATTCCAAGTGATTGAAAATAGCAAGAAAAGGCTTGCGACGATCGATCAAAGATCGGTATCATGGCGCTCTACCCGGACCCCTCAACTCACATGTTAAAAGCCTCGCTCAAACGTTATTTTTTGACCGGTTTACTGGTCATGATTCCCATTTGGGGAACCATCCTGATTCTGAAAACCCTGTTTGTCAGCCTGGATGGAATTCTGGGAGACGTGGCCGCCCGGCTGGTGACGCCCGGCTACTATGTGCCGGGATTGGGCATCGCCGCGCTGGTTCTGCTTATTTTCATGACCGGATTGTTCGCAGCGAACGTGATCGGTCGCCATATCGTGCGGCAGTGGGAGAATCTGCTCAATCGGGTTCCGGTCGTCCGCGGAATCTATTCCACCATCAAATCCATGATGGACATTCTGTCGTTCGCTGAACGCGAGAGCTATCGCCGCGTCGTGCTGATTCAGTTTCCTAAGAACGGCCATTATTGCTTTGCGTTTGTGACTGGAGTCACGAAAGGCGAAATGCAGCAGCTTTCGCCGGATCCGCTGGTGCACGTGTATGTACCGACATCACCCAATCCCACGTCGGGATATTTCCTGCTGGTGCCCGAGAGCGAAGTAATCGCGGTGGAGATCACGGTTGAAGAAGCCATGAAACTGATTGTCTCCGGAGGACTCTACACACCGACCCCCCCAGCGAGCGCTAGCCCGCCGGCCGGCGGGAAGAAATGGTCGTCTATCAAGCAACCTGACGCGGGCGTGCAGGTCGGCTGATAGAACGACGATCATCGCGGCGTCATGGCCGGTTCCTTCATGGTGAAAATCCAATGACTCTATCGTTGACTCATCAGGCATCCACCTCTTCCATCCCCGGTCTCGGCGTCATTATCATGGCTGCGGGACTCGGCAAACGCATGAAATCGGCGCTGGCCAAGGTGCTCCATCCGGTGGCAGGGCGTCCCATGCTGTTGTATCCCCTCGACATCGCTTGCCGCCTCGCGGAACAGGGCGTGGCGCTGGTGGTCGGACATCAGGGCGCCGATGTGCGGAAGGTCGTTGACGCGCTAGGCAGCCGGGTTGTCGCGGTCGAACAGGCTCGGCAATTGGGAACGGGTCATGCCGTGTTGCAAGCCCGTCCTGTGTTCGCCCCGGAATCACAACGAAGACCGTCCCGGTATGTGATCCTCAACGGAGACACGCCGCTTCTGACGGAATCCACCGTGCGGGAATTGTTGGCGATGCATGACGCTCAGCGCGCGGCGGTCACGCTGCTGACTGCGGTGCTCGAGGATGCATCGGGGTACGGGCGCGTCATTCGGCGCCGACGGGAGGAGTGGTTGCAGGGCGCGGCTGATAATACGGTGCAGAGCATCGTTGAGGATAAGGATGCCTCCGAAGATGAACGACGCGTCCGCGAAATCAATGTCGGCACCTATGTCGTAGACGGAGATTTTTTGTTTCCTGCTCTCGATAAGCTCGATCCTCGCAATGCGCAAGGTGAGTACTACCTGACGGACATCGTGCAGATGGCGGTGCAGCAGAGGCGTACTGTATCGGCGCTGCGCCTGCGCACGATCGATGAAGGATTGGGGATCAACAGTCGCATGCAATTGGCGGAGGCCGAACGGGTGATTCGCCGTCGGATTTGTGAGCGCTGGCTGGAAGCCGGGGTGACGATGCGCGACCCCTCTTCGACCTGGATCGATGCCGACGTCACGATCGGCCGGGACACGGTGCTCTATCCCAATGTGACGCTCGAAGGCCGTACGGTCCTCGGCGAGGAGACCGTCGTGCATTCCGGTTCGCGTATTACCGACTGCGTCATCGGGAACAGAGTCGAGATTCTCGATCACTGCATCTTGCGCGAGTCCTTGATCGAGGAAGAAGCCCATCTCGGACCGTTCGCGCATGTGCGACCGGGTGTAACGGTGCGGCGGAAAGCGAAGGTCGGTAACTTTGTGGAGATGAAGAAGACGGAACTCGGCGAAGGGTCGAAAGCCAACCATCTCAGTTATCTCGGCGATGCGCGGGTCGGGAAGGGCGTGAACATCGGCGCGGGGACCATCACGTGCAACTACGATGGCTGGGAAAAATTTCAGACTGTGATCGAAGACCAGGTATTTATCGGGAGTGATGTGCAACTGGTGGCGCCCGTGACTGTCGGACGAGGCGCGCTGATTGCGGCCGGCACCACGGTCACGCAGGATGTGCCGGCGGATGCGCTCGTTATTTCCCGGGTGCCTCAAGTGACGCGCGAGGGCTGGGCTGCCAGGCGGCGAGCTTTGCAGAACGGTCAATCGCAGGCCTCGATCCCTGCTGCGCGCCCTGCGAACGATGTGAAGAGTTCGAAGACCTCTGTGAAGAAAAAGCAACCGGCTGTTCAACGTACGAAGCGGAGGTAAGGGCGACCTATGTGTGGCATTGTCGGCTACGTAGGAAATCAGGATGCGGTCCCGATTTTATTGAACGGCCTCTCAAAGCTGGAATACCGAGGCTATGATTCGGCCGGTGTGGCGATCCAGCAGGGAGAGACCATCGAGATTCGCCGGAGCGTCGGCAAATTGATCAATCTGCAGAAATCGTTGGCACAAAAACACATTTCGGGGATTTGCGGGATCGGTCATACACGCTGGGCGACGCACGGCAAACCCTCGGAGCAGAACGCTCATCCGCATCGCTCTGAAAGCTGCGTCCTCGTGCACAACGGGATAATCGAAAATTATATAGAGCTGAAGCAACGCTTGCTCAAGGACGGTTATAAGTTTCAGTCCGAGACCGATACGGAGGTGGTCGCGCATTTGGTCGACACCCATATGAAACAAGGCGGATTCCATCTCGCGGACGCGGTACGGTCGGCTGCCAAGGAAATTCGCGGCAGCTATGCGATCGCGGTGATTTCGGCACGCGAGCCCGGCTTGTTGGTGGCCGCTCGATCCGGCTGTCCGCTGGTGATCGGGCGGACCGGTGAAGCGGCCTTCGTCGGTTCGGACGTCATGGCCATGCTGTCCCATACCCGGGATGTCACGTTTCTCGAAGAAGGCGATGTTGTGGAGGTGACGGCCGGGACGGTGACATTCACGGATCTCAACGGTAGTGCGGTGACGAGAAACAAGACCACCGTGACGTGGGATGCCTCCGCTGCCGAGAAAAGCGGCTATCCCCATTTCATGTTGAAGGAAATTCACGAGCAGCCGCAGACGATTCTGGATACCATCCGGGGCCGCTATTCCTATGACAGCGGCGAGGCGGACTTGCCGGACATCGGGTTGACACCGAAAGAGTTCGCCGAAGTTGGTCGAATCTGGATCGTGGCCTGCGGGACGAGCTGGCATGCGGGCCTGGTCGGGAAATATCTTTTCGAGGAAATGGTCCGCACGCCGGTGCAAGTGGATATCGGCAGCGAGTTCCGTTACCGCGACCCGCTGATTGAAAAGAACGACCTGTTCATCACCATCTCTCAATCAGGAGAAACCGCCGATACCTTGGCCGCGGCCCGCGAGGCAAAACAAAAGGGCGCGCGTGTCGTGTCGATCGTCAACGTGGTGGGCAGTACGTTGGCCCGCGAGTCGGACGGCGTACTCTACACGCATTGCGGACCGGAAATCGGAGTTGCTTCGACCAAGGCGTTCACCAGTCAATTGGCGGCGCTGTATATGCTCGCGCTGCATCTGGGGCGTGTCCGGGGAGTATTGACCATGGCGGACGGAAAGGCCTGGCTCGACCGCCTGGTTACGCTGCCGGCTCTGGTCAAGCATGTGCTCGGCCGTGAGGCGGAGATCCTGGCGATCGCGAAGCGTTATTACAAAAAGTCGGATTTCTTGTATCTGGCGCGGGGAATCAACTATCCGATCGCACTCGAGGGAGCGTTGAAGCTCAAGGAAATCTCATACATCCATGCGGAAGGGTACGCCGCCGGAGAAATGAAGCACGGCCCGATCGCGCTCATCGACAAGGATATGCCGGTCGTGGTGTTGGCCCCTCGTGATCGATTATATGAAAAGACGGTGAGCAATCTCATGGAAGTGAAGGCTAGACGGGCCCCGGTGATTGCGTTCGTGGCGGAAGGAGAGCGTGAGTTGGGCAAGATTGCCGATGCGGTGTTTACCATTCCCGATGTCCATCCCTTGCTCTCGCCGATTCTTTTTACGATTCCGTTGCAGTTGCTGGCCTATCATATAGCCGTATTGCGTGGAGAAGACGTGGATCAGCCGCGCAATCTGGCGAAGAGCGTGACAGTGGAATAAGATAAAAGGGCAGGGAACGCATGGCGCTCATGCGGCTTTCACTTGAAGGCGATTCCCCTGGTCGGTAGCTGGGACCTTTCACAGTACTGCTTATGAGAAAGAAGAGGAGCCGAAACGGTGGACATTACGAGGCAGGAGGTTGAGAAGGTCGCGAAGCTGGCGCGGCTGGCATTGAGTGAAGCTGAAACGACCGCCTTTTCCCAGCAGTTGAACCAGATCGTCGCGTATGTACAGAAGCTGAAGACATTTCCCACCGATGACGTGGAACCGACCTCCACCGTATTGGGCCAGGTGAACGTCTTCCGGCCGGATCAGGCACAGCCCTCCCTCTCACAGGATCAAGCCTTGGGAAACGCTCCCGATGCGGAGGCGTCTTGTTTTCGGGTACCGAAAATCATCCAGGAATCGTCCTAGTGACGAAGGAGTACGAGAAGATTATGTTTCGGCAAATGTTGCGATCAAAAATTCATCGGGCGACGGTGACGGATGCCTGTCTGGAATACGAAGGCAGTCTGACTATCGACGAGGATCTGTTGGAAGCCGCGGGCATTCTACCCTACGAAGCGATTGTCTGTTCCAATCTCAATAACGGCGAGCGCTTTATGACTTACGCCATGAGCGGCAAACGAGGGCGCGGCGAAATCGTCCTGAATGGACCAACAGCCCGCAAGGCCGCGGTCGGGGATCAGATCATTATTTTTTGTTATGAATACTACAGTGATGAGGAGATCAAACGGCATAAACCGAAGATCATCCAAGTCGATGGAAAAAACCGGATGGTGCACAAGGCGACGAAACCCTGATGTCCCTGATGTCATTACATAAGATGACGCTGTCTGAATTGCAGCGAAAGTTTACGGCCGGTGACGTGACGGCCACGGAAATCGTCCGCGCCTATTTTCTGCGGGTGACGCAAATCGAGCCGAAAGTGAAGGCCTATCTCACGCAATGCAGAGAAGCAGCCATGGCACAAGCGGAGAGCCTCGATCAAGCGCTGAAAGGATGGCGCAAAACGGTTCCGATGATGGCCATGCCGCTGGCGGTGAAGGACAATATTTGCACGGAAGGCGTACGCACGACTTGCGCGTCGAAGATGCTCGAAACCTTCGTCCCGCCCTACGACGCGACGGTGGTCGCCAAACTGCGGGCGCAAAGTTATCTGTTGCTGGGCAAAACGAACCTTGACGAATTTGCGATGGGGTCCTCCACTGAGAATTCGGCGTTCGGCGCCAGTCGCAATCCGTGGAACATCCAGACCGTTCCCGGAGGGTCGAGCGGCGGCTCGGCTGCGGCGGTGGCGGCCGACCAATGTGTTGCGGCCTTGGGATCCGATACCGGAGGGTCGATCCGTCAGCCGGCGGCATTCTGCGGAGTGGTGGGTTTGAAGCCGACCTACGGACGTGTTTCCCGCTATGGATTAGTGGCCTTTGCGTCATCGCTGGATCAAATCGGCCCGATTACGAAAGATGTGGCTGATGCGGCACTTCTGCTGGGCGTCATCGCGGGCCATGATCCTCGTGATTCGACCTCGGCGAAGGCGCCGGTTCCGGATTATCTCAAGGCGCTGAAGAGAAAAGATTTGAAGAAGATCAAGGTCGGGGTGCCTGTCGAGTATTTTGCCGATGGGCTCGATCCGGAAGTGGAGCAGGCGGTGCATGCGGCGATCGATGGGCTGCGAGAACTCGGCGCCGACGTCCGTGAGATCAAGCTGCCGACCACCGACGCGGCCGTGGCGACCTATTATGTCATTGCGACAGCCGAGGCCAGCTCGAATTTGGCCAGATATGATGGAGTGAAATATGGGCGGCGGACGCGTGAGAGCGACGATCTCCTGGATATGTATCTCCGGACGAGAGCGGAGGGATTCGGACCTGAAGTCAAACGCCGGATCATGCTCGGCACCTATGTGCTGAGCGCGGGATATTACGATGCCTACTATGGAAAGGCGCAGTCGGTGCGGACCTTGATCCGCCGGGAATTCGACGCGGCGTTTCAGGCGGTCGATCTGATTGTGACGCCGGTGACACCGACCACGGCCTTTAAGATCGGTGAGAAGGCTCAGGATCCCTTGCAGATGTATTTGTCCGACATCTATACGATCCCGGCGAACCTGGCGGGGCTTCCGGCCGTCGCGATTCCCTGCGGATACAGTAAGGCAGGACTACCGATCGGTCTGCAATTGATCGGTCGGCCGTTCGAGGAAGAAACCCTGTTGCGCGGGGCGCATGCCTATGAGCAGGCCACGACATGGCGAGTGAAGAAACCGCAGATTCGGTAAGCCTGAGGGGGGTGCGCGTGGTCGTTGAGGTTGCCGCTATTCTGGTCGCGATTGCCTTTGCAGTGTTGGTGGGGTACCTCATTCCGCTCCTGATTCAAATTCGAAAGACGGTGGCAGAATCGGAACAGCTCGTGGCGAAGATGAACAGCGAATTGCCGTTGTTGATTACCGAGCTGCGGACCATGAGTCAAAATCTGAACGGCTTGACTGATCAGGCGCGAGATGGAGTCGAGCATGCGTCCGTGTTGTTGCACGCCGTGGGTGAGGTGGGGGAATCGGTGAATCAGGTCCATAGTTTGGTGAAAGGATCGGGAAGTTCGCTCATGGCCAATGTGGCGAGTATAGTGGCGGGACTCAGAGCCGCCAAACATGTCGTGAAGAAACGGTGCATAGAAGGAGGGCATCACCATGGCGGATGATCGAGGCGCATCATCGGCAGTCGTTCTACTGGGTTTTCTGAGCGGAGCGGCGTTAGGCGCCATGGCGGCGCTGTTGCTCGCTCCGCGAACCGGGGCGGAATCGCGCGATTTGTTGCGCGGGTATGCAAGGCGCGCGGAGGATGGATTGCGGGATTTGGTCGGAGAAGCCGGCGAAAGGTTCGAAGGCGCGGTGGAGGAAGGCCGCGGCTTTCTTGAATCGAAGAAAACCGTTTTGCGCGATGCGTTTGAGGCCGGGCGAGAGGCGATGCGCCGCGAGCGGGAACATCTCTCCAAAGGCGAGCCGAGCTGAACGTGGTATACGAAATCGTGATCGGCGTAGAAGTGCATGCGCAACTGCGGACGCAGTCCAAGCTTTTCTGTCCTTGCGGGAGAACGTTCGGTCTTGCAGCGAATTCACAGACATGCCCGGTGTGTCTAGGTTTGCCCGGGAGCTTGCCCGTCATCAATGAGAAAGCTGTGGAAATGGCGATCCGTGCCGGACTCGCGTTGAACGGCACCATTCGTACGCGCAATCGGTTTGCACGCAAGAACTATTTCTATCCCGACTTGCCCAAGGGCTATCAGATTTCGCAATACGAAGCACCGATATGTGAGAGCGGGTGGATTGAGATCGCCGTCGGCGGCAACCGCAAGCGCGTGCGCATCATGCGGGCGCATCTGGAAGAGGATGCGGGGAAAAGTCTGCATCAGGCCGGGAGCGGCATGAGCTTGATCGACCTCAACCGCGCCGGGACGCCCTTGCTTGAAATCGTGACCGAACCGGACTTGAGGTCCTCGGAAGAAGTGGTCGCCTATATCAAGACGTTGCGCGAGCTCTTAATGTACCTCGATGTGTGTGACGGCAACATGGAGGAAGGAAGTTTCCGCTGCGAGCCGAATCTTTCGTTACGTCCGGCGGGTCAGAGCACATTCGGGACGAAGGTCGAACTGAAGAACATCAACTCATTCAAGTTTGTCAAAGATGCTGTGGACTACGAAGTGAAGCGACAAACCAAGGTGCTGAGCGAGGGCGGGAAGATTCATCAGGAAACCAGGCTCTGGGACCTCGATCGCGGCGAGACCGCAGTGATGCGCAGCAAAGAAGAGGCGCATGACTACCGGTATTTTCCGGACCCGGATCTAGTTCCGCTGGAGATCACGGCTGACCGGATCGATGAACTTCGCCAAGAGTTGCCCGAATTGTCCTCGACGAAACAAGAGCGGTTTATTAGGGAGTACGGACTGCCCGAGTATGATGCGGGGATTCTGACGTCCAGCAAAACGTTGTCGTTGTATTTCGAGGCTTGCATCAAACTGTATCCTCATCCCAAAACGGTAAGTAATTGGGTGATGGGGGAACTGCTGCGCGAATTGAACAACTCCGGGACCGAAGCCGATGCCTCCTCCGTGACCCCTGAGCGGCTGGTGGATCTGCTCGCCCTTGTAGATCAAGGTGTGATCAGCCTCAAGGTAGCTCGGGAGATTTTCCCCGATGTCTACGCTTCGGGAAAGGCCCCGACCCAGATCGTTCAGGAAAAGGGGCTCACGCAGGTATCAGATGAAAAGGCTCTAGTCACAATCATTGATGAAGTCTTGACAAACAATCCCGCTCAAGTCGGACAATTTAAGGAAGGTAAATCGCAAGTGTTGGGTTTCCTGGTCGGGCAGGTCATGAAGGCATCGGGAGGGAAAGCGAATCCCGGAAAGGTGAATGAGCTGCTGAAGAAGCAACTACATGGATGAAGCAGGAGTTCACTTCTTTTCGCCACGTGCGGCACTCAAAAAATTCAATACGATTATGGCAGCCTCAACCCTGCATCTACTGAGGTTGATATAGGTCGAATGGATCTCACAATAGGTTGTTGATTATGTCAGGGTTATCTAACCGGGACTCGGTTGCGGAGGAGAACACGAGTATGAGCGGAATTGCAAACGTGAAGGCCAGGCAGATTGTTGACTCACGGGGAAACCCGACCGTGGAAGTCGAAGTACTTCTGGAAAGCGGCGCTCGCGGACGTGCGGCGGTACCTTCCGGCGCCTCGACCGGTGAGAAGGAAGCGATCGAATTGCGTGATGGCGACAAGAAGCGATGGATGGGGAAGGGTGTCTCGAAGGCAGTGGCCAATGTGGCCAAAACGATTGCCCCCAAACTACTCGGGATGGAAGCGCTGGATCAGGCGGCCGTCGATCAAGCGATGATTGCGCTGGATGGAACGAAGACGAAGGGAAAGCTGGGAGCCAATGCCATCCTCGGTGTCTCCCTGGCCGTGGCCAAGGCCGCAGCGGATGAGACGGGCCAACCGTTGTATCGTTACCTCGGAGGAGTGAACGCTCGGGTGCTACCAGTGCCGCTCATGAACATCATCAACGGCGGAGCCCATGCCGATAACCGCCTGGATCTTCAAGAATTCATGATCATGCCGGTGGGAGCGCCTCGATTCAGCGAGGCCCTCCGGATGGCGACCGAAGTCTTTCACACATTGAAGGCGCTGTTGAAGAAAAAAGGCTTGAACACGGCGGTCGGCGACGAGGGTGGGTTCGCGCCGGATTTGCAATCGAATGAAGAAGCGCTTGCTCTGATCATGCAGGCGATTGAAGATGCCGGCTATCGCCCCGGCCGGGATATCGCACTGGCGCTGGATTCTGCGGCAAGCGAATTCTATGAGAAGGGACGGTATGTACTGGAAGCGGAAAAGAATTCTGAGCGGTCCTCGGAAGAAATGGTCGCTTACTACGGCAAGTTGTTGGATCGCTATCCGATTCTGTCCATCGAGGATGGCTTGAGCGAGCTGGATTGGAAAGGCTGGAAGATTCTGACGGAAAAGCTCGGGAAGCGCGTGCAGTTGGTGGGCGACGATATTTTTGTCACCAATGTGGAGATTTTCTCCAAGGGGATTGCCGAAGGAATCGGGAATTCGATCCTGATCAAACTCAACCAAATCGGCACGCTGACGGAAACCTTGGATGCCATCGAACTTGCTAAGCGGTCGGGTTATACGGCCATCATCTCGCACCGTTCCGGCGAGACGGAAGACACGACGATTGCCGACGTGGCGGTGGCGACGAGTAGCGGCTTGATCAAGACCGGGTCGTTGTCCCGAACGGATCGCGTAGCCAAATACAATCAACTCTTACGTATTGAGGATGAACTGGGCGAGGCGGCCGTCTATCCAGGTCGTACGGCTGTTCCGTCGAGATTGTAATCACTGATATGATCAAACCGAACCGCGGTCGAGACTGGTTGGATTGGCAGCGAAAGCTGTTTTCGGCCGGAAAGTGGGTGGGACTTGGCGCGTTGCTGCTCATGATGGGGGCGCTATTGTTCGGTGAGATGGGGATTTCGCGTTACTGGCATTTGCGGGACCATGCGGAGCTGCTCGATCAGGAGCTCTCCGACCTCCGACGGTTGAACGGCGAACTGCGGACGGATCTGGATCGTGTTCAATACGATCCGACTCGTATTGAGGAGCTGGCGAGGGAACGCCTTGGTTATGTGCGAAAGGGAGAGACAGTGTACCAACTCGCCCCGATCGGAGAAAAAGAACGGCTTCCTACGGTGAAGACACCATGAGGTTTGGAAGCGTGGCCATTATCGGTCGATCGAATGTCGGAAAGTCGACGCTCTTAAACCGTCTACTGAATGAAAAGATTGCGATCGTGTCCGACAAGCCGCAAACGACTAGGACGCGCATATTGGGAGTGGCCCATGTGGAAGGCGCCCAAATCGTATTTCTCGATACGCCGGGATTTCACGAGCCGCATCACTTGCTGAACCGCCGAATGGTACGCACGACACTGGAAACCTTTGACGATGCGGACGTGCTCTATGTGGTTGTTGAAGCCACATCCCAGCCTGGTCCGGGAGATCTGGCTGTCATCGACCATGTGCGAACGGCAGTTGCCAAGCAAGACCGTCCGGTGGTCTTGGTGATCAACAAGGTTGATTTGGTGAATAAGGCGCGCCTCCTTCCCTTGATGGAGCAGTATTTGCGGATTTTTCCGTGGACGGAAATGGTCCCGCTGTCGGCGGAAACGGCCGATAATGTGGATCGCTTGCTGTCGGTAACCTTGTCGCTCTTGTCGGAAGGTGAAGGTACTTACAGCGAGGATGTCGTGACGGATCAATCGATGCGGACTTTGGCGGCTGAGCTGATCCGTGAAAAGATCCTGCTTCAAACCTATGAAGAGGTACCGCACTCGGTGGCGGTCGAAATTGAACGGTTTGAGGAAACAAAAAAAATGATCAAGATCGCGGCCGTCGTGCTGGTCGAGAAGGAATCGCAAAAAGGTATTTTGATCGGCAAGCACGGCGAACGCCTGAAGCTCGTGGGGACGGCGGCGCGGCAAGACATGGAGCGATTGTTCGGGACGAAGGTATTTTTGCAGGTATGGGTGAAGGTGCGTGAATCGTGGCGAGAGGACGAGCAAACCCTCGCGGAGTTAGGTTATTAACGAAATAACTGTCCAACCGTCGGAACGTCCGCGACTTCCCGAAAAGGAGCCGTTGGGGAAAGATGCGCCTCGCGAATCAATGGAGCGGGGTCAGCAGGCCAAGCCTGACATGCGCCTGGTCTCCATTCAGCGACTCTTGCGTCGAGGCGCCATCACTAACTTGGCAAAAATGCTGGCCCGCATGCATCCTGCGGATATCGCGAACGTCATCGATCATCTTTCGTCGCTAAAGGAAAAGCGCGAAATCTTCGAGCTGGTGCGTGGCGAAGTCAAGCGCGGGCAAGTGCTCAGCGAGTTGGACGGCGACAGTATCACTCTTGTGCTGTCCGATATGCTGCCTTCCGATGCCGCATGGTTGTTGAAGGACCTCGGATCTGACGACATCGCCCATATTTTGAGTGTGATTCCGAACGATCGCGCGAAGGAAATCCTTGCCTTGATGCGGACGGAGGATTCCACCGAGATCGCCGACCTGTTGAAGTATCCCAAGGGAACGGCCGGCGGCATCATGACCACGGAGTTTTTCGCGCTTTCCGAGGATGCCACGGCTCAGGAAGCCATTCGGCGCCTGCAGCAGGCGACCGATGCTGAAATGGTGTTCTATATCTATGTGACGGATAAGGAAGACCGGCTCGTGGGAGTGTTATCACTCCGACAGCTGTTGACGGTTCCTCCCGCGACTCCGCTCAAAAATTTGATGACTCGTGATCTGATCAGCGTGGCTGTGGACATGGATCAAGAAGAAGTGTCGCGCCAGGTCGCGAGTTACAACCTGCTCGCTATTCCGGTAGTGGAGAAAGACGGAAAATTAGTCGGCATCATCACGGTCGACGACGTTGTGGATGTCATTCGGGAGGAAGCGACCGAAGACATGTTGAAAATGGCTGGGGCCATTCAAGAGGAGGCGACATCGAAGTCGTCGAGTTTTGCCGCCGCTCGGATGCGCTTGCCCTGGCTGTTTACCAATCTTGTGGGAAGTCTGCTGTCCGGCATGCTCTTATGGGTATTCCGATACACGATTCAGGAGGTGGTGGCCATTGTCAGTTTCATTCCCGTCATTGCTGCCATGGGAGGCAATGTCGGTCTTCAGTCCTCCACGCTCATCATTCGGGGACTCGCCACAGGTCTCGTGGAAATTACAGACGTCTGGAAGATTTTTTTTCGCGAAGTCAAGATTGCGCTCCTGATGGGAGTGGCCTGTAGTCTGATGTTGACCGTCGTCGGATGGTTGTGGCATCAGGTCTTTCTCGGCATGGTCGTGGGAGTCTCTCTCATCACGGCCTTCCTCGTTTCGACGAGTATGGCCACAGTAATGCCGATCGTACTGAAGCGAATCGGAGTGGATCCAGCCGTTGCGGCCGGTCCATTTGTGACGACGGCCAATGACATCACCGGCATTGCCATTTATCTCACACTGGCGACGTTATTCCTCGAGCAAATTCGTTAACAGTCTGCATTGTGGCTCTTTTTTTCTGACGTAATCCTCTTGGGTGGATGGTGATATGCCGTTGCTGAAGACTCCCGCCATCGTACTGCATAGCCGAAAGTGGGGTGATGCCGACCGCATCGTTACGTTTTATACGATCCGCTTGGGAAAACTGCGAGGTGTGGCGCGAGGAGCACGTCGCTTGAAAAGCCGCTTGGGCGGCATGATCGAGCCTTTTAGCCTGTGCCATTTGGATCTGTACGAAAAACCCGGCGATTCCCTGTATCGGATTTCGCAAGTCGCGCTGGATGAGCCCTTCTCCAAATTCCGCAGCGATTTGACATTAATGGCTGCAGCTGGACGCATGGTCAACCTCGTGAGCGCGGTGATGGCGGACGGTGACGCGGAGCCACGGGTCTTTGAGGCGCTGGAAGCGGGATTGCGAACGCTGCAGGAAAGTCGGGATGCGGCATGGACGGCGTTGCTGTTCCAAATTCGCTTGTTGGGTATCACGGGCTTCCGGCCTCAGACCGAGCAGTGCGCGGCCTGCGGTCGAGTCCATCAAAGCCCGCTTACCCAGTTTTCTCCTCTTGCGGGGGGAATTGTGTGCGACCGCTGTGCGAGCCGACAGCCGTTTCGTTGTACGGCATTGTCTCGCGGGAGCGTCGCGTTTCTGCAGCAGGCCGTACATATGCAACCTGGACTTATGAGTCGGTTGCATGCGGTCGGTCAAGTGCGGGCTGAAATCGAATCGGCGATCGAGGGTTATGTTACTGTGGTGGCGGGGCGGCGACTCCCGCCGGTGGATTTCCTCACAACCGGAAGCCTCGTATAGATTGCGATAAATTTGGAAAGTCGACAAGTCTTCTACCTGAGGAGCGTTGGTTTCTATGACTGAGACCGTACTCGAACCCACCGATATGGAGTGGATTGAAAAAGGCGTATTGGGAATCCTCTGGAGCGATGGTCACAGGGCCATATATCCAGTCCGGTATCTCAGGCAACACTGCCCTTGCGCCGCCTGCACCGATGAATGGACCGGTGAGCTTCGATTAAAACCGGACGATGTTCCTATGGTCATTATGTTGCAGGATGTTCAACCGGTGGGACGCTACGCCTTCCAATTCACCTGGAGCGATGGGCATGATACCGGCCTGTACTCATATGCTTTCTTGCGGCGGTTATGCCAATGCGATGTCTGTCAGCCGGTGAAGCGAGTGGAGCCAAAATCCAGGAGGCTGCTCTAACCTGAACTGAGAGTAGGGGAGAAGTCGTTCAATCGCATGAATCCAGGTCGATTGGTAAGAGCGGGATGGTTGATCCTTATCGGGGTCCTATTTGTGGACTGTTCCGGGTTGCCCTCGTTCGACCAGCAGAAGCGGATGGTGCAGGATCGGGACTTTCAGTTCATCAACTCACACCGAAAGCCTTCGTCGAGACTTGGGGCCAGCCCACTTATATACATGAGCAGTTCACCCATTTCTTTGGCATGAAAGACGGACGATTGATTCCCCAAGCTCGGATGGCGCTCGGAGAATCGCCACAAGGCTGGGAAACGGGACTGGAGGCTGGGGTAGCGCTGTTTTTAGGCTATGCGGATGAAGGACTTTACCTTGTGTTTCTCGATGGCGCACTTGTCTATCATGAAGCGATGACTGCAGAGAAGGTTCACGCCGTTGGCAAGAGCTGGAAGTACGAGTCTCAATTCAAGACACGACTGGAATTGTTGCCGGCCGCCAACTAGCCCATACTTTCCCCATATGAAGTCCACTCAGGATCATCGCCCCATCAACATCTGCATGGTTTCGTCTGAGGTCGTACCCTATGCGAAAACGGGTGGGCTGGCTGACGTTGTCGGTGCGCTGGCGATCGAGTTTGCCAAGCTGGGGCATGATGTGTGTGTGATTCTTCCCTACTACAAACAAATCGATACACTTGGCTGTCAGATGACGGACTATACTCAACTTTCGGTTCCGACTGGTCGCGGGATGGCCGAGGCGAGTATTTACGAAATCATCGTCCCTTTCTTCCAGAATACGAGTACGGGGCGCCTTCGTGTGTTTGCCGTCCGTCATGACCCGTTTTTTGCGCGGCCAGCGCTGTATCAAGAGGCTGGTCTGGATTATCCTGACAATATCGAACGATTCGCGTTTTTCTGTCGAGCCGTTATGGAACTGCTGGTTTATTTCGAAGAGAAAGACGCCTGGCATGTTGATCTGCTACATCTGCACGATTGGCAGTCAGCCCTGTGTGCGGTGTATTTGCGTACGTTGTATCAAGATCGCCCATCACTCAAAGGAATGCGTACCGTGTTGACCATCCACAACCTCGGATATCAGGGACTATTCCCGGCTCAGAGCTTCGCGGAGACGGGATTGCCATCCCACTTGTTCACGACTCCCGCGCTGGAGTTTTATGGTTCTGTCAATCTGTTGAAAGGGGGCATTGTCTTTGCCGACCTCTTAACCACCGTAAGTCCAACGTATAGCCGAGAGATTCAGACGGCCGAGCATGGATTTGGTCTTGATGGTGTGTTGCGAGAGCGCAAACACAGGCTGCATGGAATTGTGAACGGAATCGATACGGAAATCTGGAATCCTGCCAAGGATTCGTATGTGTCCGTTCCCTATTCACTTTCGGATATGTCCGGGAAGCAACAGTGCAAAAAGAATCTTCAGAAGGAGCTAGGTCTTCGCCGGCGCAATGATCCGCTGCTGGGAGTCATTGCTCGGCTGACGAGTCAGAAAGGCATTGACCTTGTGATTGATATACTTCCCGAGCTCATGGAGTTACCTGTGCAGGTCGTCATTCTCGGCACGGGGGAGGTGCAGTACGAGCAGAAGGTGCGTGAGTTGGCGGAAGATTATCCGGGAAGAATCGCATTTCGCAACGTCTTCGACGAAGGATTAGCCCATCGAATCGAAGCTGGTGCGGATATTTTTATCATGCCTTCTCGGTATGAGCCCTGTGGACTCAGCCAGCTGTATAGCCTGCGTTACGGAACGGTTCCCATTGTGAGAAAAACGGGAGGTTTGGCCGATACCGTTGTCAATTATACGCCACGTGCCTTCAAAGGGTCTTATGCCACTGGTTTTTGTTTTACTGATGCAAGCGCGGCCTCACTTTTGACATGTCTTCTTCTGGCACTGTTTGTATATAGGAAGAAGGGGGATTGGCAGCGTCTCGTCAGGGTAGGGATGGATCAGAATCTCTCATGGCGACGTTCCGCCGAGATTTATATCCAGCTGTTCCAAGATTTAATTCACCTAATGAAAAAAAAATGAAAGAGTGGCGGTTGTTAAGGCCTCCGGCATCATATGCGAGGGGGTGAGCGTCGAACTGCCAGCCGGTTGTTCTTATCTTCCCGTTGAGCTAGCAGCCATAGTTCGCCTCCGTGCAAAACCACAGGCGGGCACAGTACCTCGGGTCACCGGAGCCGATCCAACATCGTGCGTAACGCCTGGCCGGGTAACTGTGGCAGAAAAGTCAGTTGGAGGAAAGCGTGATGGCGAAGAAGTGGAGCAAAACAAGGTAATTAAGAACGGAACACTTGAACCAGAATACCGGTACGGGTGGTCGAATTTGTTTTTCTCATAATATGTTTAATATGTTCTTTGACCGTCTGCTCCGTTATCTTGAGGGCGTTCGCAATCTCCTTGTTCGTCCAACCCTTTGCAAGGTTTTCAACCACAGACTGCTCTCTATTCGTGAGGCGAAACCTCTCTTTGGCTTGATCGGTATTAAGGTGTTGGCGGCGGCCAAGCTCTTCTAAGGTCACCACTAGTCGTGCATGCTGTATTCCGCCTCGGTCCGGAAGCCCAAAGCCACGAAGGAGCACAGGCTGATTTGAGTTTCCCGCGATTCGCTTCACTTCGAATTGTTCCCAGTCCTTCGCCTCGGTACGGACTTGCAAAGCCTTTAGGATTTCGGCACACAGTTCTGTTAGCATCGACGGAAGTACGCCTTGAGCGGCTTTCGATGCAACCCCGCCATTTTCTGTCATGTTGATGAGTTTCGACAGCTCGGCAGCTTGCCGATTCATATGCAGTAGCTGCATGGTGGATGATAAGACAACAATTCCTGCGCCTGCGCGTTGATCGGCCAGATTATCTGCGGGTTCCTGAGAACTGATCGCGTTTTGAGTCACGGCAATACTCCGTAAGGTCCGTTGACCTTTGCTAGACAAGTGGAATTTTTCTGATACTCTATAGCGTGTGGTCGCTATAGTAATGTTACATAATACTTTCGAGGTAGTCAAATACCACTTTCGATCAAAGATCGTAAGCCAGGGTATTGTTCGTTTAGATAGTTGCTTCTATACTTCGGTATCAAAGGAAAAATTAGATGGATTGCTTCTAGAGGAGGTTTGGGCTCCCGCCTTCCGACGTGTGCCATTCATTTGTGATGAGTAATTTTGACAGGGGATCCTTTGAATGCGTGATTTCCATTTTGGAGAGCGAACCTCCATTTCAATCAGGATGGGATTGCTCAATCGCTCTAACCCATAAAAACATTCTGAAAGAGAGCTCTTCTTCGTCCGACATCCTATGAGTTGTTATTCCCGCTGGCGGTTTAGAGCAAAGAGTCCGCGGCGACTCGAGCATTGTCATTGAACATTAGCACCGGGGGATATTGATGTTTTGGTGGAACAGGCTCCGTTTCTTGAACAAATCAAGGCGTACGTCATAGTCCGGTGTTCTAGCGGAGACTCTGACATTGGCTGAAGTTCGATGAACATACTAGTTGTCATTTCGATAGGAGAGGACGGTGGATATTATTTTGTCCGCATCAAGTTCTAATCAGGGAATGACTAAGGTGCCAATATCGGGTGCAAATCGATCGATGAAATTTTTCAGGAGAACAAAGTCATGAATCTAAAAGTATTCCTTTGTATGAGCCTCCTTATAAGCAACCAAGCAAGTATGGCAGTTGCGATGCCTTCCGATCCAATACCTCTATTGACATTGGTGGCCGGATCAACCTCCTCACCGGCAAGTTCCTCTGGTGTACGGCACGGCGTGGAAGGGGCGGAGAAATCCTCTCTAACGGTAACTCCTGATTACATAATGGGGCCGGAGGATGTCTTGGAGATCACAGTTTGGAAAAATGCGGATCTTTCCAAGCAGGTTCAAGTTCGACCTGACGGAAGAATCTCTTTGCCATTAATCGGCGATGTGTCGGCGGTGGGGCGAACTGCGGCGCAATTAACCGAAGAAATTTCTGCTCGATTGAAGTCCTATATGGAAAACCCGACAGTCTCAATCCTGGTTCGTGAAGTCAACAGTTATCAAATTTATGTCCTTGGCGAAGTAAACGCTCCCGGAAAATATCCATTAAAAAGCAAAACGACTTTACTGCAGGCAATCACGATAGCCCACGGCTTTACACAGGTGGCTGCACGTAACAAAATTGTAGTCTTTCGATTCGGAAAAGATGGTGAAGGGCTGAACAAGATTAAGGCGAGTTACGACGATATTGTTTTGAGAGATGGCTCAGATCAAAATATTGAGTTGAAGCCCGGAGATCAAATAGTTGTCCCATCTGAAACTATGGTGGTATTGCCGTCAAGGTAAGGGTGTCACTTTAGGTGTGTCCTTGATAATTCGAACAAGCGATTAAAGGAGTTGGGAAATTGGAAACTTTCGGTTGCAGAAGGTTGCGAGGGGGGGTATGTATTGTTTTTAGTATCCTGCTGACCGTTCCCGGATGTTGGATCGGCAGCGAGCAGATGGATTTTAATGTCACTTATATTCCTCCGAATGAGTTTTTGCTTGGACCGGAAGACATTGTGATTGTAAATGTGTGGCGCAATCAAGAGCTGTCTCGTGAAGTGATCATTCGTCCTGACGGAAAGATCTCAATGCCGCTGATCGGCGATGTGCAGGCAGCGGGAATGACGGCCAATGTGCTAGCCAAGAGAATTGCCGACGGGTTGGCAGAATTTATGTCCAATCCTACTGTGTCGGTGCAAGTCAAAGAGGTGAATAGTTATTATGTCTATGTGCTCGGTGAAGTTTCTAAGCCGGGCAAAGTTCCACTAAAGTCATATGCGACCGTGTTGCAAGGCATCTCTTTGGCCGGAGGCTTTACTACCTTTGCTTCGAGAAACAAGATACATGTACTGCGGGTGGTACCTAACGGTCAAGGTCAGCCCAAGCAGATTCAGATTCCTGTTCCCTATGAAGACATTATTCAAGGTAAGAATTCGGAGGGCAATTTCTTCCTCAAGGCTGGTGATGTCATTGTTGTGCCGTGACACGTTATTGAAGATCCGCCAGGTTAATTGGTTGATTTTGGCGCTGGGGCTTATGTTGTGGGGAAGTATATCTGACTCTGCTGCGCAGCAAATCCGTATTGTCCCGTCATTGTCGGTCATTCAACAGTATGACAGCAACGTATTTTTTGCTCCAGAATCAAACCTTCCGCCAGGGTTTACAGCTGATGATTTCATCACGAGAATCACTCCTCAGTTAAACTTCACACAGGGCAATACTCTGGTGAAGAGTAATCTGTCGATTGGAGCGATCGTCCAGAAATTTGCACGTAACTCACAACTTGATAACGTGGGATTTAACGCGGCCACTGGCATCGATCTTTCGCAAGCAATGAACAGAATTTTACCGAGAATGAGAGAGTTCCGAGTATTTGGGACTTATCAATATATGCCTTCTGCTCCCGCATTTGGTGCCGGTGGTATTGGGGGTGGGTTTGGTGGGGGGATGGGTGGAGGAGG
>JAJFBJ010000160.1 GCA_020697375.1 Nitrospira sp. | reverse complement strand
AAGGGCCGTTCGTGTAGTAACCCTCTCCCGCGAACAAGGTACGGATCTTGTCCTTCGTGGGAGAGAACATGAGAATATACCGCTGCGTGTCGAACTGTCCTCCTGCCGCCTGTACGATTCCCTCTTTCACGACTTCGCGGGTTCGGAAGTTCACCGCTCCGGCGGTATCGAAATCGCCGTACTCCGGGAGATAAGCGCCTTTGTACACATCCAGCCCTTCGATCGTTTCCGGGATGATAAAGTTCAGGTCGGTATAGCCTTGTCCGTGCGCATGAGAGCGAAAGTTGATCGGCATGCCGTCTGAGAAAAATGCGACGTCGGTGCCATGATCGGCATCGAAGCCGCGTAGGAAGTATTGGTCGGCCTTCCCGGCACCGCCCGAGTGCTCGACAGCCACAAATCCGGGAATCAGCCGCAGAACCTGAGCAGGTCGGCCCTGCGGCTGAAGGAGATATTCTTTATCTGGAATGAATTGCTGAGAGGACGAGGCGTGTGGGCGTTCGGCGATGACCGTCACTTCCGGCACATCCAACTCGACCGTATCCGGATCGTGCGCGAGCACCGGACCTACGTTCAACACGACAGCGGAACTCACCACGACCAGCCAGCGATGATTCACGCTCACCCACCCTCCATCTCAATTCATGAGTGGACGGATGAGACGTCCACGACGGTCATCCGGCGGCTGACTCATCAAGCCGGGCAGACCCTCGTGGCCTGGCGGTTCTTGTTCATATGAATCACATGTGGTGGGCGGCAGCCACCAACGACGTCACCCGCGTCAGCGACCGCGCGATCAACGCGTCAAGCGTTTGATCCTCGGACCCGACGATTTCCAACCGAGCGCGATTGATCGGCAGCAGGACCTTCGTAGCCCTCGCTGCCAGAATGGCTTCCGCAATGTCCGATGTCACTTCGCCAAGCATGGCCCCGGGCAAAACCAGATTCAACGACGTCACGATCACATCCACATCCGCCACCGTCTGCGCGATGGCTTGTGCACCAACTCCCACAGAGGAAGCCCCAGCCGCCTTCATCGCCTCTGCCGCCGCAACGTTGGTCGCCAAGGCGATGATGACGTGCCGTCTTCCCAATTCGGTGTGCAACCCGGCGACCAGCCGTCGTCCCAATCCCCCGCCGCGACCATCGATGACGCACAAGCGCATCGCTCACACCAGTCTCTTGCCGGTCGTGGTCATGGTCAGCTTGCCGTGTTTGACCCCCTTCACGCTAACCAGCGCATCGGCGACCTCTCTGATCTCTGAAACCTTCCCCTTGACGACCAACACTTCAAGACAGTGATCATGATCCAGATGAACGTGCATACCGGCCATGACATGCCCCTGGAAGTCGTGCTGGATATGCGTGAGTTTTCTGGTGAGATCGCGCACATGATGGTCGTAGACGAACGTGATCGTCGCGACCGCATCGCGGTTCGTATCCCCGCTCCATTCCTGACTGACCAATTGATCACGAATGAGATCGCGAATCGCTTCAGACCGCGTGGCATATTTCCTGCGCCGGACGACGTCATCGAAGTCACCGAGTAGATGGTGATCCAAAGAGACGCCGAATCGAACAAGTTTTTTCATGCTGCGATGCTACGTTTACACAATTCGTGCTACGGAATATAGCGGTACGACTCAAGGGAGTCAAATGGCGCGGGATCGGAGATGAGGGATGCTATTCGCCCCGAACGGGGATGTAGAGAATGGTCCCTTGCCGGTTGACTAGGAGCAGCGCCAGGTCGCTTGATTTCATGGGGTCGGCGAGGCGCTGAAACATGGAAAAATTCGGAATCGGCTGACGGTTTAATTCCAAGATGACGTCGCCGGGCTGCAGACCGGAAGATTCAGCGGAGCTGCCCTCTTCGATATCGGTGACGACCACCCCGCTGCTGACGGGTAAGTCCATTTGCCTGGCCAAGGGAGGGGTGACATCGTCGAATACGACGCCGGACAAGGGGTGGGCCCCCGACGCGGTTGCGGCCGCCGCTTGCGCCTTTTTCGCGCGCTCGCGCGGCGCTTCCTGCACGGTGAGATCGACTTGTATCATTTTGCCTTCCCGGACGAGGTCGAGGCGGTGCTTGCTGCCGATAACCGCTGCGGCGATCAAATTGCGGAGGTGCCCGCTGTCCATGACGTCCCGCCCGTCGAACCGCTCAATGACGTCGCCTCGCTTCAGCCCGGCTTTCTCCGCGGATCCCTTGGCCTGCAAATCCGTGACTATTGCCCCCTTCACGTCAGGCAGCCGAAAGATTTTGCCCAATAGCGGGGTGACGTCCTGAGTGGAAGCGCCCAGAAACCCCCGTACGACACGCCCGGTTTTGATGAGACTCTGCATGGCGGCTCGAGCCATATTACTCGGAATGGCAAAGCCCACCCCGACGCTCCCTCCAGTGGGGCTGGCGATGGCCGTATTGATGCCGACAAGCTCGCCGCCTGTGTTCACGAGGGCGCCGCCGGAATTTCCCGGATTGATAGGCGCGTCCGTTTGAATGAAGTCTTCGAAATCCGCCACGCCGACATCTGCTCGCCCAACCGCGCTCACAATTCCGAATGTGACAGTGCGGCTCAACCCCAACGGATTGCCGATTGCCAAGACAAAATCGCCGACGGCCAGATTGCTGGAATCGCCCCAGGGGACCGTGGGCAAATTCGTGGTTTGGATCTTGACGACGGCGACATCGGTTTTGGGATCAGTCGCAACGACCTTGCCTTTGAACTGTCGCCGGTCGGCTAAAATGACTTCCACATCCACGGCATCGGCCACCACGTGGTTGTTGGTGATGATGTAGCCATCGGAAGAGACGATGACCCCTGAACCTTGACCATACTGCCGTCGGGCCGGCGGTTCCTTGAACAATCCGAACGGAAGCGTTTCATCGCTGAATGCCTGATCCCGCACCATGACTGTGGAGGCGATGCTCACGACGGCGGGAATGACTTTGTATGCGGTGGCCTTGACCTGATTCTGGAGGTCGGTTGAGCTAGCGACCGGAACCAGGCGGCCGGCAGCCTCTCCTGAAGTCGATGCGGTCAATGTGAGGACTAGAGCCGCGAATGCTCGCACAAGGAAAGAAACCGAAGCCGCCATACCAACCTTTCTGATTGATACAGTATGTGAGCCGTTCGAGAATGCCGTAGCCTAGCATGAGGGTGGAGAGGACGCACTCATAAATCTACATGACGCAGACGGAGCGCGTTGGCAATCACAGACACGGAACTGAAGGTCATCGCGGCACTTGCAATCATCGGATTGAGCAGCAGGCCCCAGAACGGATACAGCACTCCCGCCGCGATAGGCACACCAATCATGTTGTAGATGAAGGCGAAAAAGAGATTTTGCTTAATGTTGGCCATGGTGGCTCGACTCAAGCGGATGGCACGGACGAGCGCCCGTAGATCGCCCTTCACGAGCGTCATCCCCGCACTCTCCATCGCAATATCCGTCCCCGTTCCCATTGCAATTCCGACGTGAGCGAGCGCGAGGGCGGGGGCATCGTTGATTCCATCGCCGGCCATCGCCACCACACGGCCTTGCGATTTGAGTGCGGCGACAATGCGACCTTTGTGATCCGGCAACACACCGGCATGGACTTCTGAGATTCCCAGCCGCCGCGCCACGGCATCCGCGGTGAGCTGGTGATCACCGGTGACCATGACCAAGCGTACGCCTTGTTCTTTCAAGACTCGGACCGCTTCCGGAGTCGACGGCTTCATCGGATCAGCGACACCCAACAGCCCGGCGGCCTTCTCGTCGACGGCGACAAATACGGTCGTCTGACCCTCTGCTCTTAAGCGTGCCGCCTCTTCTTCGAGCACCGCTAAGCCGGAATCCGAAATCTTGAGAAGTTCCCTGAGCAGCTGTGTGGTACCGACGGCCACACGATGCTGGTCGACTACCCCTGTGACTCCATAGCCTGTGATCGAGCGGAATTGATCGACCACGCCCGGCGTGAGCTGCCGTTCTTCCGCGCCCGCGATGACCGCTGACGCCACCGGATGTTCACTCCGGCGCTCAAGCGTGGCGGCCAGCCGCAATACCTCTGCATCGTTCCAGGGAGGTACGAAGCGGATGGATGCCAGTTTAGGCTTGCCTTCGGTGAGGGTTCCGGTCTTGTCGAAGACCAGGGTATCCACTTTGCCCAGCACCTCGAGTGCTTCTGCTTTGCGGACCAGGACGCCGGCCGTCGCACCACGCCCCGTTCCGACCATGATCGACATGGGCGTCGCCAGGCCCAGGGCACAAGGACACGCAATGATCAACACGGCTACAGCATTCACCAGCGCAAACGCCAACTTCGGTTCAGGCCCCCACAGAGCCCACCCCACCGCCGTCATGATCGAGATGGCTACAACGACCGGAACAAAATAGCCTGCGACGATGTCGGCCACTCGCTGGATTGGCGCACGGCTCCGCTGAGCGTCACTCACCATCTGAACGATGCGCGCCAGCAAGGTCTCGCTGCCGACCCGCTCAGCCCGAATCAGAATGCTTCCTGCTCCATTGATGGTCCCACCGGTCACTGATGCGCCGGTCCGCTTTTCTACGGGCAACGGTTCTCCCGTTACCATCGACTCATCCACCGCCGTCGCGCCTTCGATGACCACTCCGTCCACGGGCACCCGCTCACCTGGCCGTACGCGCAGGAGATCCTGTACCCTGACTTGGTCAAGCGACACATCGGTCTCACGCCCGCCGTCGACCCTTCTGGCGGTTTTGGGGGCCAAACGAAGCAAGCCCTTCATCGCCGAGGTCGTTCGGCTGCGCGCGCGCAATTCCAAGACTTGTCCTAACAACACCAGCACCGTGATCATGGCTGCAGCTTCGAAATAGACGGCGAATGCGCCATCGTGCGTCCGGAAGGAAGCCGGCAGCAGGCCCGGTGCGATCGTCGCGACCGCACTGTACAGATAGGCGGCGCCAGTTCCCAATCCGATCAGGGTGAACATGTTGGGCGACCGGTGGACAACAGACGTCCAGGCTCGTTCAAAAAAAGGCCATCCGCCCCACAGGACGACAGGAGTGGCCAGCAGCAACTGAATCCAGTTTCCCTCTGCATGGTCCACTTGTCCCCGGAGTATTGGAATCATATCGGCCATCGCGAACATCATTACGAACAACGCTGGCCCCAGACTGATCCAAAACCGCCGGCTCATGTCCAGAAGCTCGGGATTTGGCCGCTCGTCCAGCGTGACAACCTTCGGTTCCAACGCCATACCGCATATGCGGCAGACTCCTGGCTTCGTCTCAACGATCTCGGGATCCATCGGACAGATGTATTCGACGGTCGCACCGGCCGGTACCGCGATGGGTTCTTGTGACCGTTGCTCCGGGGGAATCAGGTAATGGGTTGGGTCCTCACGAAACCTGGCTAGGCAGCCGGGTGAACAGAAATAGTAGCGCTTGCCTTCATGGACGTATGAGCCGGCAGCACTTTCAGGGTGAACCGTCATTCCACAGACCGGGTCGATGTTCCCTGGTTCCACCGGTGTAGGAGCCGGCATCATTGGCAGCGGGTTTTTCTTCCCCAACGTAATCAACCCTGACTGACGACCCTGCAGTGCCCGCTGGGGATCGCGCTTGAAGGTCTCGAGGCAGGAAGTCGCGCAGAAATAGTAGGTCACGCCCTGATAGTCATACTGTCCGGCTGCGGTGGCCGGATCGACAGTCATCCCGCAAACAGGATCTACAGCCATTGCACCTCAGAAAGTGAGTGCCGAGTTGTGAGCCCTACGCGGTGAGCTTCAGATTAGGGGCGCCGTTCGCGCATCAGTCGGCACACAGCACTCTAGGACTTTTATCTCTTTCCGTCGGCATCGAGGATACTTTGAATCACGAGCTTGAGATTATCCGGATCGATCTTTTCGACCTTGATATTGCCGTCCAGCAGGATGGTGGGCGTCTGCTGAAGCTTGATCCGCTCGCCCCATTTTTTTCCCTCTTCAAACAACTGAGCCGGTTTACCGCTAGCCAGCCCTTCTTCGAACGCTTTGGGATCCAGTCCGACTTCTTTGATCAGGACTTCGCGTAGCGAGCGGTCGAGCACGCCCGTCACCTTGTCCTTGTGAATCGTTCGGAACAGGACCTGTTTCATTTCATTTCCCTTGCCCATCAGCTTGGCCTGCTCATACATATCGAAGGGCGTCGGAAGCTTGCCTCTGATCACGGGGAACCCCACCATCGTCGTCTCGAGCCTTTTCCCGAATTCCTTTTCTAGAATCGGCAGCCCTTCCCCATCGAAGTAATGACAGTGAGGGCAGTAAAAATCCGCGAACTCGACTAACTTGACCTTTCCCCGTTGATGGGTTGACCGCTC
>JAJFBJ010000159.1 GCA_020697375.1 Nitrospira sp. | reverse complement strand
GTCATTGACCATGGTCTGATCGATCAGCACATTGCGATCGGCAAGGTAGAGGATGCGTTTCTTCCGCTTGGCTTTCCACAAGCGCCAGATGATCTGAAAGGCAGTGTAGGTCTTGCCGGTGCCGGTTGCCATGACGAGGAGGAGACGATTCTGGCCTTTCGCGATGGCCTCGATGGTGTTATTGATCGCGATGCGCTGGTAGTAACGCGGCTCCTTGCCGCTCGCGTCATCGTGGTAGTTCTGAAGAACGATTTCTTCCTGCGCGGGGGCCAGGCCTTTCCAAGCGCGGTACTGCTGCCAGAGTCTCTCCGGTGACGGAAAGTCACTGAGCCGCAGTTCGGACTCTGTTTGTTTGCCCTGAGCCGTCCGGTCGTGAAACAGGAAGCCGTCGCCGTTCGATGAGAAGACGAAGGGAATGTCCAGCGTCGCCGCATACTCCAATCCCTGCTGCATGCCGTCGCCGAGGCTGTGGTTGTTGTCCTTCGCCTCGATCAAGGCAATGGGGATGTTCGGCTTGTAGTAGAGGATGTAGTCGGCAAACTTGGCCTTGCCGCGAGTGACGAGTTTCCCTCGGACGATGGTGATGAACTTGGTGCAGATGTCGCGTTCGCTGAGAGATTTCCTGTCGAGTTCGGTCATGTCACCAGAAATAACCGTGGCTTAGTCACTACCCTCATTCCCCTGATAATGCCATCGCGCCGCCGGACCCTTGCCCTGGCAGGTAGCTTCGCCTGCCGCTTTAACTCGCCGGATTGCCCACGGATCGCCGCGATCACGAGCCCGGCCTTTGCCCTGCGCGGGGGCTTTGACCTCACCGGCACGCCGCTCGAATTCGCCATAGGCGCGGCGGGCGCAGGATACCTTTTTCTATACGAGAAATCACGTTTCTTGAGGACCACCGACGGAAAAATTCCCGTGAAAAGCAGACACTCGACTTGCTGATCGATGCCGACGACGTGGCCTTGGTCGGCATCGTTCCGGCTCAATTGCTTCAGGGATGCCGGTCTCATCAGGAGCGTGATGAGCTGACAGAGGGTCTCCTCGCAGTCCCATATTTAGAGGTCACTCAGTTCCGGGCCTTCCCTTGTTTAAGCCCTTTTGACGAATCATCGGCACTCGTCGGCTTTCGGCAACCCTTCTTGCTTCTGCACCTATCAGCGCTTATCTCTCCTGTCTTGCAATCGGCGAGACGAGCCCCGTATGCTTTCGTAGAGGCGCGGAAAAACTATTCCGGCGCCGCCTGAGACTCAATGGTTGCCAAATCTAGGACCATAGAATATGAACCAGCAGGATGCTCAAAAAGGCCGTCCAGCGCGGCCGCAGCAATGCGAGGGGGCGAGGCGTGGCATTCTTACCCGCCCCACCCTGAGCCTGCCGAGACAGGCTCTCTTCCCATGGCGGTACGTTGAGGGTCTGAGTGATGCGAGAACAACGCTGGAGGGCTTTTTCAGCATCCTGCCAAATTGTGAGGCGATGCCATGACCGAGCCGACAACCACCATTTCCAATTTGAATCTGGCGGAACTGAAGAGTCTGGTCGAAGGAATCGTCGATGATCGGCTGCGCACCCTGCTGGGCGATCCGGATCTCGGCGCTCCCCTCGGCGAATCCCTGCGCGACCGCCTGAAGCAATCCCTCGCGTTGAGCGAGCGCCTGACGGGCGATCAGGTGGCCGACCAGCTCGGCCTGCGGTGGTAGATGGCTTGGTTCCGTTTAGCCTTCCGGCCTGATGTGGTGGCCGATCTAAGGGCCGCCGATCCTGCTATGGCGCAACGGCTGTTCGACAAGACGAAATGGCTCGCTTCCAACGTGGAAAACCTGCGCCATGAACCGGTTGCTGACGATTTGCCCGGCATCCATAAATATGCCGTGGGGGACTGGCGGATTTTTTATTCCATCGACCGGGCGGAACAGCTTTTGGACATTCACCATATCCATCACATAGCGCCGGCAAACCGGCTCTCCTAACCATGCTGAACCTGACCTGGGCCGCCATCGAGCGATTGCGCGAGCTGATCGAGGAACATCCGGAAGATCCGGTGGTGCGGATCACATTGCGCGACCTCGACGAGCAACGTCTTTCCCTGTCGATCACGCTGGAATCGGCCGCTCAGGAAGAGGATGAAGTGCAGCATATCGAAGGGTTGACGATCGCCCTGGATCGGACGAGCGTGCACCGCACAAACGGAATGACGGTGGACTATCAGGAAAAAGGATTCACGTTCGTGCATCCGCCGGGAAATGAGCTGGGGCTTATCATGCCAAGCAACAACTAACCCGGTCTACTGCAATCGCGGATTCGCTGCTGCGACAAGCCTGCACTGGGTTTCTGGAGAGTGCAGGCGGGCGGGCTCGCCGCTCAGCCCCTCAACATACTGTTCAGTATGCCTCGGGCCTTCACGGCTCCACGCGCCCGTCTCGCGACGCGACTACGCGATTTCGTGACGACCCGGATGGTGAAAGAATCGGCCGACTACTGTTTGACTATCCTGCGGAGCAAAGCTACAGACTGCACGGATGGCTGCTTACGATTTCATCTGAGGGAAGACGCTGCCTAAATGGATGGAGAAATTGCCGCTTGTGACGTCTTCGACGTAGCGCTCCAACGCTTCGCGCACCACCGGGAACGCCAGATCGTCCCAGGGAATGTCGGCGAGCGCGAACAATTGCACGTCGAGGCTCTCCGTGCCGGGCTTGAATTCCGCGGTGCGCATCACCCCGCGAAAGACCATATGAACTTGACTGATCCTGGGCAGGCTCAAGACCGCATAGAGAGAAGTAATCTCCACCTCGGCATGGGCCTCTTCGAAGGTTTCGCGGACCGCTGCCTGCTCGATGCTCTCTCCGATCTCCATGAACCCGGCGGGAAAGGTCCAATGGCCCGTGCGCGGCTCGATCGCCCGACGGCAGAGCAGGATCCTGTCTTCCCATTCAGGGATGCAGCCCGCGACGATTTTCGGATTTTGGTAATGGACGGCCTGGCAGATATCGCAGACGAATCGCGGCAGATTGTCGCCGGGCGGAATTTTTTTGGATAGCCCGGATCCACATTCACAGCAAAACTTCATTCCGGCTCCCGGTAAGAACGGCTAGGAGAAATGGATAACATAAACATCGCATTCTTTGCACCATGCCCTCGCGGGCTCGAAGCGGTCCTGGCCGATGAACTTGCAGAACTTGGCGCCTGCGGCATCGAGGCCACGGCCGGAGGCGTGCATTTTTCCGGCACGCTTGGCCTCTGCTACCGCGTCAACTTACAGTCCCGCATCGCCAGCCGCATTCTCTGGCGCATCTCACAGTCACCCTATCGAGACGCACAGGATATCTACGACGCGGCCATGGCGGTCCGCTGGCAGGATTGGTTCACTACGCAGCAGAGCATCAAGGTGAAGGTGAGCGCCCACCATTGTCCGCTGAAGAGTTTGGATTTCGTCACCCTGCGTATCAAGGATGCCGTCTGCGATCGGTTTCAGTACGCCCGGGGCAAGCGGCCGGCGGTGGATACGCATAAGCCGGATATGCTCATCGCCGCCTACCTGGATAGCACGACCTGCACGTTCTATCTGGATACGTCGGGGGACCCGCTGTTCAAACGCGGCTGGCGGAAGTCGGCAGGCGAAGCCCCGATCAGGGAGAACCTCGCGGCCGGAATCTTACGGCTGGCCAAGTGGACGCCGGATACCATCCTGTACGACCCCATGTGCGGCAGTGGAACCTTCGCCATCGAAGCCGGTTTGATGGCGCGCCGCATCGCGCCCGGAATCGGCCGGCGCTTCGGCTTTCAACAGCTGCTCTCGTTCAACCCGCAGGACCTGAACGATGTGCGGAACGAATTGAACGCCGCGGAAATCCCTGCGGAACCAGGCCTGATCCACGCGGCCGATCGCAGTCCGCAGGCCATCGCGTCGATCCAGGCCAATCTGTCCATCGCCGGCATCAGTGACGCCGTCACCCTCCGGCAGGGCGACGCGCTCAAGCTTCCCGCGCCTGGTGACGCCGGCCTTCTCGTCACGAATCCCCCCTACGGCCACCGTATGGGAGAAACCGAGGACCTGAAACATTTCTATCCTCAGTTCGGCGATTACCTCAAGAAAGAGTTTTGCGGCTGGACCGCGCAGATCCTCACGGCTGATCTGAAATTGCCCGGCCTGTTGCGCCTGGCGCCTTCCCGCCGTGTCCCGCTGTTCAACGGCGCGATCGAATGCCGGCTGTTCGAATTTCGCATGGTTGCCGGTAGCCATCGGAAGCCGCGTCCGGAAAGACAAGCCGCGGAAAAGACCTGATGGTTGGAACAGAGGCTTGACAGACTTTCGCAAGGGTCCTAATAGATAGATAGAGATGCTGTGCAAAGCGAGTCGCCCACTCACCCTATGACGTTCAGAGGCGTATGAATACGTCTCCCTCTCCTTTCGAACAGATCCAGCCCGACCTTTCACTCTCCCGCCTTATCCTCGTGTCGCACCGCCAACCCTATGAACATCGGCAGGTCAAAAATCGCCTGGTCTGTGAACATACCTCAAGCGGTCTAATCTCCGCGCTGGATCCGGTCATGCGGCGTCTTGGCGGCACATGGATCGCCTGGGGCAGCGGCAAAGCGGATCGTGACGTCGTGGATCAGGACATGGCGGTCGAGGTCCCGCCCGACGATCCGGCCTACCGGTTGCGCCGTGTGTGGTTGGATGCAAGCGAAGTCAAGGGCGGCTATCAGGGCTATGCCAATCAGGTGCTCTGGCCGCTCTGTCACCTCACGCTGGACCGCGTGACCTATCGAAAAATGTTTTGGCACGCCTATCAAGCGATGAACGCCCGCTTTGCGGAAGCCGTCCTGGAGGAGTTGCACGGCAAACCGGGCTTCCTGTGGATTCATGATCTGCAACTCGCGTTGCTGCCGGGACTCATCAAGGCATCGCTTCCCACCCAGCCGATCGCCATGTTCTGGCATACGCCCTGGCCAGGTCCCGATGCCTTTCGCATTCTGCCCCAACGTCGCGAACTGATCGAGTCGCTGCTGGCCTCAGACCTGCTGATGTTCCAGACGCGGAGCTTCCTGCATTGCTTCGTGGAATGCGCGAAAGAATTCCTGGGAGCGGACCTGCGGGCTGGCGAACAGCACATCGAGTACAGGGGCCATACCACGCGCCTCGTGGCCAGGCCAATCAGCGTGAGCTTTACGAGGTTGGCGGAACGGGCACAGTCCCAGCCGATCGAACGGGCGATGGAGGTGCTGCGAACATTGTACGTGTTTCAGCCGGACACCAGCATCGGGCTTGGTGTCGATCGGCTGGACTACACCAAGGGACTTCTCAAACGATTCTGGGCCATCGATGCGTTCTTTCAGCAATATCCCCATTATCGCGGGAAATTCACCTTCATCCAGATCGCGGTGCCGACCAGGGGCGATGTCGAGGTCTATCGGAGCTATCGGGAACTCATTCGTGAGACCGTCTACGACATCAATGCCCGCTACGGTTCCATTTCGCGTCCCGGCAGCCGGCAGGCCGCGCGCTGGCGGCCCATCGAATTCCGTGAAGGACGCATCGGACTCGATACCTTGGCGGCCTATTACCGGATGGCGGACCTGGCCCTGGTCAGTTCGGTGTACGACGGAATGAATCTGGTCGCGAAAGAATATGTCACCTGTCAGGTCGAAGAAAAAGGCGTGCTCCTCGTCAGCCACATGGCCGGAGCCGCCGAGGAACTGACCGAGGCCCTGGTCATCAACCCCTACGACCTAGAAGGCGTCGCCGATGCCATCCGGCAGGCGCTCGAAATGCCTACTGAAGAACGCCGGCTGCGGATGCGTCGGATGCGGGCATACCTCCAGGCGCACGACATTCTGGCCTGGGCCGATGACTGCCTGCGGGACGCGGGTCTCTTGCCACAGGACGACAGTCCCTCTATGGTGTAGTCGGCGCCACGGCATGTTCGACGGCTGAGAGGGTATGTGACCGCAACCGCATCGTTTCCCATTTCTCTGACATCATCCTCGTTCCGCATCACGAGCCGTCGCGCGTTTTTCGTCCTGGCAGTGGGCCTTTGGCTCATTCTTGGCGGGTGCGCTCAAATCTCCCATCTGTTTGCCGTCACGAATCCTCCGGGCCGGCCGGTGGACCGGGAACAATCGGCGCTCATCCCGCGAATGCATGAACTTGTCGAACCGGATCTTCGGAATAATCTGAACAGGAATCTCCCGGCCGCACGCGAGAGTCTGGCGGACCAAGCCGGCAAGATCGCTCAGTTCAAGAGCGGTCCGGCGCTACGCGCGCTCGCCGATCCGTGGAACGGACTCGCGGCGATCGAGAAGGCCGGACTATTGGCTGCGGAGGCGGCGGAATCGGGAGTCGAGGGCTTGCCGGCCGTGATCGACATCCTGGAGGCGGAAATGGACCGCACCGGCACACAAGTGACCCCCCGCGCATTCCCCGTGACCCTCGCGGCCGAGGATCTTCTCACCTTCATCATGGAAGTCCTCCAACAGGCCTATCAGGACCGAGAACATGCCCTGCGGCATCTGTCGCCGCAAGACCGGGAATTCCTATTCACGCATGGCGGCCGGCTCGTCGAACAATTCATCCCTCAAATCACTCCGCCCGCCGGGCTGTCGGACGCCGAAGCGACCGCGCGATTCGCGACGCTCCTGGTTCAACAGGTGGACTACGCATCACTTATCACCGCGGCTCAACAGCTGGCGCGGCTTGGCAACCGCAAATTTCTGCGACAGCTGGAAATAGCCTTTCAAAATAAAAAGCCGGTCGGCCATTCGATCACCGGCATCACCGGCGACCTGCTCCTGGCCCGACAGACTTCCTTCGGGTTGATCGTGATCGGAGGCCACGGCGCCAACACCTATGATCTCGACAAGGGCGCCGCGCTGATCATCGACCTGGGCGGGAACGACCGGTATCGCGGGTTGATCGGCGCGAGCCCGACCAACGACCTGGGGAACAGCGTGGTCATCGATCTGGACGGT
>JAJFBJ010000004.1 GCA_020697375.1 Nitrospira sp. | reverse complement strand
AGGCTTCCGGTGGGCGTGGGACCGAAGTGACGGTCGAGTCGGCGGAAGGGCAACCGAGAGGACCTGAACGAAAGGGACTTTGGTCAGGTGGATAGGTAGCAGAGCCGCATGATGAACAATCCTCATCGTTTTAACCTTGATGAACTGTATGAGAGCGGTCTCGCGCGGAATTGGTCACTTGAAATGAGGCTATTGTCGCCGGTGCTTCCGATCGCTTCACGATTTATAAGTTAAATGCATGGTTACGCACGTAGAAAAGCTCTCGCATCAATTGCCGCTGATTTAAGCCTCCATTGGCTCCTTTTTTCGCACACATCGGGCAGTAGTCGTCTTTACAGTGGGAGACAGAATGTCCTGATCTCGACAGGCTGTCTTTCTCTCGGTGAACCTGAGCCTTAAAACCAGCTGCTGAATGATATGTCTGGGCGGCCCTGAATGGTCCACCTCTTGCACACCAATTTTAAATCATCCCAAAGTGAGGAACACATGCCAGACACAAAGACCAAACAGCGGGCTCGTCAGGCGAAGCGAGAAGGCAAAGCCGGAAGAGATGCACCATAAGAAACGAGGTAAACATCCGGTGAAGTCTCGGAAGCAGGCGATCGCAATCGGTCTTTCCAAGGCGCGGAAAGCCGGTGTCAAGGTTCCAGGCAAGCGAAGCTCTAAGCGGAAAGCCACTGCCTCCCATAAGTCATAGCATTAATCTGTTGCGGGGCTGAGATTCTGATGAAAGCAAAAGCGGTTTTTTTTGCAACCACCGGGATAGTAAATGCGGACCAGCCAGGGACCAGTCTACCGACGGCGACGATCACCTCTGATAAATGGAGGGCCCTTCGCTTGTTGACCATTGCCGGCTATACCATCGTTCTTTTTAAACCGGATACGACCATGTCATATGCGGGATGTCGAGGTGAAGAAACTTCTGAGAGATCTGCGATTCGATCAGGCTGCTTGAATTCGCAACCTGAATTCGATCTCTGTGTCAGGTCCAAACCCATCCTTCACGCGGCCTATAAACTCCAGATCGATCTCACCAATTCTTGGATGGTCGGCGATATGCTGAACAGCATAGAAATCGGTCGTTGGGTCGGTTGTAAAACGGTTCTACTGACGGATGGAAGAGAAATGGGATGGGATATGACCGACAGGCGGTGGCCGGACCTGATCGCCGGTGATTTCTGGGAGATTGCCTGCCTAATCGTGATGTCGGACGGATCATGCGTCGATGGACTTTCATCCAGCGTTGAATACGACGATTAGCCGCTAAAGAACACCACAGTTTGATAAAAGAACTGTTCTCAAAGATCCAGTATATCAGCGGGAAAAGCCTAAGGATCCGATGCGATGCCGAGCGCCTCTCTTTCTCCAATCCTCTTTATTATCCTGAGGGCGATCCCGGTTCATGCGTATGAGCTGATCGACGATATCGCCGCAGGCAAAACATCGCCAGGCAGCGGCCTGATGATTCATTAGCCCGCCTCCCCAGTCTCGCAGATCGACGGGAAACATCAGATTATTGCATCGATGACAGTGCATGGTAGCCCTCTTGTGATTTTCCTCTCTTCTTCTGGAAGAACTATCGTAGAAAATAAGGTCTTCTTTTATCACTAGGAGGTACCCTAGCTGATCATGGCCTTCACCCTTGCATGTGCAGAATGGAATAGGCCAACTGCGCTGCCTGCCGACAACCTGGCGGCCATCGACTATTGCCCATCACGACCAGGGAGACGATCTCACTCTTCTTTCTTCACCTATCTTTCGGTTAGTCCCTTCCTCCGAGGAATATCCTTCTGCTCACTCTCCCAATACCATCGCCCCTGTTTGTAAGATGTATTCCGTAATTAAACGGGCATCTACTTCACGAGTTAGGCATACGGGGAAGGTAGAGGAGGGTAGACAACCTTTTATGGAATATAGGAGGGCAGAATGGCAGATGGCAATCATCTCAAGCAGAACGGCGATAAGGCGATGGTGGTGCAGGTTCGTCTCAAGCCGGCCGCGCAGGCAGACCAGCCGATCCTTGTCAACTACACGAATGTCGGTTTAATCCAGGGATTAGCCTATGTCGACTTCGGATTTTTAGAACCGGCATTGCTTGGAACAGTCGCTCATCGTGCTCAAAAGGGCGAGTCGTTACCGAAGAACTTGGAAGGTGCCAGAGCCGCTCGTGTCGCATTGCCTCTCGATGCCGCGATCAGACTGCATCAACAGCTCCAGCAGGTGCTGGTCGGCATCCTGCCTCCCACACCGAAACAATCCTAACCTGTTTGCGCGACGACTCCACTATGGGTATTTCGACATGTCAGCCAGAGTCTTGCGTCACGCTATCCATGCCCGATACAGGATTGCTGAGCCTGCTGATCGTCGCACGATTCCACGATCTGTCTGCTGATGGAGGACAGCTTCGTCATCAATTCGGTCAGTCCGGCCAGGTATTGACCATTCCTGAGTTGCTGCGGGCGGCGAAACATATCGGGTTAAAGGTCGGTGTAATCGAGGCCACTTGGCAGCAGCTTGCGACGGCGCCATTGCCGGCGATCGCTCCGCTGGCAGATGGGCGGTATGTTGTGCTGGCCAAGGTCCAGGAGGATAAAGTTCTCGTCCAGGATCCACTGCGGCCGCGGCCGCAAATCCAATCCAAGGAGGACTTCACGAAGGCATGGGCCGGCCAACTGGTACTTCTCACAAAACGCGCGAGTCTGATGGCTCAGGATCTCGTATTTGACATCACCTGGTTCATTCCGGCGCTCTTCAAATACCGACGATTGTTGAGCGAGGTCCTACTGGCATCTTTCTTTCTCCAGCTCTTTGCTTTGCTCACGCCGCTATTCACACAAGTCGTCATTGATAAAGTTTTGGTGCACAAAGGCTTCTCGACGTTACATGTGATGGCCGTCGGCATGGTGGCGTTGGCCTTGTTCGATGCCCTGCTCGGCGGCTTGCGAACCTATTTATTTTCTCACACCACGAATCGCATCGACGTGGGACTGGGCTCCCAATTGTTCAGACATCTCTTGGGTCTCCCTCTCGCATATTTTGAAGCGCGCCGCGTTGGCGACACAGTGGCGCGTGTACGTGAACTCGAACATGTTCGCCAGTTTCTCACCAGTAATTCCATCACGGTGTTGCTGGATGTCGTCTTCACCATCGTGTTCCTCGCGGTAATGTGGGTCTATAGCCCGATGTTGACACTAGTCGTGGTGGGATCGTTGCCCTTGTATGCCATTCTATCGCTGGCCATTACCCCGGCGATTCGCGCCCGGCTCAATGAGAAATTCAATCGAGGGGCGGAGAACCAGTCGTTTCTCGTGGAAGCTGTCAGTGGGATTCAAACCGTGAAGGCGCTGGCCGTCGAGCCGCCATTACAGCGGCGGTGGGATGAACAGTTGGCAGGATACGTTCAGGCCAGTTTCCGCGCTACCAGCCTTATGATGATGGCAGGCCAGACGGCGACCTTGATCCAAAAAGTTACGACGATCGGCGTCATCTGGGCCGGGGCCTATCAAGTCATCAATGGAGCCCTGAGCGTCGGCGAGCTGATCGCCTTTAACATGCTCTCCAGTCAAGTTACCGGACCATTGTTGCGTATTGTGAACCTCTGGCAGGAATTCCAACAGGTCGGCATTTCGATTCAACGCCTGGGCGACGTGTTGAACAGCAGACCAGAGCCGTCCTACAACCCGAACCGCACGACTTTGCCTCAGGTGGCCGGTCAAATTGTCTTCGACGACGTCACCTTTCGCTATCGTCCTGACGGACCGGCGGTACTCCAGCACGTGAGCCTCACTCTGCAGCCAGGTCAGGTCATCGGTGTGGTGGGTCGTTCCGGGTCTGGAAAGAGCACCATTGCGAAACTGGTGCAGCGGCTTTATGTCCCGGAACGTGGCCGTGTGCTGGTTGATGGGGCTGATCTCGCGCAGGTCGATCCGGCCTGGTTGCGTCGGCAGGTAGGTGTGGTGCTGCAAGAAAATTTTCTCTTCAACCGTTCCGTCCGGGACAACATTGCGCTAACCGATCCAGGCGCTTCCATGGATCGTGTCATGCATGCCGCCGGACTCGCGGGAGCCCACGAGTTCATTCTGGAGCTGCCAGAGGGTTATGACACGATCGTCGGCGAGCATGGCTGTACCCTTTCCGGTGGGCAGCGGCAACGGATTGCCATCGCGCGTACACTTGTGGCCAATCCGCGCATTCTCATCTTCGATGAAGCGACGAGTGCCTTGGACTACGAATCGGAAGCGATCATCCAGCAGAACATGGGGCAAATTTCAAAAGGACGCACGGTGATAATCATTGCACATCGGTTGAGCACGGTGCGACTGGCCCAACGGATTTATGTTCTCGACAAAGGACAGATCCTGGAGGATGGGACACACGAGGACTTGCTCAAGCGCAACGGGTTATATGCTCGACTTCATCGACATCAGGAAGGACGAGCCGCCGCAGCGTAGTGGGCGCAAGAGAAAAATCGCGATGCCTTACGCAAGGCCATTAGCAAGAGGAGTCTGGAATGGGCTCACACGACGTTATGCTGCGTGGCGAGAAACTCGGCAGACCGAAAGAGTTAGACCGTTGACTGCTGTATCGGGCAGTAAAGCTGTCGAGTTTCTTCCTGCTGTCCTCGAAATTCAGGATGGGCCCCCATCGCCGATCGGCCGCGCGATCATCTGGACTATCATGCTGGTGTTCACGACCGCGCTGATATGGTCATCCCTCAGTTGGATCGATGTCGTCGCAGTGGCGCCTGGCAAGATCATTCCGAGTGGCCATTCCAAGACAGTCCAGCCGTTCGAAACAGGCCTCATCACCGCCATTCACGTGCAAGACGGTCAAGTCGTCCAGCAGGGCGAAATCCTTATTGAATTTGACTCGACACAAAACAGTGCCGATCGGGATCGGGCGACCAACGAGTACGGCGCGGCGCTCGTCGAAGCAGCTCGACTGCGAGCGCTGATCGCAGGACAAGCCACATTCGAAATCCCAGCAGAGGCGGATCCTTCGTTGGCGTTGTTGCAACTACAGTTATTGCGGGGTCAATTGACCGAGTTTCAGGCGCGGATTGATGCTGCGCGACATCTCGTCGATCAACGCAAAGCCGCTGCGGATGCCACGAAGGACAACATCCGACGGCTCGAAGCGACTGTGCCGATGGAATTCGAACGGGCCGAGGCATATCGGTCGTTGCTCGAACAGCAGTATGTATCGAAGATGGATTATCTCCAGTTCGAACAGCAGCGAATCGATAGGGCACAGGAGTTGGCTGGGCAGAAAAGCAAGCTGCGACAGGATCATGCCGCATTGGCCGAAGCAGAGATGAACTATCGTGCGCTCATGTCGGAGTTTCAGCAGAGCAAACAGACCGAGCTGTCGACGACGGAAACGCGAGCCACATCACTGCTCCAAGAAGTTCGCAAGGCCGAACAGAAAACCGAACTTCAGAAGCTGGTGTCGCCGATTGACGGAGTCGTCCAGCAGCTTGTGGTTCATACGGTAGGAGGTGTGGTCACCCCAGCCCAGCCGTTGTTGATTGTCGTCCCACAGGACCATCCAATGGAAATCGAAGCGCAGATCGAGAATAAAGATGTCGGATTCGTGAAAGAGGGACAGTCGGTCGAAATGAAGGTCGAAACATTTCCATTTACACTCTACGGCACCATTCCGGGAAAGGTTTTGAGCGTCTCGGATGATGCGGTACCGTTGGAGAAAGAGAAAGGTGGCTTGGTCTACTCCAGTCGGATCAGCATGGACCGGGCAACCATGCAGGTCGAGGACAAAGAGATTCATCTCTCACCCGGCATGGCGGTCACGGTGGAGATAAGGACAAGCCAGAGGCGAGTGATCGAGTATGTGCTGAGCCCCCTATTAAAGTCGCTGAAGGAGAGTTTGAGGGAGCGGTAAGGCGGCAACAGGCTACTCAAATGATGACGACGGTTTCTTTCGGACGTGACTCTCGGCATCGACCTTTGGAATTACTTTTTCAAGAAAGACGGTGTGACGATGGGTTTACTCATTCTCTTGGGATTGATTGCGTATGTCGCCATGGCGAAATTAATCGTCAGCACTATAGGTAGATACACCCAGAGTAAAGCCGTCAAGTACATTGCGATTGCAGTGTTTGCATTGATTCCCACGTGGGACATTATTCCGGGACATCTTTATTTTGGCTATCTATGCAAAAATCAGACGGGACTGGAAATTTATAAGACAGTAGAGGTAAATCAAGGGTTCTTTTTAACCGATGGACAGCCGGATCAGAATAGGCTTGCCGAAAGGTATAAAGGTGGGAGTAGATTTGATGCAAATTTCTCACGTCTTTTTAACATTAAAAAAGTTCAGACTTATGTTGAGGAAAAACTAAGTGGAGAAATACTTGGTACTGCGATCTTATTTCATTTTTATGGAGGTTGGCTGACCTCTTCTCTTTTTCCTGAAGGGGCGCCAAGTAGCTGTCCAGAATTCAAAGTCTATGATGATCTATGGAAGGAAGTAATAAAGGCGAAGCGGAACGCCTAAGATGTTCAAACGGAGAGGGTTTATATGGTAAGATCAATAAGTACTTATTCGCAGTACTCACAATTCTCATTAGCAGCCTATGCTAATTTAACAGAGGCAATGAACTCCAATCGCCAAGCATATATTGATGCTTTGAAATTGGTAGGATTTGCTGATTCACAGGCTATACAGTTTGCTGCCACCTATTCCATCGTCAGTGTCAGCCCACCTAACGTGAATGGCTTCTCGGCTGTCTTATTTCGAAGGAATGATGAAGAAGACTCGAACGACCGGTTCTTAGCGATTCGCGGGACTAATGATCTTTTTGATGCATTCACAAATTTGGTCGACATTGCTTTGTTAGGTAGCACGGACATCCAGACCCAATATGCCTCACTTAAGGCCTTTTATACTCAACTGAAGGATGAACTAAAACTGACGCCTAGTCAGAGATTAAACGTGACAGGGCATTCATTAGGTGGATTCCTCGCTCAAACGTTTACAGCGGACCATCACGACGTGGTCTCGACCTACACGTATAACGCACCAGGTATTGGTGGCTCGGTACTGCAGGTGCTTGAACTTTTTGACGTCACTCCCTCTACGCTCAGTTTTCCTAATATCACAAATGTGGTTGGCCAAGGTCCGTCTCTGATCAGTGGGTTTGGGACCTATCTGGGAACAATAGAGCAAGTCTTCATCGAAGAAAGTGTGCTCAATCCAATTAATAATCACCGCATCGTAAGAATCATGGATGCGCTGGCGCTATATGATTTCCAGGCAAGGATTGATCCGAGTGTGTCTCTATCAAAAGTCACAAATATTCTCGATGCGAGTTCGGCAACCGCTGCCAATAGTCTGGAAAGTGGCCTCGATGCTCTGCGAACGATATTCCAAGGACCCGATGCGACGCCAACTCCAGTGGGCGATCGCGAGACGTATTACAACAACCTCATTGCCTTGCGCGACAGTCTGCCGGCAGCGAGCCTTTATCGCATCGAGAGCTTGGTCGAAACGCCAAGCAGCATTGTGTTTAATCTGGCGATGAATCAGACCCTTGATGGTCTCGCCTATCGTTACGCGCTGCGCGAACTCAATCCCTTCGTCGTGACTGGCATCGACTACGCTACCCACCATAATCAGGATCAATCACTTAATCTGTACGATCCCAATACTGGTACAGGCACCTGGACACTGGTCGCTTTAAGCGACAGGGCAGAACTCTTGGCTGAGAAGCTGCGCTTCAATCAGACGGATGGAACTCCTACCAGCCCCACGTTATTTGTTGATGAAACAACGTTTTTCAACAACGGGCGCGGTGCGACAGCACGGGAGGCGGTGATTTTTGGTGACGCCGAAGGCCGTGAGTATCTAGGACGGCAAGGGAATGATCATATTTATGGAAGTGGCGGGGATGACATCCTCCATGGAGCTGGAGGCCAGGACTATCTCGAAGGCAATGATGGTGCTGATGAGCTGTTGGGGGACAGCGGAAATGATATTCTGCTCGGGCAACAGGGCAATGATCGTCTAGATGGGGGTAGGGGCGCCGATCGCATGAGCGGAGGATCCGATGATGACATCTATATCGTGGACAACGCCGGCGATGTCGTGAGCGAATCCAATGATGGCGGGAATGATCAGGTGTTTGCCTCCGTCAGTCACGACCTCGCAGCCCACGTTGAGAGCCTCACACTCACGGGGACTGCAAAGAGAGCCTCACACTCACGGGGACTGCAAATATATCAGGCATCGGCAATGATCTGGACAATCGCATCATTGGGAATGTCGGCAATAATCGTTTGGCGGGCAAGGGAGGCGTTGATCTCCTCGAAGGTGGTGCAGGGTTCGATACTTATGTCTACAACACGGGCGATGGGGTTGATCGTATTGAAGACAGCGATGCACAGGGCCAGATCATTTTCGACGGGCGTGTCTTGCAAGGTGGCGTCCGTCGCGCATCCGATGCTGCCAATACCTATTCGAGCCTTGATGGGCTAACCACTTATGTGATGTCAGGAAATGATTTACTCGTGAATGGAATGTTGATTGTGAACGAGGACTTTCGGAGCGGGCAAATGGGGATTCATCTTCACGATCTTTCCAATCTGCCACATGACTCGGGAATGCCCATTGGCCCGTTTGCATCGATCATTACAGGAGATTTGAGCAACAACGAATTGCTACCCGTCAATCTCGGATCGAATGCCATGTATGGCAATGGCGGCCATGATGCCCTCTTGGCCGTGCAGTCTCTCAACTTCGATACCTATCAAGATTTGCTCGACGGCGGTGCGGGAAATGACACGCTCGTCGGAGCAGGAGGGAATGATTATCTCATCGGCGGCCAGGGAGATGATTTTGGCTATGTGTCCAATGGCGATCTGTTCTTCGGGGGTGACGGTGACGATATAACCGTCGGTGAGACATCCTACACGAATTCGTTAGCGACCGGTATGGGAGAAGGTTCAGGCTACGCCGAAGGAGGAGTTGGCAATGATACGCTTATCGGAGCCCTAGGTCAGGATGTCTTATTCGGTGGAGAGGACAACGACATTCTCCGTGGAGAGAATCGGCCGGATGGGTGGTTGCTGAGCGCCAAGGATGTGGATGGGGTCTGGAAGAACTTTGCACAACCAAGCCTTACATCGCTTTCGGGGGCCGCCGATTATCTCGATGGTGGCGCAGGCGATGACCTGTTGGTTGGTGACGGTGGGGATGACGTGCTGGTTGGTGGGTCCGGTAACGATACGCTTTATGGCGAATCAGATTTTGCGCTGACCGTTCCTGGAAATGATTGGCTCGATGGTGGAGAAGGCAACGATCGGCTTGCGGGTGGAGCGGGGGCCGACTTGCTTTCCGGTGGGGACGGAGACGATCTCTTGATCGGTGACTTCTTGAATGATCCAGGGTCCACAGACATTCTCGATGGGGGCGCCGGAGCTGATGAGCTGCAAGGAGGTGGTGGCGACGATATTTTATATGGTGGAACGGGGATGGATCGACTTGCGGGATTCGACGGAGAGGATTTTCTCGACGGTGGCGCAGATGACGATGAGCTGCAGGGAGGGGCCGGAGACGATTCTCTGTGGGGCGATTCAGGGAACGATCGGCTCGTTGGTCAAGAAGGGGATGACAGCCTGTTCGGCGACGAAGGCGACGACCTCATGGTCGGCGGCATAGGAAGCGACACTCTTTTCGGCGGAGAAGGGCAAGACGGACTGTTTGGTAACGAGGGCGAAGATTTTCTAGCCGGCGAAGCCGGCGACGACTTGCTCAACGGCGGACTTGGAAATGACCAGTTGGACGGCGGCGATGGCATTGATGATGTGCAGGGCAGAGAGGGCAACGACCAGCTTGTGGGCGGGGCTGGTGGCGATTTGTTGTATGGCGACGGCAATGACCCCACCGCCCTGAATGTGATTGGCGGAGATGACACTCTGGACGGTCAGGACGGTGACGATCAACTGTGGGGCGGTGGGGGACAGGATCAATTGTTCGGCGGTGACGGGGCAGATCACCTCGTCGGGGAGGTGGGAAACGACCAACTCTATGGCGAAGGCGGCAACGATGTTTTGGTGGGTGACTCCTCTTTCTTCCCAAGAGAAGCTGGTACAGATCTACTTGACGGCGGCGATGGCGATGACACGCTTCAAGGAGGAGGCGGTAACGATGAGCTGGAAGGAGGAAGCGGAGACGACGTCCTCCTTGGAGAATTCTGGGACGTTTCCGGTGCGACAGCAGGCGACGATGACCTTCATGGCGGAGCGGGAAATGACCGTTTGATCGGCGGAGCCGGGAGTGATTCCTATCGCTTTAACCTGGGGGATGGCGTCGACTCCATCGAGGATGTGGGTGGGCAAAACAATCGACTCGTATTCGGTGCTGGTATTACAGTCGATTCCTTGCGTCTGGATGTGGCAGCCGGCGATTCGCTCGTGCTGCGCGTGGGCAACAATGGCGATGCAGTCCAAATGGTCGCGTTCGGGATAAGTGCGCCCGGAGAATTTCACTCAATAGGTCAGTTTGAGTTTGCCGATGGGACTGTGCTGACAGACAGTCAACTGCTTGCCCGAGGATTTCATATATCTGCACCAGTGAATGGAGGAACGGTGCTTGGAACGGCGTTTGTGGATCACATCAAAGGCAGCCAAGCCGATGATTGGCTCTATGGGCGTGATGGAAATGACGTCATGATAGGGGGGCAGGGGGATGACGTGTTAGAGGGCGAGGAAGGAGATGATGAGCTAGACGGAGGAGCCGGAAATGACCGTTTATATGGGAGTGCCGGTAGTAACGTGTTACGCGGCGGCGAAGGAAACGATATTTTGGAATCGACAGGGGCAGCTGACCAGTTGTTCGGTGGAGCCGGGGATGATAGTTATCATCTCTGGTCTGCGCTTCAAACTATTGAAGAGGACGTAAATGCCGGTACTGATACCATTCACCTTGCTCCGACTGCTTCGCTCCTGTTTCAGACTCCAGATCATATTGAGAACGTCCAAATACAGGATGATTTGTATCTGGATCCCACCATGCGGGTGGATCTGGTAGGGAATACCTTAAACAATCAGTTGTCTGGTTCGCACCGACTTGATGGACGTGAAGGGGACGATACGCTAGTCGGGATCGGTGACAATACGTTTGTGTTCGGTCGTGGGTATGGGCACGATACCGTTCGAATGGGAACGCAATGGCATGCGCACACGGGTCTCGATCAGGTAGAATTTCTGTCGGACATCGCACCCGCCGATTTCATACTTGAGAACCATGCTGACGATCTGGTCGTAAAAATCAATGGAACCACAGATCAACTAACTTTGGAGTCCTACTTTATATCGTCGAGCAACAGAGTGGACCAGTTTGTCTTCGCCGATGGAACGATTTGGGGCCTGAACGATGTCGAGAGTCGAGTGCTGACCTTTGTCGGCAGCGAGGCGGACGACATATTTTACGGCACCTTCGGGAATGACACCATTCGGGGGTTAGGCGGCAACGACCAAATTCGAACCTCACTAGGTAATGATACTCTCGACGGTGGTACGGGAAATGATTTCCTGGAGGGATACGTTGGAAACGACATCTATGTGTTTGGCCGGGGATATGGGCAAGATGCTATCGACGAACAAGGCGATGCCGAAGATGTGGATACACTTCAACTTACGGAAGGAATTAATCCAGACGATATCACACTGCGTGCGACGCCTGATTTTGGGAGCGACGCGATTCTCACGATCAATAATACGACTGATGAACTGACTCTCGTCGGATTTTTCTCGTTCGATTCGTTTCGCGTTGATCGGATCCAATTCGCGGATGGAACTATTTGGGATTACAGCGCGATGCTGGCTCACACTGAAGGTGTGAACATGGAGGGCAGTGAAGACTCCGATTACCTGTACGGAAATATCACGAATGATATTCTTTCGGGACTGGGAGGAGACGACAGTCTGAATGGAGGAGCCGGTCATGACACACTTCTCGGTGGATCCGGGGCTGATGAGCTCAATGGTGCTAATGGGAACGACATTCTGGATGGTGGGGTGGATGGCGATGTTATGATTGGTGGATCTGGAAATGATGTGTACGTGATAGATAATGTTGGCGATGTAGTGACGGAACAATCGGCTCAAGGCGCAGACACTGTCCAGAGCAGCATCAGTTATATGCTGGGTACGAATGTGGAATATCTGACTCTGACAGGCAGTGCGGCCGTCAGTGGGACGGGGAATTCACTTAACAATACGTTGAGCGGCAATGGCGCGGCGAATGTCCTCTCGGGCGGCGCGGGAAACGATACCTATGTCGCCGGGTTAGGTGATACGATAGTAGAAGCAGCGAGCGCTGGGATCGACACCGTCAAAACCGACATTAGTTGGATTCTGGGAACCAACGTGGAAAACCTCGTGCTGACGGGAACTGCCGCTGTCAACGGGACCGGCAACAGTGCCGGTAATAATCTCACTGGAAATAGCGCCGCCAATATTCTCGATGGAGGCACCGGCGTAGATACGCTAATCGGAGGTCAGGGAGACGATACCTACATCGTGGACAACGCCAGCGACATGGTAGCTGAAGTCGCCAACGAAGGCGTTGATGCGGTTGAAAGTTCTGTGACCTACACGCTAGCTGCCAATGTGGAGAATATGATGCTAACCGGCACCTCCGCAATCAATGGAACTGGCAATACTCTGAATAATGTGATCATAGGCAACAGCGGGGCGAACGTCTTAAATGGTGGAGCTGGCATCGATTCGATGACGGGTGGCGCAGGAAACGATATATATGTCGTCGACAATGCCGCTGAGGCAGTGAGAGAGCTGGTTAACGCGGGCATCGATACGGTGCAAAGCTCAGTCACCTATGCGCTCGGCAACGATGTCGAGTACCTAACCTTGACAGGAAACATGGCTATCAATGGAACTGGTAATGCCCTGAACAATAGGATCACGGGCAACACGGGTAGCAACACAATTGACGGCGGCGGGGGCGTCGATAGCATGTCCGGCGGCGACGGCAACGACACTTATATCGTGGACAATCCCTCAGATACGGTGAGCGAATCGTCGAACGGCGGAAGCGATACAGTCCAGAGTTCGATCACGTTCACGCTGGGAGCGAACATCGAAATATTGACTCTCACAGGAAGCGGGGTCATCAATGGCACAGGGAATAACCTCGCCAATGTGTTGACAGGCAATAGTGCTGCGAATGTGCTTACCGGAGGGACCGGCGCAGACACGATGGCCGGAGGGGCCGGGGACGACACATACGCTGTGGACAATACCGGTGATACAGTGACGGAGAACGCAGATGAAGGACTGGACTTAGTGCGGAGCTCGGTGACATTCACACTTGGCGCAAATGTGGAGCATCTCATGCTGAGTGGTACCGGCCTCATCAACGGGACGGGGAACGGGCTGGACAATACGTTGACGGGCAACAGCGCAGCCAATGTGCTGACGGGAGGTGTGGGTAACGATATCTATGTGGTTGGAACCGGTGATACGGTAATCGAACAGCCCGGCGGGGGGATGGACACGGTCAAAAGTTCTATCACATGGACCCTTGGCACCAATCTCGAGAATCTCACGTTAATCGGCACGTCTGCCATCAATGGTACCGGCAACACGGGGAGCAATACGCTGGTCGGCAACAGTGCGGTGAACACGCTCACCGGGGGTGCCGGCAATGACACCCTTGATGGAGGCGCAGCTGCCGACAACCTGAGAGGCGGCTCGGGCGATGACACATATGTTCGAGACAACATCGGTGATTTGGTTACAGAAAACGCCAATGAGGGCACAGACACGGTGCAGAGTTCAGTTACGTACACACTCGGCACGAACGTCGAAAACCTTACCTTGGTCGGCACGTCCGCAATCAACGGCACAGGCAACGCCTCAAATAACACACTGATGGGTAACAATGCGAACAATGTCTTGACCGGGTTAGCGGGCAACGACACCTATCACTATAACCGTGGAGGCGGCCAAGACACGATCATCGATCACTCGGGCGCATCTGATATCATGCTGTTTGGTTCAACGATAAATCCGCTGGATTTGATTCTGAGCCGCCAGGCGAATGATCTACGCATGGCCGTGTACGGCTCAACTGACCACGTGACAATTCAGGGTTGGTACAGCGGCGCGACGACCCAAATGGAAATGATCCAAACCGGCAATGGCGAGCAGTTGATGAATACCCAAGTGAACCAATTGATTCAAACCATGGCGGGATTTACCCAACAGACCGGATTGAGCTGGGAGCAAGCCATTGCCCAGCGCCCTCAAGACATTCAGCAGATCCTTGCCGAGAATTGGCAATAACTCAGCTCTCGTGACGCCTCATCGAAAAAACGCGTGCGCTCCAATTTATGGTCTAAGTCGACCGCTTCTCCTGCCTCAAAGTGGCCAGACAACGGCCTCATATGCCTTTCGTAGGCCGTTAAGTAACTTCCTTACACTGCTGTTTTATGCATGCTGAGCTACTCGCCGGCCACCGTACCAAAGAGGTGCATCCTCAGGGGAATGGCAGGGCCTCTCTTGAATGATAGACTCATGAAGTCGCCCAGAGAGCCATGGTACCAGCAGCCAATCTGGACGATGACGCTTCTAGGGAGGAGATGTATGAAATCAGGAACGACCCTCTACGTCACATTATCAATATTTCTTGTCCTCGGAGGATGTTCGATGATGAAGGCGACGGGCACGTCAACTACGTTGCCAAGCAGCGCTTTCTTTGCAGTGGATGCAAGTGAGTTGCAGTCGCTTCAGACAATTGCCCATGCGCAGGACGAACGGATGAGAAACTGCCATAAGGGGTCAGCGTGTGAGGATGCCTATTATACTCGAGGTTTGATTGCACTGTTTGAGAATCGAGCCAACGCGATCACGGTGTTTCAGGAATTGCACACAGCCATGCCGAATAGCCGCTATGAGGTAGCTACCATGGGCTGGTTGAATCTTTTACAGGATAACGCGCTTTCTTCCAAGCATAGCAGAGCGCTCCTGATTCAGTTGAAGCAAGCCGTGTTACACAACATCTTGGAACGATCAGATCTAGCGGGCACTCGCAACATGAAAGATTATGACCGGCGTGTCGCGGAGGTCAATCGATAGTTTCGTTACTCTTAGGGGCTTCCCTCATAGCTGGACGTGAGCTGTCATGCTGGCCGACAGTTTTCAGCACACACCTGCTGTTATCCATGCTTTTTCACTCATTGCGTGGTCACCAGATGCTGGTAGTAGGTCACGATGCTGTCGATGTGCCGGCGAATGGTTCCGCCGCCTTCCGAATGGGTTTCAGCCGACTGTGCGTCGTCCGGAAGTACCACCGCTTCCGAGATGTCCAGCCTGACGGGTGGTAGACGTAGCGCCACAATCGGCGCAACGCCCTCCTTACTCATAAGTCAGAAATATAGGGGACACTTGGATGCCTGAAGAACGAGCGCACCAGCTTGGGATTGTTGCCGGTTTCAGTCAGTTGCGGCCACGCGCTGCTCCAGTTTTTCGCCTGTTTGCAGGCCTGCGCGCATGGCCCGTACGTTTGGCGTGGCTCCACATCAGTTCGTTCGGATTCAACTCGGGCGCGCAGCCCGGCAGAACATGCGAGGTCAGCCGACCGTGGGTGGACGCCACATAGGTTTTCACAGCCTTCGTCTTATGGGCGGGCAAGCCGTCCAGCACCAGGGGCAACGGCTTCTTGCGCCGGTGCATCAACTTCTTGAGCAGGTCCACGAACGACTCGCCATTGAGCGCGCCGTGGTATGTCGCAAACCAGAACGCACCCTTGGCACTGACCGCAGAGGCCGCGCTGATGCCCTGGCGCTGTCCGAGCACATTCACCACCAGGTGCCCAGGTCTTGCGCTGCAACTGTCCGTGCGAAAGCCCGATTCGTCCCAAAATTTGATCACCGCACCGTCGCGTTTGGCTTGAGCGGCCAGGGTGTGACAGGTTTGGCGTTGCAAGGGCTTTTGCGCCGTCAAACCCAGGTGCGCCAGCAGCGCGCTGACCGAGGCGAGACTCAAGCGGACAGCGAATTTTATGGCCACCAATTCGCGCACGATCTGTCGTGTCCATAGCTCGAAATCAAACTCGTATTGCATCAGGTTTTGGCCGTTGATCCAGCGTAAGACCTGCCGCTCTTGTACGGGGATGAGTTGCGCGGACGTCCGGTCCCTTTGCGTGCGGCCAGCGAGTTGATCCCCCTTCCCCGTCTCGACGCTTGCCGCAGCCACTTGTAGATCATGGTCCGGCAAAAACCGTAACTGGCGATCACTGCACGAAGACGCTGCCGCTCTACGACCATGCCGAGGCACGGACGTGGCGACATCTGGAGAGTTGCCAGTTCCCGATGTACCAGGCTTACGCGGGTCGCGGTCCACGACGACTTCAGGCCCGCAGGTACTGAGAGAGCGACGTGTCTTGCATGGTCGGTCCTTCCTCGGTCAACCATACTATTCGTTCACCCTCCCCACGGGAAACCTGGAAGCGCCACTTCTCACGCAGGCATCGGATTTATCCATCAATCAATCGTTTTGATTGGACCGAATGCCTAAATCGGATCTCTGCGACCAACGGGTCATTCAATGTAACCCCAAAACTAAATAGTCGTTTCTCGCCACAATAGGATGTCCCTTTGCATAGCCTTACGGCTTGACCGATAACCTGCCAGCTCAGTCGATGAAGAAGGATTTAACTGTACGAGAAAGATCCAGGAGTCGGAGATTCTAAAGTGGGTGGACAAAAGGCTGGGCATCTGGTTGAGTTTACACGGACGGGCGGCTACACTTTGCACCCAGTACAGTCGAGATTTTCTGTTGGCATCCGGATGGAGGTAGGTTATGCACGTATTCAGACTATCCATCGTTGTCTCTATTACCATGCTCGTTGTAATCATGTCGGGTGGTAGTGCCGTGGTGCAGGCCGGGCAAGATGGCCAGCAAAGTGCCATTGAGGTAATTAAAGGAAAGGATAGCGCGCCGATGGTATTGATACCGGCTGGATCATTTACCATGGGCAGCAATGACGGACTTCCAGCCGAGAGGCCTGAACATTCGGTGATGCTTGACGCCTATTTTATCGATCAGTATGAGGTGACCCTACTGCTGTATGCAACGTTTGTTCGTGAAACGATGTATGAGGCACCTTCTACCTGGGATGACGAAGCAGTTGCTACCCTCGGCGATCGTCCCGCCATAGGGATGGGGTGGGCCAATGCCGCAGCCTACTGCAAGTGGGCGGAAAAGCGGCTTCCCACAGAAGCCGAATGGGAGAAAGCAGCGCGTGGGAATGATGGGCGTCGGTATCCTTGGGGCCACATGCAGCCGTTCGTAGACATTGCAAACTATAATCGCGGTGTATGGGTGAGTGAGGCTATCACTCTTGTTGCTGTGAACAGCGGAATGGAAGGAATGAGTGTACGGCATGGGCTAAAGGAAGGCGGCAAGAGTCCGTATGGTCTTTACCACATGGCTGGGAATGCCGCTGAATGGGTGGCTGACTGGTACGATCGCGAATATTATTCGAAGAGTCCGGAGAAAAATCCCGCTGGCCCTGAGAGCGGAGAGAAAAAGGTGCTTCGTGGAGGGTCTTGGGCGGATTTACCTTCGGCCTTACGGGTGTCAGCGCGTTTTTCAGCGGAACCAGAGTTTCAGGATCGGACGGTGGGATTTCGTTGCGCGAAGGATTTCAGAGAATAATGCATACACATTCTTCAACTGCTGATCTCCAATGGCAAGCAGCGCATGAAATATATTGTCATCGATGATGTTTCAGCGAGTTTTTCATAGCCTACTGCATATGCTCAACTCCACTTCTTCTCCTTCTACTACTCCATTCAGCCATAAAGACAAGGTATTAACCGGGCTGACTATAGGGCTCGCTATGCTGGTTGCTCTAATTGCCACCTGGAATGTCCAACCATCTCCTGAATTTTCCCTGAAAGTCCTAAAAAACGATCCCAATATGGTACCTCTGGTGACTGGAGAGGAACCGATTCAAGAGATATTTGTCCGTGCCGGTTGCCCGGCCTGTCACCAGATTCCCGGTATTGTGGGGGCGAATGGGCAGGTCGGTCCTTCCCTCTGGCTAGGTACGACGGGTGAGGCGCGTCTTGCCGATCCGCAGTATCGCGGGCAGGCGCAGACAGTCCGCGACTATATTGTGGAATCAATTGTGTCCCCCGGGATCTATGTGTTGCCAGGCTTTCCAGCGGATACGATGCCGGTGTGGTATGGACGAAGGTTAAGCGCTGCTGCCTTGGATAAGATCGTTTCGTATCTTCAAGAGGCCACGAAAGGACAGCAGCCCGAGACTCGTTAGGGAGGTATGTAAGTAGCCAGTGCTGATGCTGTGAGAGTGCTTATCCAAGCAGCCGATGCTGTCGATTTTATTGGTAGTCAACGTTTCTTGCTGCCAGCCTGACCGATTTGTCCTTGAATCTGAAATCCTTTCTCATCTCTAGTGTTTTTGTCCAAGAGGGCAGCCACGGCATCGTCGCCTTTCAGGCCTGCTAGTTTAATCTTGAGACGAAGATTATTTGCACTGTCGGCATTGATCAGAGCCTGCTCAATACTGATCTTTCCTGCTTTATAAAGCTGCAGCAGAACATAGTCAAACGTCTGGCATCCTTCCTCAATCCCTTGCTCCATCGCTTCCTTCAAAGTATCAACCTCCGAGCGCTTGATGAGGTCTTTGATGCGAGGCGTATCCAGCATGATTTCGAGTGCAGGCACTCGGCGGCCGTCCAATGACGGAATCAATCGTTGCGAAATGATGGCCCGCAAGTTCAATGACAGCTGTAGATAGATTTGAGCGTGCCGTTCTACCGGGAAGAAATTCATAATGCGCTCGATGGACTGATTGGCGTTGTTCGAGTGCAAGGTGCCCAAACAGAGATGTCCAGTTTCGGCGAAGGTGATTGCAGCTTCCATGGTTTCTGTGTCCCGGATTTCGCCGATGAGGATGACGTCCGGGGCCTGACGCAATGTGTTCTTCAGCGCATGGCCGAATGAATGCGTATCGAAGCCTACTTCGCGTTGGGTAACGATGGATTTTTTATGATGGTGAACGAATTCAATTGGGTCTTCAACGCTGATGATATGGCCGGCATGCACACTGTTGCGATGATCAATCATGGCCGCCAGCGAAGTGGACTTGCCGGAGCCGGTCGCTCCGACGACCAGTACCAGCCCGCGCTTAGTCATGGCGATGTCCTTCACAATGGGCGGTAGATCCAATTGCTCGACGGTCATGATATCGGCCTTAATATGTCGAAACACCAGCCCGACATTTCCCTTCTGACGAAATATATTCACGCGGAAGCGACCCAATTCCTTGTAATACAGAGCTAAATTCATCTCCATTTTGTCTTCAAACTCACCCCTCTGCTGACCGCGCATGAGTGCTAGCGCCAATGATTCCAGCTGTTCATTTGTGAACGGCGGTGCATCTGTCCGATGCGTCGAACCATGGATGCGATAAATGGGCGGCGCGTCGACCGTAAGATATAGGTCCGAAGCTTCCTGTTTCACCATGACCTCGAGAAGCGTGCGAACATCCATAAATGCCTCTTATTCAGAGCCTTGGGATCTGCTTAGAATTAATGATAGATACTTAGGCTGCGCCTCCTGCGGCACTAAATAGATTGGAGTTCATGCTACGTGATTGTGCCTCGGCTTTCGTCACCAGGCCTCGCGAGGTCAGGTCAACCAGCGCCATGTCCATCGTCTGCATACCATCCTTTTGGCTGGCTTGCATGACGCCGGGAATCTGATGCAGTTTGCCTTCCCGGATGAGATTCCGAACCGCAGTTGTTCCGATCATGATTTCCACCGATGCGATACGTCCGCCGCTTTTCTTTTTTAGAAGCGTCTGCGTCAATACTGCTTCCAGCGTTTCTGACAGTTGTGCGCGGACCTGCGCCTGCTGGTTTGGCGGGAAGGCGTCAATGATACGGTCGACGGTCTTCGGTGCGCTGGAGGTGTGCAGAGTGGCGAAGACCAGATGCCCCGTTTCTGCAGCGGTCAATGCTAGCTGGATCGTATCCAGATCTCGCATTTCTCCCACGAGGATAATGTCGGGATCTTCGCGGAGAGCCGCGCGCAACGCGTTGGCAAAAGACAGAGTATGCACGCCGAGTTCGCGTTGGTTTACCAGACATTTCTTTGATTTGTGTACAAACTCCACAGGATCTTCGATCGTAAGAATGTGCCCTTCGTAGGTGTTGTTCAGATAATCGATCATTCCCGCGAGCGTGGTGGATTTTCCCGATCCGGTCGGGCCGGTGACGAGGATAAGGCCCTTCTCGCGATCACAGAGTTGGCGGAGGATTGGCGGCATTCCGAGCTTTTCCAACGGAAGGATTTCAGTCGGAATGGTTCGGAACACGGCTCCCAATCCACGGCCTTGTACAAAGACATTGACGCGGAATCGGGCGATGTCGCCAAGATCGAAAGAGAAGTCACATTCACGGTGTTCTTCGAAATTCTTTCGCTGTGCATCGCTCATCATGTCGTAGATGAGCGCATGGGTTTCATCCTGGGTCAAAGGGGGATGATCCAATTTTTTGAGGTCACCATGTAGGCGGATCATTGGCGGCTCCCCTGCACTGATGTGGCAGTCCGAGGCGCCTTGTTGAACGCCAAAGGTCAATAGTTTGGAGATATCAATCATTGAATCACTCCATGAAGTAATAGTGAATACGGATAGATTTGCGCGATTTTGAATGAATGTGCAGATCTTGCCGAGCTTCTTGGATCATGCCACAGCACAGTGAAAAGACAAGAAAATATCCAGAAAGACGCAGATCAACGGCCGACCTAAGAGAGGCGTGAGGAGAATCGCCGCATTTGATTCAGATCATTTTGAGGGCTCGTCCTGCTTGTCTGAGTGCTGCCAGGGCGAGTTCGATATGCTCGGGTTCGTGTTCGGAGGTGATTGTGAGCCGAAGACGGCTGGTTGCGGATGGTACTGTAGGGGGGCGAATGGCAGGGGCATAGACCCCGTGCATCAGGAGCGCTTGCGCCAAGTCCACGGCACGGCCAGGATCACCGACGGTAATCGGCATGATGGGACTTTCGGAGGCAGTAAGCTGAAACCCGAGTGCTGTGATTCCTTGTGCGAGGTGTTCGCGATTGCGCCACAATCGGGCTCGCCGTTCCGGTTCCTGTTCAATCACACGGAGCGCGGCGCTGCTTGCTGCGGCCGAAGCGGGTGGGGGTGCTGTCGTATAGATAAATCCGCGACAGGTATTCAAGAGATAGGCAATGAATGCCGCGGATCCGACGAGATATGCTCCGGCACAGCCAAGAGCCTTGCTCAAGGTTCCCATGTGATAGGGCAGGCGCGACTCCACGTCACAATACTCAAGAGTGCCTCGCCCAGTTCGTCCCAAAATTCCTGTGCCGTGTGCATCATCCACGAAGACCGCCGCTTCGTACCGTTCGGCCAATTGGGCAATATCCATCAGAGGTGCGATGTCCCCGTCCATGCTGAAAAGACCATCGGTCACAATGAGGGTCGATTTGGCAGAGGGCCGACGGGTAAGTAATTGCTCCAAATGATCCATGTCTCGATGGTGATATACGCGAAATGTGGCGCCGCTCAGACGGCAGCCGTCAATGAGGCTCGCGTGGCACAGGCGGTCGGCGAGGATAAGGCCGCCTTTCCCAATGAGGGCTGGAATCACGCTGATGTTCGCCAGATAGCCTGCAGCAAAGGTGAGCGCCGCTTCCGTACCTTTGAACCGCGAGAGTGCCGCTTCGAGCTTTTCATGAGGTGAAAGAGTGCCACAAACGAGGCGTGACGCGCCGGATCCTACTCCATAGTGCCTTGTTGCTGCGACTGCCGCCTGCACAACGGCTGGGTGTGTGGAAAGACCCAAGTAATTGTTGGATGACAGGAGAATGACCCGCCGGTCGTTTAGCATGACCGTCGGCCCTGTGGCAGAACCAAGAGTCCACAGCCGACGTAGGAGATGTCGATCATGCAACTTCCTGAGATGCTGCTCGAACATAGCTGCCTGTTTCCGAACTCTCGCAGATTTGACAAGCCCGACTGGTCCCTAGTATAAGGCGCGATGCTGCTAGAAACGACCGCTTCTTTTTCTGTGCCGACACTATGATCATAAAGTTATGAGCTACCGAATCAGAATCCCCTCTAAGACCGATCCGCTCGACGAAACTCATCTGCTGAGCGGCCTTGAACGGATTCTATTTGTTCTGCAGGAACAGCGGCGTGCGCTGCTTGTTGGCGGCGGGGTTTTATTGGTCGCGGGTGCGGTGGTAGCCGCGGTCATTTGGTACGACTATCAATCTACTCTACAAGCTCGTGAACTCGATCAGGAGGCGACGCTCCACTATCTCAATCGGCCGGCCGATGATCCGCAGAAAGCGCGTGAGCAACTTTCGCAAGCCATTACCCTCTACAAGCAGGTCGTGGATCAATACCCCAGGACCTCCGTTGCTCCATTGGCCATGTTTCATTTGGGTAATGCTCAAGTTTTGGCAAATGAAGTCGACGCAGGAATCGAATCTTACAAGCGATTCATGTTGCTCTACAACTCCAACCCTTCGCTGCTCGGTCTTGTTCAACAACGACTGGCTTACGCCTATTTGGTGAAGGGGGACCGCGACCAGGCAGCAAAGGCTTTTACCGGTATCCTTGAAATCCCTGGCGCCCTGAATAAGGATCACGTTCTTTTTGAATTGGCAAAATTAGAAGAGTCGCAGGCCCGTCCTGAAGGCGCGCTCGCGCACTATCAAGATCTGATGAAAAAATATCCGAGTTCACCCTTCACTAACGAAGCTGCCGTACGGGTGAAAGTATTGGATGTGAAGAAGTCTTTGAATAGTCCGCCGGTAGATGCCGAGACTGTTCCGGCAGCGAGTGCGCCTGCTCCCAAGCCTCCATCTCCCTCAAAGTCGCTAGGCAAGCCTACCGAGCCAGGCTCAAAAACGCCGTAGCTGATTTTGAGTGACGACGCGTAGCCTTAATGGGCTATGACGAGACGGCTCCCTGCTTTGATGGTGTGCCCGATGAGGTTGTTGTTGGTTTTGAGGGCCTTGACGGAAGTGTTGAAACGCTTAGCGATTTTCTCCAGAGAGTCGCCCGCCCGGACGCGATACCAACGTCCGGAGTCTGGTGCATTCCTGGCTTGCCGCACTTTGGTGGGAAGCGGAATGAACTTGTGGGTCGGGGCACGTTCCAATAACTGCTCAACCTTTCCTCTGGTGCCAATGGGAACCTTGAGGCGATATTCGGCATCGTCCGGGGGCGTGGCGTCACGTCGGAGTTCAGGGTTCAAGACCTTCAGCGCCTGGTAGGGAATTCCCGTCACGTTGGCAATGGCCTTGAAGTGAATGGGGCGCTTTACAACTACTTCTTCGAATTGATGCGGCTGGACATCATTTTGCGAGAATCCGTAGCGATCCGGATTCTTGGCGATAATGGTCGCGGCCATAAACCGTGGCACGTATTCCTTGGTTTCCCGCCGGATAAAGCGAGTTTTTGCAATGTCTGAGAAGCTCTCTGCTTGAGCCGTATGCAATGCTCGCATGACCTTCCCTTCGCCTGCGTTGTACGCGGCCATCGCCAGCGGCCAGGTCCCAAACAAGTCGTATAGATCCCGCAGGTAGCGTGCCGCTGCGACAGTCGACTTGATGGGATCCCGTCTTTCATCAACATAGCTATCTACCCGTAAACCATACACCTTTGCTGTGCCCTTCATGAATTGCCATGGGCCGGTAGCGCGTGCGCGGGAGTAAGCGTGGGGATTGAACCCGCTTTCTACCAAAGACAAATAGATAAGATCACTAGGGAGATCGAATTCAGAGAAGATGCTTTCCACCAAGGGCCGATAATGGCTGAGACGGATGAGCCATTGCTCAAAGCGATTACGGATGGACACATTGAAAAATCGAATATGGCCTTGAACAGAAGGATCAAGCACAATCGGTACGTTATATGCGGTAACTTCCTCCGATTCCGGGTCCTGCGCGGCAGTCTCCTGACCAATCTCTGCCGGGGGTGTCAGCAGATCCGTAAACCTGGCTGCGGCGCCGCTGAGAGGCTTAACCTGAAGTAATTCTTCCACCGTCGGGACTTCCGTGGACGGTTCACTGGCAATATGAGTCTGGATTTCAACGGTGTCGCTTTCAAGCGCCGCCGTGCGATCTTCTTCGTCCGGAATGAATTCAGGCTGCTGGATGGGAACCTCAACATCCGGTGTTGTAGTTTCCGAAGTCGTCTCCGGATTGATTTGAAGAGGAACCGGGGCCTCAGCATGTACAGAGATAGACCACAACAGACCGATGGCACAGAAGAAGATGAAATGCAGCCACCGAAATCCATTCAGAAAACGAGTATGCATAGAGGCACCCACAAGCTGTTCAAGAAGTTGTGTTGTACATATAGTGGCAAGGCTCGAAGAATAGACTATCGATGAGGGTACCACTTGTCAAGAATTTGGAGTCGAATCCCGTCAGGGTGTTGAAGTTAACATGACCATATGTTGCGTTAAACACATGAAGGCATCACTCGAAAGCTTGCCCATAGTTAAGGCAGTCAGCGCGTTGAACCTGCTGAAAAGATAAGCATCTTCACAGCCCGTCACCTTGACACCTCTTGGGGGCTATGGTAGCGTACGCCCCTTCAAATCCCTGACATTGTCCGTTCAGTACAGTGAGGAGATTCGTCCCATGTTGAAACGATATTTACTGGCTCCCGGACCAACCCCTGTTCCTCCTGAAGTGCTGCTAGCGATGGCCAGACCGATGATTCATCACCGCGCTCCGGAATTCGACAAGCTTTTTGCCGAGGTCCGTGAAGATCTGAAGTGGCTGTTTCAGACGAGGAATGACGTGTTGATCCTCGCTGCCTCAGGCACTGGAGGAATGGAAGGTTCGGTCTCGAATTTTCTATCCCCGGGAGATAAAGCCCTTACGGTGAATGGAGGGAAGTTCGGAGAGCGATGGACGAAGCTCTGCAAAGCGTTCGGTGCGCAAGTGAACGAGCTAAAGGTCGAATGGGGACGTGCTGTAGACCCTCAGATGGTCGCGGATGCACTCAAGAAGGATCCCTCCATTAAAGCCGTCTATGTGCAGGCAAGCGAAACGTCCACAGCAGTGGCGCACGATGTCAAAGCCTTGGCCGATATCGTCAAGAGGTATGAGGACACCATTTTAGTGGTGGATGCGATTACGGCATTGGGAGTGCTCGATCTCAAGACCGATGATTGGGGCCTTGATGTGGTGATCACCGGGTCGCAAAAGGCGCTGATGCTTCCGCCGGGGCTGGCCTTCGTTAGTGTGAGCGAAAGGGCCTGGCGCCTGGCCGATAAAGCGAAGAATGCGGCGTTTTATTTCAATTTCAAAAGAGAGCGTGAAAATCAGCAGAAGAATACCACCGCCTATACGCCTGCAGTATCACTTATTCTGGGTCTCAAAGAAGTGCTGAACATCCTCAAGGGGGAAGGATTAGAGTCGGTTTTTGCCCGGCATGCCATGCTGGCGACCGCGATGCGTGAAGGCGTCAAAGCTTCCGGGCTCGCGGTATTCCCTCATGAGCGACCGAGCGATGCATTGACCGCGATTGTCGCTCCGCAAGGTGTGGATGGTCAGGCGATATATAAGAATCTCCGGACACAGTATGGCATGACGGCCGCTGGAGGTCAGGACCATCTGAAGGGCAAGATCTTCCGTATTTCGCACATGGGGTACATCGATAGCTTTGACGTTATCACCGCCTTGGCGGCTATGGAAATGGTCGTCAAAGGGCTGGGCTATCCCGTGAAACTTGGTAGTGGAGTGGCGAAGGCTCAAGAAATTATTATGGGAAAGTCTTAGATTCACCTTCAGGTAAGGCTCCACGACAATGAAAATTCTGGTTAGCGATAGTCTGTCGAAGCAGGGTGTGGCCGTTTTGGAGAAGGCCGGCTTTGCGGTGGTGGTGAAAACCAAACTGGCGAAAGAAGAACTGCTACATGAGCTGAAAGATGCGGACGGGCTTATTGTCCGGTCTGGGACGAAGGTCACGGCGGAAGTCATCGCAGCCGCCGGCCGTCTCAAAGTGGTGGGACGAGCAGGTTCCGGTCTGGATAATGTCGATACCCCAGCAGCAACACGCCGCGGCATCGTGGTTATGAATACGCCCGGCGGCAATACCGTGACCACTGCCGAGCATACGATTGCCATGATTTTTTCGATGTCACGGCGTATCCCGCAAGCCACCGCCTCGACCAAGTCCGGGCAGTGGGAAAAAGAAAAATTCATGGGCGTGGAACTCTACAATAAAGTGCTCGGGATCGTGGGCGTCGGACAAATCGGCGGGTATCTTACCAAGCTGGCACAGGGAGTCGGGATGCAGGTAATAGCGTATGATCCGTATCTGGCGCCGGAACGCGCGCAGAAAATGGGTCTCACCATGGTTGAGCTGGACGAACTCTTTCGTCGGGCAGATGTGATCTCGGTGCACACCCCGCTCACTCCGGAAACCAAAGGCCTTATCAACGCGCAGGCGATTGCAAAAATGAAACCGGGGGTGATGATCGCGAACTGTGCGCGCGGCGGCATTGTGCATGAGGGCGACCTATGCGAGGCATTGAAGTCAAAGCATGTCACCGCCGCTGCGTTCGATGTCTTCGAAGAGGAACCGGTGAATCCGAATAACCCACTTCTGGCGCTGGATAATTTCATTTGCTCGCCGCACATCGGGGCCTCCACGCTGGAAGCGCAGGAAAACGTGGCAGTCGGGATCGCGGAGCAGATTGTCGAATACTTCACGAAAGGAATCGCTCGCGGTGCAGTCAATATTCCGTCCGTCTCGCCGGAGCTCTTACCGCAGCTCCAGCCCTATCTTTCACTCGGAGAATGCGTCGGACTCTTGCAAGCTCAATTGTTGGAGGGTGCCTTGGAGCGAGTGACCGTCGAATACAGCGGGGAAGTCGCCGGCTTGAATGTGGCGCCGCTGACTATTGCGGTTCTGAAAGGACTTTTGACCCCTATTCTTGAAGATTCAATTAACTACGTGAACGCGCCGATCGTGGCAAAGGAGCGCGGGATAGAAGTCAAAGAGGTGAAAAGCAATAACGCGGGAGACTTTACCAGCGTGATTCGCGTGCGCGTGGAGGCCGGTAAGAAATCCCATCATGTAGCCGGGACGCTCTATAATCGTAAGGATCCGCGCATCATTGAGATCGACCAGTTCAAGGTGGAAGTAGTCCCTGACAACCATCTCCTCTTGATCTTGAACGAAGACCGCCCAGGGGTCATTGGAACCGTCGGTCATGTGTTGGGCGATCACAATATTAACATCGCTCGCATGCAATGCTCACGGGAAGAGCGGGGCGGCAATGCGCTGTTGATTTTCGGGCTTGATGCACCGCTTCCTGCATCGGTGCTCGACCATATTACGAACAGCAAACACATCGTTTCCGTCAAAGTCGCTGACTTGTCCAAAGGGATGTAGATGCCCGACAGGCGACTATGGGCTCTCTTTTGCTGAAGGCTTTTCCCGCCACTCCAACTTCGGCACGCCAGGATCGATCGCTCATTCCAATCGGAATGAGCACTATCCTTCCTTCTGCCGCCCGGCGCATCCGACATCTCGAACAAACCCTATTGGCCGTGCTGGCCCGTGGAAACTACGAAGAAATCATCCTGCCAATGTTCGAGTACCTGGATGTACTTTCACCGGGTCTCGAACCCGAACTTCTGGAAAAATGTTATCAGATTGTCGATCGAACCACCGGACGACTGCTGCTGTTGCGTCCCGATGCGACCGCGCAGGTAGCTCGTACTGTTGCCATGGGCATGATGGGCACAAGGGTTCCATTACGGTTGTGTTACCGTACCTCCGTATTTCGCTATGAGCGCGAACATGCCGGCCGTGATCGCGAAATTTTTCAAGTCGGCGCTGAACTCATCGGCATAGATGGGGTAGCCGGAGATGCAGAAGTGCTGACCCTCTTGCTTGAGTGCTTAAACCGCGTTGGATTGGCTGCATTTAAAGTCATGGTAGGACACGTCGGATTTTTTACCGCGCTACTGGTGCGGTCCGGTTTATCGGTCGAGGGACAGAAACGGGTGGAGCAGGCTGCAGCAAAGAAGGACATGCCACTCCTTGAGGAATTACTCAGGCGGGAAAGCTTGTCTCGATCGACGGCGAGAGTCATTCTGGAGGCCCTGGAATTGTGCGGTGGTCCGGAAGTGTTGGCCAAGGGTCGGAAGCTAGTGGGGCGCGATCGTTCACTTTTGCGACTACTCGAGCGTTTGGCTCAGGTATATGAGCGGCTGAGTGCGACCGGACAAAAACAGGCCGTGCTGATAGACCTCGGAGAGTTCCGAGGCTTTGAATACTATGACGGGATTGTGTTCGATGTATTCGCGCCAGGTATAGGAGCAGAGTTGGGAGGAGGGGGGCGGTACGACCACCTGATGGGCCGGTTCGGTCGCGCAGCTCCGTCTACCGGTTTTGCCCTTGATGTGGACCGGCTGTTTCGGGCGATCGATTCATCGGAGACGGCGTCGCCTTTTCGCATTGTCGATCCCACTACGAAACAAAAAAGAGACGCTTCCGCGCGCAAGGGCAGAAGGAGCCGAGCATGAAATCGCTCTCCGCCGTTGATCTGACGGCTCCCAAGCTACCCCCGCAGAATGTTGAGGCCGAACAGTCTGTCCTCGGCGCCATTCTGCTGGACAATACGGCGATGGCGAAGGCCATGGAGATCCTGACAGATGAGGAATTTTACCGAACCGCCCATCGCAAGATTTATCAGGCGATGCTGGAACTGTCGGATCGCGGCGAGGTCATCGACCAGATCACATTGACGGAAAGCTTGAAAGGACGCTCCGAGCTCGAAGCGGTCGGGGGATCGGCTTATCTAGCTGAGCTTGTGCAGGCGGTGCCGACCGCGGCAAACGTTAGGCACCATAGTAAGATCGTGCGCGACAAAGCGCTCCTGCGGGGCCTCATTCAAACCTCGACGGAGGTGATTTCCCGCGGATACGACGGCACCGCCGCGGTTGATGAGTTGCTCGATTTTGCCGAACGCTCGGTCTTCGGTCTCGCGCAAGGAAAGCTCGATCGTTCCTTCACGCCGGTGAACCAGATTATCAAGGAAAGTCTTGATGTGGTCGACCGACTGTCCAAACGGAAAGAACGCGTGACGGGTGTGCCGACCGGATACTATGATTTGGACGACCTGACGGCCGGATTGCAACCTTCTGACTTGATCGTCATTGCCGGACGTCCGAGCATGGGCAAGACAAGCCTTGCGCTTGGAATGGCTCAACATGCCGCGCTTCACGCGGGGACCGTCGTCGGCATTTTTAGCCTCGAAATGTCGAAGCCGCAACTCGTGCTTCGCATGTTGAGTTCCGAGGCACGAGTCGATTCTCACGCGCTTCGGACCGGTAAGCTTCAAAAGGAAGATTGGTGGCGGCTAGCTGAAGCGGCCGGCAAGTTGGAGCAAGCTCCAATCTTTATCGATGACTCCGGAGCCGTGACGGTCCAACAGATGCGCGGCAAAGCCAGACGGCTTAAAGCGGAACGCGGTCTCGATTTACTGATAGTGGATTATTTGCAGCTCATGCAGGGGCGAAGCGATGCCGAGTCGCGGCAACAGGAAATTTCCGACATCTCGCGTTCATTAAAGAGCCTTGCCAAAGAACTCAATGTTCCGGTCATCGCGCTGTCGCAATTGAGCCGCGCCGTTGAAGCCAGAAAGCCGCCGATTCCCATGTTGGCCGATCTTCGAGAAAGCGGTGCCATTGAACAGGATGCCGATGTGGTCATGTTCATCTATCGGGAAGAAGTCTATGAGCCCGGCACGGAGCGGAAGGGAATCGCCGATATTTTAGTCAGTAAACATCGCAATGGTCCGATTGGAAAACGGGAATTATTTTTTCACGATCGGTTCGCCAAATTCGAGAGTCTTGAGACTCGCGAGGCCGTTTGACGCTTCCTTTCCTCGGCCGGTATAATCTCAAAATATTTCATCGTTTTCTGCGAGTACATTTCTTCAGGTTGAATGGACAATTGTGCAACGATTGTGTGAAGGATCCGGCTTGTCCCACGCCTCGCCCAAGCACGGCGGCGTGAGAGGCGCCATGCTTGTGCTGGCCACCCTCTCCTGTTTTTCCGTGGCCTGTCACAGCGCTCCGTCCGTACCTTCAGCTCAACCTGTGATTCCAACGACTGCGCCGGTGCCTCCTCGAGCGGTTTCTTCCTCTTCTGATTCCCGCGCATCGTATCACTTCATGCTCGGATATCAGGCTGAATTGGAACAGGAGGCGGAACAGGCCATCAAGGAATATCAGCTCGCACTTCAAACCGATCCCTCATCCATCTACTTAAAAGCTCGGATGGCCGTGCTGTATTTCGCTACGGGTGATGTGCCGTCGGCTGTGCGGTTTGCCGATGAAGTGGCTGATGTTCCTGGGCTGGATGCGCAAATGCTGGGACAACTCGGTGGCATGTATGCCGCCGCCGGGCAGCCCGACAAGGCGTTGCGATTGTTCAACCGCGCCATAGAACAGGAGCCGCAGCGAAGTGAACATTTCTTTGCTAAAGGTCTGTTGCTTGCCAATCAGAAGCAGTATGTTGAGGCGGAAAAGACCATTCAGCTAGGCATCAAAGTGAATCCCGATTCTGCTGTAGGGTATTACTATCTCGGACGGATCGGTGTAGAGGCCAGAGATTTTGATGAAGCGACTGCTCATTTCGAACAGGCAGTCACGCTAAATCCGGCGTTTGAACCGGCGTATGTCGCATTGGGTTCAGTGTATGAAGCAAAACAAGATCGTGATAAAGCCATCGGTATTTATCGGCGTTATTTGCAGGGTGTGAATCCCAAGAACCGAGAAATCCGGCATCACCTCATTCGTTTGCAAGTCGCCGCGAAACAGTACGATGAGGCGCTTCGGGAGTTGAAGGCAATGCTGGCCGAGGATCCGTCGGATCTTGATGCCCAGCTACGGATGGGACTGGTTTATGGAGAGCAAAAAAACTACCCTAAAGCCATTGAGCAATTGAATCAGATTCTTGCGGTTCGCCCAACAGAGCTAAAGGTACGCGACTACCTCGGCTATCTGTACGAGGAGACCAAGGATTACTCCAAAGCGACTGATGCCTATCGCCACAATCTTACTCTCGAACCCTCGTATTTCGAGGGACATCTTCACCTCGGGATTTTGCAATATCGGCTTAAGCAATATCCTGAAGCGATCCATCATCTACGCGAAGCCAGCCGGCTGAATCCCAGGCAACCGGAAGCCTACATCGTGCTCGGGCTCTCGCACTTTCAGTCAGAGCAATATGAGCCCTCGCTGCAGGCGTTTTTGGAGGGGATTCGTTACAATCCGGACAATGCAGATCTTCATTTCAACGCGGGAACGGCATACGATAAATTGAATCGATTCGATGATGTGGTGAAGTCCATGGAAACGACATTGACATTGGATCCTCACCATGCGGATGCATTGAACTATCTCGGGTATACCTATGCGGAGCGCGGCGTAAAGATCGAAGAGGCAATTACATTGACCAAGCAGGCTGTGGCGTTGCGACCAACTAATGGGTATTATGTCGATAGTCTGGCCTGGGCCTTTTACAAAAAGGGACTGCTAGCTGAAGCCTTGACTGAGGTACGCCGGGCGGTTGCATTGGTCGGAGATGACCCCGTGATTTATGAGCATCTTGGCGAAATCTATTTGAAACAAGAGCATGTCTCGGAAGGACGAGAAGCATTTCTACATTCACTCGAGCTTGATCCCTCGAACGACAAACTGATGCAGCGATTTCGTCAGCTTGGCTTGGGCGATCCAGCAGAGGAGGAGCGGATCCGCCGAGCCATCCGACGAGTTTCCGACAGCAAATCGACCGCTCCAGTTCAATAACTCATCCACCCTCAGGAATAATACCGCCAGCCATTTCCTCTTAGAGTTGTGTCGGGCACAACCTCTTCATTCGGCTGATTACACTGAACCGACTGTAGGTTTTGGCTCCCTTGTCGACCCCTTCTAGAAAGAAGTGCTTCGTGATTGAAGTGGACGCCTCGATAAATAGGGAGGGGGTCTACCGCATTCGGACCCGAGTCTTTGCCGACCGCCAGCGGCCGGAGATCGTGCCTCCGAACATGGGACAGGGAGTTCGCGTTTTTGTTAAAACGATGTCTCTGCCGTGGAACCGGCTGCCAAGTTCACCCTTGCCCCATCCGGCATTTTTCATGTTCCACAGAATCGATGAATGTCCGGCGTCGCGCGATGGCCGGCACAATGCAAAGATGACAACCATGATCTCTTATCTGATTATAGGATGAATTCCTCGTTCATCGTGAAACACTTGAAGCGCCGGCCAGCCATGGACCAAGTCCATCGCACAACAGCGCTTGGGCTGGCTGAGGAAATGGCAGTGTAACGCGAAAGACGGTTGTCGCCTTTTTCCGCTCCACCGGTTCAACGAGAGCCTCTCTTCCCGATCGATCCGCTCGACTGGCCGGCGACTACGGTAGCGAGCCTATTTCCGATCCAGTTCGGCTAACCGGTCCACCCGCCGCTGGCTGACTCCCAAGCGTTTCACCATCAACCTGGCGGTGGTCCGTTTTTCCTGAGGCCTTACCAGTTTGTTGCGGCGATCGCCATCAGCGTCTGGATGACACAATGCTTGGCCGGCCAGCATTTGCTTCCAACCTCAGTTTCCTTCTTCTCCCCTGGCGCAGCTCTTCGCGCGGCTGACTTCAAGTCAGCATACTTTGCTCGCCACCTATAAAAAGTCGCGTTCGAGATGCCATGGTTCCGGCAGAGAATCCCGGACGGCGACCGGCTTGGGCATCCTTCAACAACGCGATGTTCTGTTCCTCGGTATGGCGTTTCCGTGCCATAAGCTTCTTTTATTCGGCCCATGACAGCACCGTCTTATTTGCCAACCAATGGTGTAGTTTGCGCGCGCGCGGGGGAGTCACTATGAACAATTATCCTCCATTGACGGCATGAATTTGGGCTATTTCAGGAATCGGCAGGAATGTACGGCGTCGTCTCACGTGTAATAGTCGCGTCGCCAAAACTTGTCATAAGATGACGAAAAAATGGACAGGCCGAAGCAACCAACCGATGAAAGCGAAGATCTAGCAATTCATAAGTGGTTGGAAAGGAGGAAGAATGACAGGGAATCTGAGGAAGGAAATGTGGGGCACAGAAGCTGCTATTCCCAAGATCCGTTGGAGGTGAAAAAGGCTGAGCCATAAAAAGCGTCGTGCATGAAGTCAGTGTTGAATGAGGGTACAACAACAGGAAAAGGGAGGAATGTCCATGTTGAAGCAAGTTAAGGGTGAAAAAGGTTTTACGTTGATTGAGTTGATGATCGTAGTGGCGATCATCGGAATCTTGGCGGCCATCGCCATTCCCAACTTCTTGCGCTACCAGGCGAAATCTAGACAATCGGAAGCAAAGACCAACCTCGGCGCTATCTTTGTGGCGGAGACAGCCTATCTCAGTGAACAGTCTCGTTATGGAAGTTTTTCTGAGATTGGATACGCCCTTGCAGGGACGACGAATCGATACAACTACCGTAGCCCTGCTATTGGTGGCAACGGCGCTTCGTCCAATACCGTGGGCATCGACCAAATTCCATGCGGCGCTCCGGTCGGATGCACGGTGTCGAGTGATGCCGCTCCTGCAGTACCTTCCCTTTCCAGCACGACCGCTGGCGCGGTGGGTTTTACAGCTTCGGCGGTAGCCAGCATCGACAATGATCCGACCATTGACGGTTGGTCAGTCAATGACATCAAGGGTGGGCTGACGCAAGCGGTTCCTGACGATGTGATCAGCTAACGACCATTCGTAGGGATTCTTCGGTGCGGGGGAGGAACAGGTTCCTCCCCCGTTTTCATTCTGGGTGACGTTCGACGAATCAGCTAATCAGTAGCATGCCGCCTGCTGCATGGCCGCTCCTCTGGCCGCCTCGGTATTCAATTTTGCTTTGCCGATTGGCTGCTCTCTGATACACGATAATTGTCTTTTCTATTGATGCTTCGGCAACGGTTATGCGAATCCTGCCCTCTATTTCTTTGGTTGTAATCAGTGCCTTGGTCATCTTTTCGCCGCTTCAGGAGGGAGGATCGACTCATCCGGCTCAGATGGTCATCCGGCTATTGATCGTATTGTGGCTGGGGGCTGTCCTGGTCAATGGCATTCATTCGGGAAGCCTTAAAGTGCCCGTGCTTTCGATAGGGTACGTCGTACTGGCGTTTGTGGGACTTGCTGTGCTGGCGACGCTCTTCTCGCCCTATGCTCATCCAGGTCGACAATGGCTGCTTATGATCGTGGCGTACGTCACCTTTTTCTATTTGCTTGTCTCTTTTATTGACCGGTGGGAGCATATTCGTACGTTGGCCATAGTGATCGTGCTGATGGGCATATGCGAGGCCGGATGGGCCATCTTCCAAGGGATGGTGTGGAACGTCGCGAGACCCAGCGGAACATTCTTTAACCCAAATTTCCTTGCCGGGTATCTCACGGTGAGCTGGGCGATCCTCTTGAGTTGTGTACTGCATAAGTATCGACGATGGTCATCTTTTCCCCTGCCGTTGAAGCCACCTGTGCTGTGGTGGCTTGGATTCGGCTCAGCATTGTGCGGCATCCTGGGGGCAATGCTGCTGACACAGTCTCGCGGCGGCATGATCGCATTGTTTGTTGCGACCGCTTTCATTGTGACTGCACGGTATGGGTGGAAACTGGCCGGTATCTGTGGAGTACTTTTCGTTCTCATCGGTTTCTTTGTCCCCACGTCGATCCGCGAACGTGTGCTCGTTGAGCATTATCAGAATCCTGTCGCCTATGCGCGCTGGCAGATGTGGCAGGGGGCTGTCAGGCAGATGATCGATCATCCATCCGGAATCGGGCTGGGATTGTATCAGTATACGTATCCTCGCTATGCCCTTCCTGTGGAAGGGCAGATCGCCCGGTATGGAGCAATCGCTCAGACACCGCATAACGATTACCTCCAAATGGGTGTCGAGATGGGACCCGGAGCGATTCTCGTGTTTGGAATCGGTATGGTCATGGTAGGACGTCAGTTGATGAGCGCGCTCAGAGGTCGGGTACGGCGTTGGCAAAGAGGCCTCATGGTGGGATTGGGCGGTGGAGGAATGGCACTCCTGGTCCATGCGGCGCTCGATTCGAGTCTGCGAGAGTCGGCCATTGCGATCTTGCTCTTGCTCTGTGCCGGATTGATTGTATCGATCGAACGGCTGGGCAGGAACGGCCCAGGGCCGTTTCATACCATACCGATTCGTTCACAAGCGGTGTGGGGAATCGGCGCGGCGAGCCTGCTATTGCTTGTCGTTGTGGAGGTGGTGCGCTTAGGCCTTGCCTGGAGGACATTTGAATCTGCCTCACGTCATGCCATGGCGGGAGAAACGGTCGCGGCGATCCAAGAATTGAACGATGCAATCGCCTTGGACTCCGACAAATCACTGTACCATCACGGTCTCGGCTCAATCTATGCCAGATCTTTTGCGACAACGGGTGAGACACAAGCGTTCCGGAACGCGCAGATAGAGTTCAAGAAAGCCATCGAACTAAACCCGCTGGACAGTCGGTTATTAGGGCTCCTTGGAGAACTGTATGTCTCGGCGGCACAGGTTTCTGGCAAGTCTGCGATATCAACGGAACAACGAAGGGGCTGGCTAGTTAACGGGGTGCAGGCCTATGAACAAGCCATTCAATTGGCGCCGTTTTCTGCGATGTATCGATATGAGCAAGCGCGGCTCCACTGGTTGCTGGGAGAGCGACACGAAGCTGAGCGGCGCGCAAAAGAAGCGGAATCTTTAGAGCCGAATTTTCTTCCAGCTCGCGCATTGTTGGTTCGATTATGGGCCAATGTCGGACGGGAAGCTGAAGCGAGGAATCAGCTTCATGAAATTCAGGAACGGCAAGACCGCTACACACAGTTCCGCAAGAATAGCCTTGACCATGCATTTTTGAATGTCGACATCACGTCTCTACGTACGGTCTTCAGAGATAAGGAAGTAGCCGGGTGAAGCTTCTCGTACTTAATTCGGCATTGAAGAGAGGAGGGATTCACGCCCTTTGCGGGCTGATCCTATTGGCAGGCTCATCCGGTCTTCTCCATATTCTGGATCACGAACAAAATGGTGTCTCGCGTGCCGAGCAATTGGCATATCTCCCTCAGGGCGAATATTTGAGATTGGCGGTTTTGGGCTATCGACAAGTCGTGGCGGACCTGATTTGGCTGCAAGCAGTCCAACACATTGGGGCGCCACGCGATACTCCGCTTGGGTATCGTTGGACCTCCCATGCCGTCGATGCGTTGACCGACCTGGATCCCACATTCGTGCCTCCTTATCAGGCGACAGGCCTTTTTCTGGGTGTCCTCGTCGGTCGTCACAAGGAAGGGCTTGCCATCCTAAACAAGGGCATGCGCCACAATCCGGCGGTCTGGCAGCTGCCGCTTTTGGCCGGATATATTTCGTACTATGAGCTTTGCAATCCCGCTACTGCCGGCGAGTACCTTCGGATTGCAGCACAGATACCGGGCGCTCCAGCCTATCTTCCCCGCCTGGCTGCTCGCATGACGGTTGAGGGCGGTGATTCCACGGCGGCGCTCGAGTTTCTGGACCGGTTCTCTCGCACGGTGACCGACGAACGGGTCCGTGAAGCCCTCGGGAAACGGATAAAGGAAATTGTTCAGGAAAAAGATCTGACATTTCTCGAAGGAAGTATTCGGCGTTATCAGGCTAAGTATGGGCGTACTCCTTCGAAGCTTGAAGATCTGATGCTGCACGGAGTCATTCAACAACTGCCGGTGGACCCCTTGGGTGGGCAATACCAGATCGACTCGATAACCGGTGCCGTGAGCTCGTCCTCGAAGCGCGAACGCCTTCGCATTCATGAAAAGGTGGCGTGCGATGTGGGAGGAAAAGGCTTTCGGTCATAGATATGGTAATCCGTTGTCCGTCTTGCAATGAGCAGGGAGGAGTGCCGTGGACGACATTGTCATTGAAGATTTGACCAAATCGTATGCCTCTGGATGGCCCGGGCGACCGCCGTTTGTGGCATTGGATGGGCTTTCCTTGACGGTAGGACGGGGAGAAATTTTCGGCTTTCTTGGTCCCAATGGGGCAGGGAAGACCACCACATTGAAAATTCTCATGGGGCTTGTCCGGGCAACCAGGGGTAAGGCAGTTATGCTGGGTCAGCCGGCCGGTGATGTAGGCAGTCGCCGGAGAATCGGTTTTTTGCCGGAATCCCCCTATTTTTACGACTATCTCACAGCAGAGGAGTTTCTCGGTTTCTATGGGCAACTGGCCGGATTGACGCGTGCCGTCATCACCCAGCGAGTGACCGATCTGTTGAGTCTGGTCGGCCTCGCCGACGCACGCGCCCGGCAATTGCGCAAGTTCTCGAAAGGAATGTTGCAGCGCATTGGTCTGGCTCAAGCGTTGATCCACGAGCCGGAACTAATCATCCTCGATGAGCCAATGACCGGTTTAGATCCTGTCGGGAGAAAACAGGTGCGAGACTTGATTCTAAATCTGCGCGATCGAGGTAAGACGATCTTTTTCAGCACGCACATTTTGCATGATGTTGAAATGATCTGCGATCGCGTCGGCATTGTCATGAAAGGGCGTCTGCTCGCCAGCGGGCGTATTGATGAACTGCTGAGCCAGGATCAGACACAGTCAGTCGACATCGTGTGCCAGCATATCAAGGTGGAAGGCAATGCATATATCCTCTCGCTCGCATCGCGTGTTTTACAGCAAGGCCAACAATGCCTGATTGTGTTGCCCAGCTCGGATGCCGTCGATGCCATTGTGGGAGAAATTCGCCGGCAAGGAGGACGACTTCTCTCGGTGACACCGCATAAGGCATCGCTGGAGAACCTGTTTTTTGAGGAAGCCGCACACGAAACCCCCTATGCTCGGACGCCAATGTTCAGCGGGAGGACGGCCTGACATGGGTGTGATAGGTGTCATCGCGCTGAATGCGTTTCGTGAAAGTCTCCGAGACAAGATTCTCTACAATTTGGTGTTGTTCGCAGGATTCCTCATAGGATTCTCGGTGCTGCTCGCGGATCTGACTATCACCGAGCACCACAAGATGATTTCCGATATGGGCTTGGCGGCGATCAATCTCGTCGGTGTCATCATTGCAATCTTCCTCGGCATCAGTTTGGTAAATAAGGAGATTGAACGGCGAACGATTTATACGATCATGGCCAGGCCCATCAGCCGCACGTTCTTCATCATGGGAAAGTACCTCGGATTGGCTTTGACGCTGCTCGTAAACACGGCAATCATGCTTGCCGTATTCTTGCTCACACTCTGGCTCTACCATGTGCCGATCGGCTTCTCGCTCTTACAGGCCGTACAGTTGATCTTCGTGGAGGTCCTCGTAGTCACGGCGATCGCACTCTTCTTCTCGACCTTCAGTTCGTCGACGCTGAGTGCGATTCTGACATTGGGCATCTATGTGATCGGGCACTTGACGGCTGATCTGAGGAGCATTGTGTCCAGTGGCGAAAACGCTGGCGCGAAGGCGGTGGCGGACCTCTTGTATTACCTCTGCCCGAATTTGGAAATGCTCAACATCAAAGGGCAGGCTGCGGTGGGCATTCTGGTGGGGTCCGAGTATCTGATGCTCGCATCGCTGTATGGATTGACCTATGCCGGGGTGCTGCTTGTCGGAGCCTGCCTGATTTTTCAGCAACGAGATTTTTGAGTGGAATGTTCGCGTACCTATTTCATGTAGAAGAGATTCGATGCTCAATGTCGGCTAAATGTCATCACCCTCGTGTCACATGCCGGTCTGTGAGTCCGAGCACGGTTGCCTCAGACGAAGGCTAGGATATGCTGTCTCAGCGATATGGTCTCTCTCCCCTAATAGTGTTCAGTAGTATAACCGATCACTGGAACCTGATTAGACAATTGACTAGGCGCGAGATCTCGATCCGGTATCGAGGATCGTTCCTCGGATGCCTGTGGGCATTTCTGCATCCGGTGGTCATGCTGATCGTATATACAATCGTGTTCAGGGGAGCATTTGGAATGCGGTGGGGAAGGGAGGGCGAGAGCGCGGTTGATTTCGCCCTTCTTCTGTTTTCGGGACTGATCGTACACGCATTGTTTTCAGAAAGTGTACATCGCGCGCCGTATTTGATTGTGAACCATTGCAACTACGTCAAGAAGATCGTCTTCCCGCTTGAAATACTGGTCTGGACATCGCTGGGGGCGGCGATGTTTCACGCCGGAATGAGTGCGCTGGTGTTAATCCTGTTTTATGGACTGTTGCATCACTCTTTGCATTGGACGATGCTGTTCTTGCCGCTGTTACTGCTGCCGCTCACGTTAGTCACCGTAGGGATCTCTTGGTTTCTTGCTTCGACCGGCGTGTTTTTGCGAGATATCGGCCAGGCAAGTGGGCCGGTGACAACCGTCATGTTGTTTTTGTCTCCCGCATTTTATCCAGTCTCGTCAGTCCCTGAATCCTATCAGACCTTGCTCTATGTGAATCCTCTCACCTTCATCATCACTCAGGCACAAGATATTCTCATTTGGGGAAAGGCTCCGTCCTGGGTCGGCATCGGAGTCTATTATGTGTGCAGCTATCTCATCGCATGGCTTGGACTCCTGTGGTTTCAGAGGACCCGGAAGGCATTTGCCGATGTCCTCTGACTGGGCGGTCCGAGTTCACAATCTGGACAAAATCTACCGACTGTATGATCGTCCGCGCGATAGGGTAAAGCAGTGGATCTTTCCTCCAGTACAGAAGTCTCTTGGACGTACGGCGATGCAATATTATCGCGAAGTTCACGCAGTGGAGAACGTTTCGTTCGAGGTCAAAAAGGGGGAGACGCTCGGAATTATCGGTCGGAACGGGTCAGGCAAGTCCACGCTCTTGCAGCTGATCGTGGGAACATTGAGCCCAACGAACGGCAGGGTCGAGATCGATGGACGTGTAGCCGCATTGCTGGAATTGGGAGCAGGTTTTCATCCCGAGTTTACGGGGCGACAGAACGTTTTCCTGAATGCGGCGTTGCTCGGACTGTCACAGCAGGACATAGAGGCGCAGCTGGAAAATATGCTGGCGTTTGCGGATATCGGAGCCGCCATCGATCAGCCGGTGAAAACCTATTCGAGCGGGATGGTTGTCCGACTGGCCTTTGCCGTAATGGCCCACCTGAAGGCGGACATTCTTATCATCGACGAGGCGCTTGCGGTGGGAGACGCGTTTTTCGTTCAAAAATGCATGCGCTTTCTTAGAAGGTTTATGGAGCATGGAACGTTGTTGTTTGTCAGTCATGATACGGCGGCAGTGTTGAGTTTGTGCCGGAAGGCTCTGTGGCTGGAGCGAGGACGAGCCGCCGGTATCGGCGAGGCGAAAGCGGTCTGCGATCGTTATCTGCATAATGCATACGCAGCGGAGCAGAGCAGCGCGAGTGTCTGTGAGACACCCTTGCCATCCAAAGTTGCTCAAGGATCGGGTTATGCCTACGATGATGCAGCTCCGGGTGTGCTTCTGCAATCTTGCGACGAAGTGCGAATCTCGGGCGACCACAAAGCCTGCATCGAATATGTCCTGTTCAGTGATGCTGCCGGGCGCCGCATTCACACGGTCACGAAACGCGAGCGCGTTTCCCTTCGCATTTGGTGCAAGACGTCGGTATGGGTCATGAGTCCCATTGTGGGTTTTCTTGTGCGCGATCGGCTGGGTCAAGCTCTATTCGGTTCCAATACCTGTCTGATGAGGCAAGACACTGCGCATGCCGTTGAGCCGGAAGCCCGATTCATCGTGACGTTGGATTTCGTCATGCCCGTCCTTCAGCCTGGAGACTACTCGATGAGCGTAGCTCTCGCTGACGGCACGCAACAGCAGCATGTGCAACATCATTGGATTCATGATGCGTTGACATTCACGTCGACTCCTTCGGAGCTGTGCTTTGGATTGTTTGCCGTCGAACTGTTGCATGCTGATTTACGTCGGCATTCGGCGCGGGACACTCGTGATGAAAGAGCCAATGACTCCGTCGCCCTGTAGGGTGTGTGGAGAAAACCATTTTACGCATCACGATGTGTTATGGAGCGATCTTATCGCCCAGTGGAATTTGTCCGACAGCGAGGCGAATTATATTAACGTCCAGCAGGGGACGTGTTGCACTCTGTGCGGGTCAAATATCAGGTCGATCGCTCTGGCGGGCGCGATTTTGCGGCATACCGGCGCGACATCGACATTGAGGGAATGGGTGGAAGTCGATGAGGCTGCCTGTTTTGACCTGCTAGAGATCAATGAAGCAGGTTCACTCACCGGCTTACTTGAGAAACTTCCCGGTCACCGTTTGGTACGGTACCCGGAGTACAACATGATGGAGTTGCCTTTTGGAAACGGTTCCTTCGATCTGATCATCCATTCCGATACGTTAGAACATGTTCCGGATCCGGCTCAAGGGTTGCGGGAATGTCGACGACTGCTTCGGCCCGGTGGGGCCTGCATTTTTACGGTTCCTGTCGTCATGGGAAGATTGACGAGAGGGAGGAAGGGTTTGCCGATCAGCGTTCATGGCAGCGAGGGCTGCACCGACTCAGCCTTGACGGTTCATTCAGAATTTGGATCCGATGTTTGGTGCCATGTATTGGAAAGCGGTTTTGATGATTGCCGAATGGTGCCCTATCGGTATCCTGCAGGCATCGGGATCGTCGCTGGCGTGTCTAGTAAGTTGCATACGAAGGGAGGCCAGCGGTGAACATGATGTGCAGCCTACCGCCGGAGCTTGAGGCGAATGGCGAGCGATTCCTCCCTGAAATGGAAGGAGCGATCGCGCTGGAGCATTTACATCGTTACGCCGTGGCGAAAGATTTCGCGGCAGGCAAAACGGTGCTTGATATTGCCTGCGGCGAAGGATACGGCTCTGCATTTCTTGCCGAGACGGCGGCGCGTGTGTACGGGGTGGATATTGCTTCCGAAGCGATCGCCCATGCAAAGGCAAAATATCAGCGGCCGAACGTTGAATTTCTGGTCGGCAGCTGCGCCGGCATTCCGCTCGCCGAAGGAACGGTCGATCTGGTGGTCAGTTTCGAGACCATTGAACATCATGACGAACATGAGGCGATGCTCGCGGAAATCAAACGTGTCATGCGGCCGGGCGGCATGGTGATCGTCTCCAGCCCCGACAAACTTGAATATTCGGAACGCGCCAATCATGCGAACGCGTATCACGTGAAGGAATTGTATGCAAATGAGTTTCGGCGTTTGATCGAGAAGAACTTCACCCATGTGGCCATGCTGGGGCAGCGGGTGCTCTACGCCTCTACGCTCCTGCTGACGGGAAGACCTGGAGAATCTATCCAGTATTTTCGGGAGAGTGGTTCTGCCGTTCAAAGGGCGAGCGGGTTGATGCGTCCCTGTTACCATGTTGCCATGGCATCGGATGCCGACTTGCCACCGCTTTCATCCAGCCTGTTCGAGCAGATCGGGGAATCGGATCCGGCAATTAAACAGCTGCGGCATCAGCTGGACCATGCTCAGTGCAGAATCGCCGGGCTTGAGGCGGAAGTGGCCGGGTTGCAAGCGGCGATCGGGTCCATGTTGGACTCACATTCATGGAGAGTCACCAGACCCCTCCGTGCCGTGGCTAATCTGGTCCGGTCCATTGCTGGTTCGAAGTGAGAGTCCAACGTAAGCCATCGCTTCCGCCGATAGATCGGGTCAGAATATCGACCTGCCTATCGGGTCAGTACGATGATGAACTGCTGTGGCGATACGGTAGGCGTATGCCCAAGTCAAGGCATTTAACTCCGTGAAAGCACGACTGGTGACGTCCATACGGTTTGCGTGGTTTTCCCTCAAGGAAGGAGTTCTGTGGTACAGGCGGCATGGCCGTCTGCCGAGAGGTTCAGAGTTCTACGATCTGCTGCGAAAGGCATTCTATAAGTTCAAGATATTAGCCCACCGAGCCTCGCCTGTTCCGAAGATGATTGAAAAAGTGCTCCCACGTTATGAAACGTGGCTTCAGGTCAACGCGTGGAACAGGCGAATGCGCGACGATCTGGTCCTCCGCCTAGACCAGCATGCAGGGCGCTTGCCGAAGATTTCCATCGTCATGCCAGTGCACGATCCGCCGGTTAAGTTTCTCGACCGGGCCATTGCCTCGGTGAAAGCGCAAGTGTGTGAGGAATGGGAACTCTGCATTGCGGATGACCGCAGTACGAACCGAGAGGTGCAGGATGCGCTGGAACATTGGAGCGGTGCGGATGATCGAATCCGAGTGAAGTATCTGGAGCGGAACGTCAATATCAGTGCGGCAACCAATGAAGCGGCGGCTTTGGCAACCGGCGAGTTCCTTCTGTTTTTCGATCATGATGATGAATTGACTCCAGATGCGATCGGAGAAGTCGTGCTCCACCTGGCCGAGCATCCGGATACAGACTTCCTCTATTCCGATGACGACAAAATCGATGTGGCCGGTCGTCGCTATGCCCCGCAATTCAAACCTGACTGGTCGCCGGAGCTTCTTTTGTCCTACATGTATCTGAGTCATGTATGCGTGGTGCGTCGGACGCTCTTTGAGTCATGTGGCGGCATGCGGGTAGGGTTTGAGGGAGCTCAAGATTATGATTTAGCCTTGCGGGTGACGGAACGAATTTCCAAGATCGGGCACATTCCCAAAATACTCTATCACTGGAGAGCCTTGCCGGAATCTACCGCGTCCAGTGGCGCGGCGAAACCAGCAAGTCTCGACGCAGGACGACGGGCAATTGTCGATGCATTTTCTCGACGGGGCATCACTGCGCGGGTGACGCAGCCGGACTTCGCGGCCAAGGGAAATCTTGGGATCTATTGTCATGAGTTTCCGGACGAAGGCCCTCAGGTCACGATTCTCATCCCGACAAAAAATCAAATCTCGATCCTTCGTCAATGCATCGAGTCGTTACGGAGGACTACCTACAAAAATTACGATATCGTGGTCATCGATAACGAGAGCGACGATCCTGAAACCTTGGCGTATCTCCACTCACTCCCGCATCGTATCCTCAGAATTTCCAACCCATCGAGCCGGTTTAACTTTGCGGCCATCAACAATCGCGCGGTGCAACGTGTCACTAGTGAGTTTGTGCTGTTTTTGAACAACGATACGGAGGTGAAGGAACCGCGATGGCTGAGTCAGATGGTCGGATACGTACAGATGTCTGGGGTCGGCGCCGTCGGGGCCAAACTGATCTTCGCTGATGGCCGCATCCAGCATGCCGGCATTGTCCATGGACTGTATCACGGGCTTGCCGGTCCGGCGTTCAAGCTGACCCCTTCCTGGGATCACGGGTATCTAGCCTATGCTTCCGTTGTCCGAGACTATTCGGCCGTCACTGCCGCTTGTATGTTGACGTCACGAAAGCGGTTCCTTGAACTGGGTGGATTCAACGAAACCGAATTCGGGGTGGCCTACAACGATGTCGACTACTGCTACCGACTGGTTGATCAGGGTTATCGATGCGTGTATTGCCCCGAGGCTCAGCTCATCCATTATGAAGGCTATTCACGTGGCTTCCGAGATGATCCGGATGAGATCGCTTCGTTTAAGAAAAAATATAAGCGCCGGCGCGATCCATGGTATAGCCCGCACCTCTCACTCGTCGATGAAAGCTTCAACCTGGTGCCACGAACCATCGGGGCAAGCCGGAAAAAACCGATTCCGACCGTCATGACGGCCGTGAATCTGAACTGCGAGGGTGCGCCCTGGAGTCAGTATGAGCTGACGAGAGAGCTTGCCAAGCGGAGGGTCATTCAGCCGATCGTCTTTTCTCCTGTGGATGGTCCGCTTCGCTCACTCTATGAGGATCATGGCATTCCGGTGACGATTGACCGGCATCCGCTGTGGGGCGTGACGACCTTGAAGGAGTATGAAGCCGCAGTCACAACATTTTCGTCCAAGTGTCTCTCCTGGGGTGCCGAGCTGGTCTATGCCAATACGCTGCAAAGTTTTTATGCGATCGCGGCGGCACACCAGATTGGATTGCCTTCCGTATGGAATCCAAGAGAAAGCGAGCCCTGGCAGACCTATTTTGATTATTTGCCGGACGGCGTCATTCAAAAAGCCTACGATTGTTTCTCACTGCCCTACCGAGTGGTGTTTGTCGCGGATGCTACGAGAGACGTCTATTCCGCGCTCGACACACGACACAATTTTACAGTAGTTCGGAATGGGCTGGACAAAACACGTATCGGGCAGGCTTGCGGGGAATGGCCGAGAGAACAGGCTCGAGCCGCCATCGGGGCGCGTGATTGCGAGGTCGTGATCCTGTTGCTGGGAACGGTCTGCGCCAGAAAGGGGCAGCAAGATTTGATCAAGGCCTTGCCCAAGCTTTCTCTCCACCTTCGGGAACGAATCCGCTGCTATATTGTGGGGGACCGGCCGGGCGACTATAGCTCGGACTTGCACACCTTGGTGAAGCATCTTCCGTCTTCATTACGTGCGAGGTTGCATATCGTGCCGGAAACTCGTCAGGCCGATCGGTATTACCGCGCCGCCGACTTGTTTCTTTGCACCTCGAAGCTGGAGAGTTACCCGCGCGTGATTCTTGAGGCGATGGCCTATGGCCTCCCTATCCTCACCACTCCCGTATTCGGCATTCGCGAACAGGTCAGGGAAGGGATCAACGCGCTTTTTTACAATCCCGGAGACAGTGACGCGTTGGCGAAACGATTGGAAGGTTTAATTCAGAATGAAGAGCTCCGGTCTCGCATGGCCGCAAAAAGTGCGAGCGTGCTGGCTCTAGGAAATGATTTTGATGACATGGTCAAGGCCTATGGGGACATCTTCGCTGAGGCCTGGCTGACCGGCGGAGGGGCAGGGCATGAGTGCGCAGTTCAATCTTGAGACACCCGCAGGAACTGTTCTGGACACGATCAGTCGATTTTCCGGTTGGTATATTCCCGACCACGCCAATCGGCCTCAGCTTTATGTCGCTTGCAATGGGGAACGGGAAGCCGCGCTCGCATGGGGAAGTGTTCGTCCGGATGTATCAACCGTGTATTCAACTCAATCACGGGCCATCACCAGCGGATTCCAGGGCGATCTGCTGATTGGTGAGCATGAGCAGGGGCGAGAGTTGGATGTTGCGATTCTGGATGGAGCGAGAGAAGAACGTGAATTATTCCGGCGCACATACGCCGTTGGTTCGTATCGGCCGCTCGTCGAGCGGGATCGGTCGTTCAGCGTCTTCGACCTCCTCTCCTGTCCGGATTGCCGTTCGCCTTTCTCGAGAAATGACTCTCTGTGGGTCTGTCCCAGATGCGCGACGAGAGCCTACCTCCGAGGGGGAGTTCCTCATTTCCTCCATGCGCAGGGGACGCCTTGTCTGCATGTGAGCGAGCGGACGGCCACCCATCCGTATTCGTCGGATGTTCTTGATATTCTGGATCGCTACAAAGAGGGGCTCATTCTCGATTTCGGGGCCGGTCACACTCCCAGGGAGTTGCTGCGCCCTCATGTCGTCTACCTCGACGCCGTCCAATATCAGTGGACCGATCTAGTCTGCACGCGCGTCCGTTTGCCATTTCGAGACCAGACCTTTGATGCTGTCGTGAGTCAGGCTGTCTTCGAGCACCTTCAGGACCCGCACCAGACGGCGCGAGAACTCTGCCGCATTCTTCGTCCCGGCGGCATCATCCATCTCGATACGGCCTTCATGCAGCCGCTGCATGGCGATCCCTGGCATTACTTCAATATGACGCAACACGGCTTGCGACAGGTCATGGCGCCCTTCGAGGAAATACGGTGCGGCATGAAGAGCTACCAAAACCCTTCGGCGAGTTTGCTGATGCAACTCAATGCGATTGCTCCGTTCATCACATCCAGAAAATGGCGCAACACCATTGCGAGATGGCACAAAGAACTGCTAGCCGGGGCGGATGAATTTGATCGAGCACTCGGCGAATATGGACGGACCACCTTGGCGGCCGGATTCTATTTCGAGGGAAGACGGCCTCGCTTCTAATCAAAACATTCCTTGTCCAAGGGCACGATGATACGAAGCTGGTACGTCGAACGGCAGTTGAGAGTCCCTCTCAAAGCAGCGTTCAGACGTCTATTGCGTCTGCTTGAATGGCTTCACGCAAAGCTTAGCCGTCGGTTTGTGAACGACCAGGCAAGCATCCTTACGGGAACGGATCAACATCGTGTGTCCGATTATTGGGGCAAACAATTTGAGACGATGAGGACGGATAATTCCTACTGGCTCAATAACAAAATCGTTGAGGAGTCTACCTATCGCTTGATGACGGATACCCCGAAGCATTGGTTGGGGTGGCTCCTAAATGACTATTTCACCGGTCGAACCTTCGAGCGCTCGCTGAGTGTTTGCTGCGGAGACGGCGCCCATGAGATTCAGCTCTTCCAATCAGGCAGAGTAGGCTTCGTCAGCGGGGTGGATATCTCGGCAGGGGCAATCAAGCAGGCTGTTGCAAGGTTTGAAGCAATCGCAGCGCCGAGAGATCGCTATCGGTTTGAGATGCGGGATGTTAATGCGCTGGAGCTCGATGGCACGTTCGATCTGATCTTGTCGACCGGGGCGTTGCACCATACGACGAATCTGGAAGATCTTTTGGGAAAGCTGGCAGGTGTGCTCGCGCCGAACGGGTATTTCGTCGTGGTGGAGTTCATCGGGCCCAACCGATTTCAATGGACTGACCGGCAAATCGAGATTGCGAACAAGATTCTCACTGTTATCGACCCCTTCTATTTGAGGGACGGAAATCGGACCAGATTCGAGCGGCCTTCCATCGAAAGCATGCTCAATAGCGATCCATCGGAGGCGGTGCGATCCGCCGACGTGTATCCGCTGGTGAAGAAATATTTCGAGGTGCGGCATGAGCGGTTCTACAACGGTACGTTGATCCATCAGCTGCATCCTCTATTGAAATCCGAACTCGCGAACCGTCATCAGCGGGACTTTGACTCCATCGTGAAACTGATTTTGCTGATGGAAGATCTCCTGATCAAGAACGACGCCTTACCGTCAGATTTCGTATTTCTCATTTGCCAGAAGCGCGATTCGGACGCTCGGCGATCAGGATAGGGAGAGGAAAGCATCTCGTATGTGCGGCATTGTCGGAGTTCTCGATCGCATGGATGCCCACAAGGGACGCCGACTTCTGGCCCGACTGCTGGCGACTATGGAGGCGCGCGGTCCGGACGGTTCAGGGCTATTCACTGATGACAATATCCTTATGGGCATGAGGCGGCTTGCGGTGATCGACGTGGAGGGCGGAGGCCAGCCGCTCCTGAGCCGTGATGGCGGGGTGGTGGCCTTTCAAAATGGGGAAATCTATAACCATCTCGAGCTCCGTTGTGAATTAGCGAGCAACGGATATGTTTTTCGGACGGACAGCGATACGGAAGTGTTGGCTCACGGGTACGATCATTGGGGAATAGGCGGCCTCCTTGCAAAACTCGATGGGATGTATGCCATTGCGATTCTTGATCGCAGGAGCAAGGAACTGCACCTGGCCCGCGACCGTTTTGGCGAGAAGCCGCTGTACTACAGCGCAGATGGCGCCAGGTTCGCCTACAGTTCCAATACAAAGGCATTGGCGCTGTTGCCTTGGGTAGATCTTGAACTGGATATCGGAAGCGTCGATCGATATCTTGCGCTTCACTTTGTCCCGGGCCGCCGGACGATTTTGAAAGGCATACATCGTGTACTGCCGGGTGAGCGGCTGACGGTGTCTTTGGAGTCCCTGAAGATTTGCCGTGAACGATACTATCTCCCGGCGATGAGTCCTATGGAACATGTGGACACCCGCACCCTTCTGCAGCGGATTGAGACTGCAGTAGCCAGCAGATTGGTGGCGGATGTTCCTGTCGGAGTCTTCCTTTCAGGCGGAATCGACAGCTCGATCGTCGCGGCTGTTGCGGCGAAACATCATCCCTCCATCGACACGTTCTCGATGGGTTTCAAGGATGCGCGCTATGATGAGTCGGCCCATGCCGAGGTAGTAGCGCACGCAATCGGCTCGTCGCACCACCATTTCACATTTAACGAAGCGGCGTTCCAAGAATTGTTGCCCACGGTTGTTGGGTGTTTGGATGAGCCGATTGGTGATCAGGCATTGTTGCCGACCTATTGGCTTTGTCGAGAAGCGAAGCGGCATGTCACGGTGGTGCTGTCCGGAGAAGGCGCCGATGAATTGTTTGCAGGATACGATTACTATGGCGCCATGTTAGCCCGCCGTTCGTGGCTGCGCCGGTTCAAGGATTGGGCGGTCGGTCGGCGGGGCGCTTCTCTCCGGAGTCTCTGTGACAACCCATGCCCGGTGACCCCGTCCGGTTTTCCTCTCGTCTTGGATAGAGAGGGACGGCGGCGGCTCATCGGTGCGCCTGTCCACGAGCCTGATTCTTGGGAGCAAGAACTATGTGCATCGCTTGCGCATACACAAAATCTCCTCCAGCGCGCCACTCTCGCTGATATCTTGACGTGGTTGCCTGACGACCTACTCGTCAAGCTCGATCGTATGGCGATGGCGAACAGCCTTGAAGGGCGAGCTCCGTTCTTGTCACCGGCATTGGTCGATGCGGCCATCCGGCTCCCAGAAGCTCGACGAATGACCGGGCGGCAAAACAAAGTCATCCTCCGGGAGGTCGCGGCGCTGCTGCTTCCGCGCCATATCGCCGAGAGAAGAAAACAGGGGTTTATCCTTCCAATGGCGAATTGGTTGCAGCAATGGTTACGTCGAGTAGGAAGTCTGCGGGACTACTTCGATCTCCGGCGCATCAAGCAATTCGATTCGGACGCAGCGGTGATTCTCGTGAAAAGAGAGATAGCATCGGACCATCCGAACGAGCGGCTTCTCTTCTCGCTCGTAGTGTTGGCCGAATGGCATCGATCATTTTTCAGGCCAATTACCACTGACTCCGGATCGTGATGCTTCGATGCTAATCGGTCTGCCGGCTCGTATAGTGTTTTCCTGGTTTCTCCGCTTTGGTGCCTTTCAAAACAACGAAAAACCTATCCTTGCACAGTAACTACGGTACTATTTGTTCATTACGCACGGTTCAGCCGGCGTCGATCTGAGGCAATTTGGCAGCAACGTCTCATGACAGTCACATATTTCTCAAAAACTTCCATCATCGGCCCAAGTAGCCGCTACCGAATTTTTCAGTTCTTGCCTCATTTGAGCGCTGAAGGAATCGCCTGTACGGTGTCTCCATTGTTCGATGAGACCTATTTCAGCCTACTTGATGTCAAGTCATCGTCCCTTCGAACTTTGCTGAAAGCTCCCTATGTATTTATCCGGTTCCTACGTCGGCTGTGGAGGCTGTTCAGTCTTGGCCGGCAGGATTTGCTCGTGATCGAGGGGCAGTTGTTTCCGTATGTGTCCCCGGTGATGGAGTGGTTGTTGCAGTGCCGATATCGAATTGTGGTGGAAATGGACGACGCGATTTATTTGACTCGCCGGCACGAGAGAAAGATGCCCGCCTTGCTGAGGATGACGACTGGAGCCATTGTCGGGAATGAGCGACTCGCCTCCTATGCGAAACAGTTTACGCCTCGGGTCTGTGTCGTTCCGACTGTGGTTGATACAGGCCGATTCGTTCCCGATCGACAGCCGCCTGCCGGGTCAGCCGATCATTCGTCCGACATGATTACGATCGTGTGGATCGGATTGGCCTGCAATCTGAAATATTTGGACGTAATTGCGCCGGCGCTCCAAGCGCTTCAATCCCGCTATCGGGTAAGGCTCCGCGTGGTGAGCTCACAATCGCCGCGACTGCAGGGAGTGGACTTCGAATTCAGGCCATGGGATATGCGGAGGGAAGTGTCGGATATACAGGATGCCTCGATCGGTGTGATGCCGCTTGAAAATACGGAGTGGGCACGGGGCAAATGCGGGCTCAAACTTCTCCAATATATGTCGGTCGGATTGCCGTCGGTGGCCTCGCCCGTCGGCGTCAATTGCGACATCATCACGAACGGAGAAAATGGATACCTCGCTGCCACGGAGCAGGATTGGTATGGCCGGCTCGAGTGTCTGTGCCGGCAACCATATCTGCGCAGTCGGATAGGGCAGGCAGCGCGCCGGACGGTGGAGGAGCGATATTCTCTGGCGTTGTGGGGTCCTCGCTTGGCTGAGGTGTACCGAACGTTTGCGCAGACTGATCGTAGCTGTGTGGCAAAGCGCGGCTTCTTCGGTCACATGTCCGACCGTGGTCACTCAACAGGCCTTCGATGATCCTCCTCGCGCTCACATTCCTGTTGGCGACTCTCCTTTCGGTATACGGAGTGCCGATTGCGCGCCGGGCGGCCCTGAAGTTCGGCATCGTCGATAGTCCGGATGGACGTCTGAAGCATCAACGTGAGCCGGTCCCCTACCTGGGCGGTGTGGCGATTTATCTCGCCTGCCTTGTGAGTCTTGCCTTTACGTTCGAGTTCCGGCACGACGTACTCGGCATCGTGCTATCCGGCACGCTGATCGTCATGTTGGGATTGATCGACGATTTTGGCGTCTTATCACCTGGCACAAAACTAGCCGGACAATTTCTGGCGGTGTTCGTCTTGATTAAGAGCGGCATTCGCATTGAGATCGCATCGCTTCCGGATTGGATCGATATCGGCCTCACGGTGTTTTGGATGGTCGGCATCATCAATGCCTTTAACCTCTTGGATATCATGGACGGATTATCGGCCGGTATCGGTGTCATCAGCGCGGCATTTCTCTGTGTGGTAGCAATTCTCAACGGTGATCAGACCATCGCGTTCATGTTGGCGGCGCTCATGGGCAGCTTGCTGGGGTTCCTTCGATACAACTGGCGGCCAGCTTCCATTTATATGGGAGATTCCGGCGCGATGTTCATCGGGTTGATGCTCGGAGCCCTGTCGATGATTGGACGATATACCGAGGGCCACTCTGTATCCCTCCTGACCCCGGTCCTGATCCTGGGGATACCGATCTTTGACACGTTCTTCGTCATGTACGTTCGTTTCTTGCGCGGTTTGCCGGTGTTTCTCGGCAGTCCCGATCACATGGCGATCCGGCTTCGTCACTGGGGTCTGACTGTCACGCAAGTCGTGCTGATCAGTTATCTGGCCGCGGCGCTCTTGGGCGCGGTCGGCCTTCTCGTCATGGCGGTCCGTCAGGATCTCGCCGTAATGTTGAGCGGCATCACGATATTGTGCCTGGCTGTGGCTGCCGTGGCATTGACTCGCGTGAATGTGTCGAGCGTGAGCGCGGCCTCGATGGCTGAGGTGTCGGCGTCCCGCCCGGCAGAAAGGCCGGGACCGTTATGATTCTGATCATCGGGGCTGGGTTGGCCGGCCTGAGTGCGGCCTATCACCTGCGAGGGGTGCCGTACAAAATACTGGAGCGGGAACGCGAGGCCGGCGGCCTCTGCCGATCGTACGTAAAAGACGGCTTTACGTTCGATTACACAGGGCATCTGCTCCACTTCCGCCAAACGGCCATCAAGGCCTTGGTGGAAACTCTGCTTCCCGACCAGTTGCAACGACATGCGCGCAAGTCCTATGTCTTCTCGCATGACACCTATACGGAGTATCCGTTCCAGGTGAATACGCACGGCCTTCCGCCCCAAGTCGTGCGGGAATGTCTATTGGGATTTATCGCGACATTGTCGGAGTCGTCGTCTAGGCCCCCGTCCGAGAATCGGTCGTTCAAGGAATGGATCATCGACAGCCTCGGCGAGGGTTTCGCGAAACATTTCATGGTGCCCTTCAACGAAAAGCTCTGGCAGGTGTCCCTCGATGAGCTCACCTCCGATTGGGTATCGTGGCTCGTACCAAAGCCGGACGTAAAGGATGTCGTCAATGGCGCGTTAGGCATCAAAGATAAGGCGTTTGGGTATAACCCCTCGTTTCTCTATCCCGCGAGCGGCGGAATCAAGGTGTTGCCGGAGGCATTTCTACCCGGAGTCGATCAGCTCTCCTACGGTTCCGAACTGGTCGAGATCGAGACGGCAAGTCGGCGAGCGCTGTTCCGCAGCTCGCGCGGCGAGCGAACCGAAACCTATGAGCGGGTGGTCTCGACGATTCCCTTGCCCGAATTGGTGCGGCGCTGCGTCGATTTGCCGCCATCAATGCATGAACTCGCAGCGGCCTTGCGATGGGTGTCCGTCTACAACGTGAATTTGGCCGTTGCGCGTGAACACATTTCCGACAAACACTGGGTCTATTTTCCCGAACACCGGTATCCGTTCTATCGCGCAGGGTTTCCGATGAATTTCTCTCCCGACATGGGACGTGCCGGTTGCAGTTCCCTCTATGTCGAAATCTCGCATCAGCCGGCGGAGCAGGAGTCTGAGGAGGTTCTCATCGAACGGGTCCGGAGAGGATTGGAACAAGCCGGTGTGCTGCGGCGAACCGACGACATTGTTATGGCGGACGTAAAGAATCTGCATTACGCATACGTGCTGTTCGATCGGCATCGGAACCGCGCCGTACAAGAACTGCTTGCCGAGCTGGAACGGCGCGGAATTTCTTCGATCGGGCGGTATGGATTATGGGAGCACACCTCGATGGAAGATGCGATTGCCCAAGGACAACAGATTGCGGCACGGTTGCGAATGAAGGCCGCAGCCTGAACGTCTCACCCATGCACCTCATCTGTCATGTCATCACAAAACTGGAATTAGGCGGCGCACAGGCAGTGGCGATGCACATCGTGTCGAGTTTGAATCGAAACGAATTCCGCCCGGTCCTGATTGCCGGACCCGGAGGCCTCCTGACGGATGAGGCAAGGGGTCTCACGGGAGTCGAGGTTCGCATCGTCTCTTCTCTTTTGCGCGAAATTCGGCCGTTCCGGGATTTGCACGCCTTGTGGGAATTAGTCCGCACGTTTCGGCATCTTCGTCCCAAGATTGTGCACACCCATAGTTCAAAAGCTGGTATCCTAGGGCGCCTGGCTGCCTGGATTGCAGGGGTTCCTTGTATCTTGCATACGATCCATGGATACGGTGTGAATCCTGCGCAGCCCTTCTGGCTAAGAAGAGTGCTGATCCTGCTTGAATGGATCGTCGGCCGGGTCACCACGCATTGGATTGCGGTGTCGCAGGCGGATCGCCGCCAGGGCATAGATTGGGGGCTCTTCACCGCGTCCAAGGTGTCCGTGGTGAGGCCAGGCATCGATCCGGCGCCGTACGCAAGCCGAATGGGTTCAGCGGAGCGTCATCGGCTTCGAGCCATGCTGGGAGTCGGTCCCGACCATCTGCTGGTTGGAACGGTCTCATGTTTGAAACCGCAAAAATCTCCCGACGACTTCATCCGCGTCGCGTCGATCGTGTGCCAGCGTATCCCGGCAGCGAGATGTGTCCTGGTCGGAGACGGAGCCTTGCGACCCCAGATCGAAGAATTGATAACCGCAAATGGGCTTCAGGAGCGAGTCACCTTGTTGGGCTGGCGGCGGGACGTGGCGGCTCTTTTGAAGGCTTTCGATGTATTTCTGTTGACCTCCCTGTGGGAAGGATTGCCCTGTGTTCTCCTGGAGGCAAGGGCCAGCTGCGTGCCGATTGTCGCCACGCGAGTCGGCGGCTCTTCGGAAGCGATTGTTGAACCGGCGCAAGGAATGCTCTGTGAAGCCGGGGATGTTCAAGCCATGGCGGAGCGGGTTTGCCAGATCCTAAAGGATGAACGCTATCGCGCTGACCTTCGAATGAATTCGGACTCGTTTCCAGAAGAATTTACGATTCAAGAATCGGTGAAGCAGCATCACTCACTGTATACCTATCTCCTGCATGCCATGTCTTGGAATGAGGATATGAGGTTGCAGGTCAATCGATCGGGAGGATAAACGGGAGACGATGGACATTCCGCTGCTTGATCTGAAAGTCCAATATCTAACGATGCGCAATGAAATTATGGCTGCGATCGAAGCCACCTGCGACGAGCAAGGTTTTATTCTTGGTCCGCGCGTGCAGGCGTTGGAACAGGCGATCGCAACCTATGTCGGCAGCGCCCATGCGGTCGGCGTGGCGTCCGGCAGCGATGCGCTACTATTGGCCCTCATGGCGATGGGAGTAAAGGCGGGAGACGAAGTCGTCACCGTGCCCTTTACATTTTTCGCGACAGCCGGAGCCATATCCAGGCTGGGAGCTCAGCCGGTGTTCATCGATATCCGGCCGGATAGTTTTAACATGGACCCGAGCCTGCTCGAGCGTGCCCTTACGCAGCGGACCAAGGCGATCATCCCTGTGCACCTATTCGGTCAATGCGCAGACATGGGGACCATTAATGAAATTGCGCGACGACATAAGATCGGCGTGATCGAAGATGCCTGTCAGGCTATCGGAGCCGGACTGAACGGACGGCGAGCCGGCGTGTTGGGGGATCTGGCCTGCTTCAGCTTCTTTCCTTCGAAAAACCTGGGGGGCTTCGGTGATGCGGGCATGGTGACGGCGAACGACGAAGCGTTGGCCCAATCCATCGCCATGTTGAGAGTGCATGGCAGCCGAGTGCGCTATGTCCACGAAGCCATCGGCATCAACAGCCGCCTCGATGCGCTACAGGCGGCTGTTTTATTGGTGAAGTTGAAGCGGTTGGATCAGTGGGCGGAAGGCCGTCGGAGGAACGCTGCGCGTTATGAACGGTTATTCACGGAGGCGAAGTTACTGGACCGAGTCACCTTGCCGTTCGTGGATGCCGGCAATTTTCACGTCTATAATCAATTCACTATCCGTGTTCAGAAACGAGATGAATTGCGAAGTTACCTGAAGGACCAGGGGGTGGGGACAGAAGTGTATTACCCGCGGCCCATGCATCTGCAGGATTGTTACCGAAGTTTGGGCTATCAGAAGGGTGCATTTTTGCAATCGGAACGTGCAGCTGAGGAAGTGCTCTCGATTCCGATTTATGCTGAGTTGACGGATGAGCAGCTGGAGTATGTGGTCGAGACGATCGCCGGATTCTATCGTAAGAACTAGTGTAGGTGCGTTTTTCCTTCGGACGTACACTGTGGCATAGCCTCTTCCAAATGGTAATTCAGCGCCGGCTGGGTGGGCCACTGCGGCTGCTCTCTATCATTCAGCGGGAATGTCCAGCGCAAAATCACACATTCAGCATGGGATGTGAGCATCCACATGCTCTTCGAGTCAGAAAGATCTCAAATAATCGTAAGAATAGAATAGAGTAGGACCACAAGCAGATGCCGCCTGTGACAAACCATCACACTACAACTCTGGATACGCACCCGCTACGGATCGCGCTCATTGGCGCGGGCCGCCATGCGCAGCACCATGCCAGAGCAATCTTGCGCTGCTCCGGCGTCCAACTGGTCGCGGTGGCGGACCCGTCAGACGCCGCACAGGCGGCCATGCGCGACCTCGTGCCTGGGATCGCATGTTTTAAAACACCGGAAGAGCTTTTCGCATCCGAGCATCTCAATGTGGTGCATATCATCACACCTCCGGCCTCCCATGCTCTGCTGGCTCGTATGGCCCTGAAGAAGGGGTGCCACATTTATGTCGAGAAGCCCTTTACCGAATCTGTGGAGGATGCACAGCACATCCTGACGGAGGCCGGTGCGAAGGGACTTCGGGTCTGTGCCGGCCACCAGCTGCTATACGAGCCGCCCACTCGGGTGTTGACTCGCTATCTGCCCTCGATCGGCCGGATCGTACATGTCGAAAGTTATTTTTCCTTCCGGACCGTCCGTCATGCGCCGGGAGGTCGCAAGATCCTGCGCGCGGACCATCAGCTGGTCGATATCCTGCCGCATCCGGTCTATCTGTTGCTTCAGGTTTTGGAGCAGGCCGCTGAGGGTCGTAGCGAGCTGCTGTCGCTGGAGGTGAGCCAGGCGGGAACGGTACATGCCTTAGTGCGGCGAGGCGGAGTGACCGGTAGCTTGGTCGTGACATTGGAGGGCCGTCCCGTCGAAAGTTATCTGCGTGTGGTCGGGCGGAATGGGTCATTGTTTGCCGATTATGTCCGGAGTACCACGCAGCGCTCCGTGGGTCCCGGTTCGTCGGGTATCGATAAACTATTCGCGCCCTATCGACAGGCCTGGCAGCTGCTGATTGGTACGACCTCGGCCATGGCAAGCCGCTTCCTCAGGAGCCAGCAGAGTTATCCCGGTTTGGCGGAACTCTTTTCGGCCTTTTACGCGTCTGCACGAAACGGAACCCCTTCGCCTCTGTCCCCGGAAAGTGTGCTGGAGACCGTCCGTATCTGCGATCGGGTGGCGCAAGCCCTTAAGGCAGCAGAAGCCAAAGCGTTGGCGGCCGCTGCGCCGGGACAAGTGGATTGCCGGGGAGTGCTGGTGACCGGTGGAACAGGATTTTTGGGAAAGGAAATCGTGCGCGCGCTGCTCTCGCGTGGCCGGCCTGTCCGAGTGGTGGCGCGTCGTGAGCCCTCCCCCTGGGAGCGTATTGCCGGCGCTGAATACGTGGTAGCCGATGTGGCAACCGGTATTGCCGCAGATCTTTTTAAAGGCGTGGATACGGTCATTCACGCGGCTGCAGAAACCGCCGGCGGATGGCCCGAGCATCAGCGTAATTCACTGGACGCGACGGAGCACATGATCCGTGGAGCGGCCTCTGCCGGCATTGCGCAGTTCGTCCATGTGAGCAGTCTCGCCGTGTTGGCTCAGGGGAACGGTGAGCCGATCGGCGATGACCATCCGTTGGAGCCGGATAGCAAGGGATCGGGGCCCTATGTGTGGGGGAAGCTCGAGTCGGAGCGGCTCGCGGTGCAGTTGGGCAGGGAGCTCGGCCTCTCCGTGAAAGTCGTTCGTCCGGGGGCGTTGGTGGACTATCGCGACTTTGACCCGCCTGGGCGCCTTGGCAAACGCTTAGGTAACATCTTCGTGGCCGTGGGCTCCTCCAGCGACCGTCTGGGAGTCGTGGATGTCGGGTTCTCCGGTCGATTCATGGCTTGGATGGTGGACTCCTGGGACAGAGTGGCGAGTCCCTTGAATCTTCTCGATCCGGTTTCACCGACCAAACGGGAACTTTTGGATCGCCTTCGCCGGTCCAATCCAGACCTCACCGTAATCTGGCTTCCCAGGATGGCGCTCGTGCCGCTCTCCCTGCTGGCAACGTTAGGGCAAAAGGTTTTGCGGCCAGGCAAGCCGGCCGTCGACGTGGCGAAAGTGTTCAGCGTGTTGCCCTATGATACGTCGGGTATCGCCACACTTGCTCCCCACGTCGGCCATTCTGCAGAAGAATGATTCGTGCCTTCCTACGTGAGCCTGTGTCGGCAATATCTATTAACATTTGAAGTGACAAGGCGCTCGGCTGTTCCACATTGTGACGACATAGATACGGGCATTGAAATGATGAGGGAGTGACCATGAAGAAAAAAGTCTAAGAGAGGGTTGATTTGAGACGCAACAGGGGCGTAAGTCTGTACCTGACGTGTCTGCCGGGGCCAACGCAAACCGCGAACCTATTCTCATCTGTTCCGAGAGTTGATCATTATGAATCATGGGTCGAACAGGCATATGTGCGCCATCGGTATGGCGTTGTTGAGTGCGCTGGCCGGTTGTGCGGAGGATCAGCGCTGGCGTTCCGCGATGCATGAGGGTAATAACGCCCTACATTCCGGCGATTACACGCATGCCGAGGAATCCTTCGTGGCGGCTCGCAAGGAAGCGGAAGTCCTGGATCCGCAGGGCAAGCGGCTGGCTGAAACTCTCAGCCAGTTGGGTCAGGTCAACCGGGAGTTAGGCCGGTACCCGCGAGCTGAGTCGCTCTTTCAGGAAGCGCTGGCGATCCGCGAACGTGTTTACGGATCGGATCATGCCGAGTCTGCCGCAAGCCTGACTGATTTAGGGGAACTCTATCGGCTGCAAGGGCTCTATGCGCAATCTGAAGCGCTCCATCAACGAGCCAGGGAAATCCGCGAGAAAGCCTATGGACCAGACGATAGCAAGACGGCCGAAAGCCTGAACAATATAGCCGTCGTGTATCAGGATCAACGGCGGTTTGCCGATGCTGAGCCGGTCTTGCAGCGAGCCCTCGTGATTTTCGAAAAACAGCTTGGGCCGGAACACAGCCTCACGGCGATTACCCGGGATAATCTGGCAAAAATGTATCAGGCGCAAGGACAACATGCCCGTGCAATGCCGCTCTATCAGCGCGCGTTGGCAATACATGAAAAAGTCTTTGGTCCCCATCATCCGATCGTGGCGAGGAATCTTGAAAACCTGGGCGATACCTATAGGGCCGAGAGTCAATATCCACAGGCCGAGGTCCTGTATCAACGAGCGGTGAGCATTTTTAAGAAGTCCATCGGAAACGACCATGTGGATACTGCGGATGCGATGAGTCGTTTGGGGCAGCTCTACGAATTGCAGGGACTCTACACGCAAGCCGAGCCCCTCTTCCAACAGGCCATTGCCATTCGGGAGAAGCGACAGGGAGCGGAGAATCCTCAGGTGGCCGGTGAGCTCAAGAATTTGGCAGGTCTCTACCAGTCTCAAAACCGGCTTGAGCAGTCCGAAGACCTCTACAAACAGGCGTTGGGGATCTACGAGCGATCTTCCGGATATGACCGTGAAGCCTATGCCAAGACCTTGAAGAACTATGCTTCATTGTTGAGGAGAAGGCAGCGCTCAGGCGAGGCTGAACGCTTGGAAGAACGGGCCAAGGGGGTGTTGAAACGTCTCTCGCTGGAGAATCAGAACCGGGGAAAGACTGCTTCGGATTTCCCTCGCTCGCCGTAACTGCGCGCCTACCCACCCACGTCCTTCCTATTACACGTGTCACAGCCCTCGGCGATCCATTCAGCCCGGCAATTATCCAGCGATATCGGAACGATTAGATTGGCTTAAAATCCGGTCTTGCGGTGGCGGACTTCTGCCCTCCGTTTTTCCCTGAAACAACATGGGACTCTCTCCCAGAGGAATCTTCATGCATAGACAGGTGATTGTGATGGTTGCTGTGGCCGCCATAGCCGCCGAGGCCTGCGCCCCAAAACTTTGAAAAAGCCGTTTCAGCTGCTCGCCGAGGAGTTCGCCTCACGGGTTACATTACCAGGCCAGTCGATCAACACAGCGCCGTGATCGGCATTACACTCAGGAACGACAAGTGGGAGCCAAATACGGAAGATCCTCTGTAATCTGGTGAGGATCTAGAAGATTCTGATCTGTCACCGTCGTTCGAACAAAATGCCGATCTGGGTGCCGGCGCGGAATAGCGGTTTCTTACCGTAGCAGACCATGACCTCGAGCCAAGCTTGAGGCCGTTGATAGACCGGCGTCGAGCGGCCGACAAGTAAGCGAACATCGCCATTCCTCTGACTGCAATCCAATCGCTGCCCTTTTCCTATAAGAAGCGGTTCCTTCCGTAGAGCAGATCAGCGGGCTGCCATTGGAATGTGCCGGGCTAGGCCTTCGCGAGAGTTGTCTTACACATCCGCGCCGAGTCTGCGACAGGTTAGAAGATGACTGTCAGGATCATGGGTAGGGAAGGCGAGTGACTCCTGAGGCTGCGTGCCTGATCCTGGGGCGAGACGATTAGGTGGCGAGTTTGTTCATCAGCCATTGCTGAGCCGAACGAGCCGTCCTCCGGCCGGGGGTCTGACGCCTGTACGTGCCGTCTCGATGGAGAATCCAGGCATGCGTATTGTCTTCAAGGTAGGGGCGGAGGCCCTCTTCGATGACACGCTGCTTCAATGTTTTATCCAGCACGGGAAAGGCAACCTCGACGCGCCGGAAAAAATTGCGATCCATCCAATCGGCGCTCGAAAGAAACACCCTGTCGTCACCATCATTTAGAAAATGGAAAATTCTGCTGTGCTCGAGGAACCGACCGATGATCGAACGCACGTGAATATGTTCGGAGAGCCCCACAATGCCGGGCCTCAGGGCGCAGGGGCCGCGCACGATCAAATCAATCTTCACGCCGGCCTGGGAGGCCTTGTAGAGAGCCCGGATAATCTGCGGTTCCAGCAACGCATTCATCTTCGCGATGATGTGAGCCGGACGGCCCTGCTTGGCGCGGTCGGTTTCGCGTCCGATCCATTTCAGCAGCGTGGCGTGCAGGGTGAACGGCGACTGGAGCAGATGCTTGAGCCGCCCTGGTCGCCCCAGTGAGGTGAGCTGTTGAAACACCGTCCGGACATCACGACCGATCGCGGCATCGCAGGTGAGCAATCCGAAATCGGTATAGAGGCGGGCATTGCGGGCGTGATAGTTGCCCGTGCCGAGGTGGGTGTAGCTCCGCAAGAGACGGCCTTCCCGGCGCAGAACGAGGCTCATTTTAGCGTGGGTCTTGTGTCCCACCACGCCATAGACCACATGCGCGCCGGCCTCCTCCAAATCATGGGCCAATTCGATATTCGCTTCCTCGTCGAACCGGGCTCGTAATTCGATCACGACGGAGACTTCTTTCCCCCCTCGCGCAGCATCTACCAGGGACTGCACGATCGCTGAATCCGCGCCGGTGCGATACAGCGTCTGCTTGATGGTGAGAACGTGGGGGTCCGTCGCCGCCTGGCGCAGGAATTCCGTGACCGGTGCAAAAGACTGATACGGATGGTGCAAGAGAATATCGCCCTGCCGAATCGCCTCGAACCAGTCTTCGCTCGGCACCGGAGTGGAAGGAATGCCGGAAGTGAACGGTTGGAACTTGAGATCGGGGCGTTCGATGAGGTCGGGAACCGCCATCAGCCGATGCAAATTGACCGGTCCATGGCATTGATAGACATCGTGGGCTTGGAGATGAAACTGTTCTCGAAGAAAATACACCAGGTCGGGTGGGCAGTTGTCCGCCACCTCCAGGCGCACCTCATCGCCGAATCGCCGGTCCGGCAATTGGCCCTCGAGGGCCCGCCGGAGATCATCGACGTCTTCCTCGTCCACGAAGAGATTGCTGTTTCGCGTGACACGGAACTGGTAGCAGCCCGTGACATGCATGCCGGGAAAGAGCCGGTACACGAAGGCATGGATGACCGACGACAGGAACGCAAAATCGTGCGGCCAGGTGCTGCTTCGAACCGGTAGCCGAATCACCCGCGGGAGCGAACGGGGAACTTGCACGATTGCGGTTCCATTCGGCCGGCCGAATGCATCGGTTCCTTCGAGGGTGACGAGAAAATTGAGACTTTTGTTGAGCAGTTTCGGAAAGGGATGCGCGGGATCCAATCCGACGGGACTCAAGAGAGGAAGCAACTCGCGGGAAAAGAATCGGCGCATCCACCGAATGTGCGAGGGCGTCCAGTCCGTCCGCCTTAGAAACCGGATGCGCTGATCGGCTAGTTGAGGAATGAGAGATTGATTCAGGATGGCGTATTGCTCCTGAACCAATTGGTGCGTGAGCGGCGCGATACGTGTCAAGAGTTCCGAGGGCGTCAAGCCGTCGGGGCCCCGTTGTTCGACTCCGTGAGTGACCTGTTCTTTAAGCCCGGCGACGCGCACCTCGAAAAATTCGTCGAGATTCGAGCTGACGATGCAGAGGTACTTCAATCGTTCCAGCAGGGGAACTGTTTGATCCTTCGCAAGGTCGAGTACGCGGCGGTTGAACTCAATGAGACTCAACTCACGATTCAAGAACCATTCCGGTCTGGAAAGGTCACTCGTGGCCGGACGTTGCGTAGCGGCAGGAACTATGGGCGAAGTCTGACAGCCTTGATCTGTGCGACGCGTTGACATATGGATCGGCAGCCCACTGGCTGCATAGGAAGCCTTAAGCCAAAGGAACGGGACGCTTCGACAAGCCGTCGTTTGGGCAGGCCATGGCGCCCTTCAGAGCCTGCACCCGATGCGGTCGGTGGACACGATGAAGTTGTCCATGTAGCGCTGTTGATTCCTGGTGAACGGAACCGAAGTCCAGTATTGTTCGAGGTAAATGGCGTTAATGCCATAATCACTGTAAGTACCGATCCAATTCAACCCCCTTCGTTGAGCCTCCAATCGGTCATCAATCCAATACTCGAAGAGTCCGTCCGCAGCGTCGGGAGAGTTCAGTTTCATATGGACTTCGATGCAAAACCATGTTCCGGCGTTGGCATCGTTGAATAGCGGGGTTTGGCCGCCGGCCGCTCCAATCCATCGTAAACGAGGAAAGTCATTGTAGGTGGTCGTGCGCAATCGGCCGGACTCATCGGTTCCGGAGGCCGGATCGAGGTACAGCCTTTCAGGATCGGAATGAGGAAGTCCCCCGCTCCACAAGTGGCCGATTGCAGCCTGGGCAAATCGCTCACTGGAGAGAATGGTCGCCCTGGTCAGTTTGTCGGCGCCGCCGCCGGCCCATCCTGGCTGGAGTCGCAGACTGAAGCGCCAATAGATGTCGCGATAGCGGGCCGTGCCGGCATCGACCGGCCTCATATAGGCGCTCGGAGTCTTGCCGAATGCGAGGTGAAGGAATCCTCCGTGTGGATCACCGGGGAGATACTCCGCCCGCATGCCGGTCGAGCGGTCGATACCCGCGCCGGCTTCGCGGACAAACCTGCCATGTCGTTGGTCGTACTCGAAATAGGCCTGCAGCCGGTCGATTTCGAAATCGTCGCACCAGAGCCACTCCGGATGACGGCCCTGCCAGCCCGCGCAAACGGCGTCAGGTCCTTCCGCGGCGAACATCCTCGGTTTGTCGACGCCGAATGTCGCGACGATGAGCGTCGCCGCAGCGAGGCTCCATCGCAGCAGGGCCGGCATGTTCAGTTCGTCACCGCGCCTTCCGATGCGGAGGAGACGTGGCGGGCATATTTCCCCATCACTCCAGAAAGATAACGGGGAGATGGGTACGTCACTTTCTTCAGGCGTGAGGTCAATTCTTTTTGTGTTATTCGAATGTCCAACCGGCGCTTGGCGATGTCGAAGATAATGATGTCGCCGTTCTTCACCGCCGCGATCGGACCGCCCTTGACCGCTTCCGGCGCCACATGTCCCGCCATCAATCCATGCGTGGCACCTGAGAATCGTCCGTCGGTGAGCAGCGCGACGGAATCGCCGAGTCCGGCGCCGACGATGGCGGCCGTCACGCCCAGCATTTCCCGCATACCGGGACCGCCGGACGGACCTTCATAGCGGATGACGACCACGTCACCGGCCTTGACCTTGCCGGCCTGTACCGCCGCGAAGGCATCTTCTTCACGCTCGTAGACCTTGGCCGGTCCCTCAAAAGTCATGATGGAATGACCGGCGACTTTGACGACGCAGCCCTCGGGCGCCAGATTGCCCTTGAGAATGACCATGCCTCCTGTCGGCTTGATCGGCTTCGACAAGGGATACAGGACCTGTTGGTCCGGCGTTTCCCTGGCGGATTTGGCTTCCTCACCGATCGTGCGCCCCGTCACGGTGATTTGATCCGGATGCAGGATTTTGGCGTCGAGCAAGCGTTTGGCCACGAGGGTGGTTCCCCCGGCCGCATAGAGGTCCGCCGCCGTGAAGCGGCCGCCCGGCTTCAAGTCGGCCAGCAACGGCACCTTTCGGTTGATCTTGTCGAAATCATCGATGGTCAACCGCACACCGATCTCGCGAGCCACAGCCAGCAGGTGAAGCACGGCATTGGTGGATCCGCCGGTCGTCGCCACGGCGGCAATCGCATTTTCGATCGAGCGCCGGGTGATGATTTGTTTGGGGCGAATGTCTTTTTTGAGCAGGTCCATGACCAACTGGCCGCACTCGAAGGCCACATCGTCCTTGCGTTGATCCATCGCCGGAACGCCGTTCCGTCCCATAGGCGAGATCCCGAGAAATTCAAATGCGATGGCCATGGTATTGGCCGTGAACTGGCCGCCGCAGGCGCCCGGGCCAGGACAGGCATGGTCTTCCAGATCCTTCAATTCCACATTGGTCATGGTGCCGGCGGCATGCTTGCCCACGGCCTCGAACACATCCTGGATGGTCACGTCATGTCCGTGAAACTGCCCCGGCATGATGGAACCGCCGTACATCATGAGCGAGGGAAGATTCAGGCGGCAGAGCGCCATGACGGTACCGGGAATGGTCTTGTCGCATCCCGACAGAGCGACCACGCCGTCGAACAGATGCCCGCGCGCGACCAGCTCGATGGAATCGGCAATGACTTCCCGGCTGATCAGCGAGGCCTTCATTCCCTCGGTCCCCATGGAAATTCCGTCGGACACGGCGATGGTGTTGTATTCGATCGGAGTGCCGCCGGCCGCGCGAATGCCTGCCTTCACCCGTTCGGACAGGCGGCGGAGATGATAATTACAGGGCATAACCTCGATCCAGGTGTTGGCGACGCCGATCAGGGGACGCTCAAGGTCGGCATCCGTGAAACCGACGGCCTTGAGCATGGCGCGGGCCGGAGCGCGGCCTGGTCCGTCGAGCAAGTTGTGGCTTTTGTGTCGTGGATCGATCGTCATGCACACTCCTTCATGTACGAAACTGAAGTCTGCGGTTCATCGAAACGCTGCCGGACAAGTCGCAAACTTTCGCACAGATGGGCGTGAGGGGTCAATCCGACGCTGCCGAAATCGGTCGTCGGTTCACATGGAGATGTGACGAGGGAATTGAAACAGGCAGAGGGCAGTGAGGAGGGAAGGGGAGACGGGCAGGCGCCGGAAGGCGCCGCCCGTCGTCGTCCGGCTTAGTGCTTCTCTTTCTTATGTTTGTTCTAGCGCTTAGCTTCCGTATCGATGATGTTCCCCGTTCCGGCATCGATATGAACTTCAGTCACCTTGCCGTCACTGCTGAAGATTTCGACTTCCCACAGAGTCTTGCCATGTTTCTTTTCGAGCTCCGCTTCGACGACGGTGCCGGGAATCTTGTCCATGGCGGTCTTGATGGCTTGGTCGATGGTGACGGTTGCGTCCTTCACGAGGTCGGCGACATGGCCTTCCTCATGCTTGCCCCTGTGTCCCTCGTCACTCCAGGCAGGAATACTCATGAAGCAGAGTGCGCCGGTCATCAGCGCGGATACTGCGATGTGCTTGAGCATGAGTGACCTCCGGATTGCGCGAAGGTGACAGGGTTATTGTGGCTTCGCCTGCCCATGTGGATTGGCGCCGGAAGGATTGTCACCATGAGGAGTTTTCTTATGGGGAGAATCATACCCGCCTTTATGCTGTTGCATCACTTTGTCGTGCTCGGCCTGTTGCTTCGTGCGCTGTTCCGACGTCAGTAACGCCAAGGCTTCCCGCCTCGTCTTGATCGACAGCATCCGCAGTCCGACCTGAACCTCTTCGCTCTGCTTGAGTTTGGCTTCGATGGCGCCCATCTCGCTCTTCTCGTCTTCCGTCAGGGATCTCAACTCCCGTTCCGCGACCTGGATATCGGCTTCCATCTTGATGCGGTTCTTGTCGAGATTGAGTTGTATCTCTTTCAGCTTGGTGATCTGGTCCGCGCTCAACCCGATTTCTTTTTCATGCTTCATGAGGTGACGGATGAGATGGCCCGCCCCTCCATGCATCATCATTCCCATCATCGCCGAGCCCATGCCATGACGTCCCTTCTCATAACCGCCCCCGTGACCGCCGTATTCCACTTTCTCATGGGGGGTACTACTACCAAAAGGCGCAGAACCAAAAGTGCCACTTCCGAACTCAGCCATCGCGGGGGATACCGTCAATGCGCAGGCGAGGGCCGAAGCGGTGGCAAGTGTGTACAATTTCGTGGTCATTCGTTCCTCCTTCGGTTAAGTCGATTATGGTCCAGTCAGCCCTCGTAACAAGCCTTGATCGCCGGTGAAGGCATTCACCATGAATTGAACGGCCAGCGCGGCGAGCAATAGGCCCATCAATCGGGAAATGATTTTCTCCGCGATGGGATTGAGCCACTTCGCGCCGTTTGCGCCGATCGCTAATATAATGTAACTCGCCACACCGACGAGTACAAGGCACCCCAGCAAGACGGCTCGTAACAGCAACGTCTTCGCCTGCGTTTCCAGCAGGATCACGGTTGAAATCGCAGCAGGTCCCGCCAGCATGGGGATGGCGAGCGGCGCAATTGCGATGTCGTCTTTGCTGGTCCCCGCGGCCGTTTCCGCCGCCGTGGCCTGCACCGTCGACCGTTGCGCGCGTAACATGTCCAACGCCACCAGCAACAAGATGAGCCCGCCGGCAATCTGAATCGCGGGCAACGTAATGCCCAATAGCTGAAGGATCGTCTGGCCGAAAAGAGCGAACCCCGTCAGCAACCCGACCGCCACGAGGCAGGCCATGCGAGCAGTTTTCAACCGTTGCGCCACGGAGTCCCGCGGAGTCATGGCGAGAAAGGCCGGGACCACGGCAATGGGATCGACGATGACGAAGAGTGAACTGAACGCGACAAGCGCGTATTCGCCGACAGTCATGAGAGGGATCGGCCTCTGCGCGGGCTTAGGATGAGTTGCGTCGTGACGCGACGAGGATCTCGGCTCGTGGATCGCTATGGCGAACGAGGCCCAGTTGTTCATAGAGCGCCCGTTCCTCGTCGGAAAGCGAGGCGGGCATGACGATCTTCAGTTTCAGGAACAAATCACCCTGGCCGCCGGCGGCGGTCGGAAGTCCCTTGCCCTTCAGTCGAAGTTTGCCGTCGGCCTTGCTGCCGGCGGGGATTTTCACCTTGACCGGTTCCGTTAACGTGGGGGCCATGACCTCGGCGCCCAGCGCCGCTTCCCACGGCCATACCGGCAGGGTCACCTGCACGTCGGACCCCTTCTGCCGGAAGATGCTGTTCGGTTGAATGTGGACGCGCAGGTAGAGATCGCCCGGTTTGCCCCCATTCACGCCCGGTTGTCCTTTGCCGGCGAGGCGGACGCGGGTGTCGTTCTGGACCCCCGCCGGGATGCGAACCTCGATGGTGCGTTTCTCGATTTGCGCGCCGGAGCCGCCGCAGACGACGCAAGGGCGGCCGCGCACAATCGCACTGCCTCCGCAGGCTTTGCACGCAGTGCGTTCCGCAAGATCGATGCGCCGGGTGACGCCGCTCAGGACCTCGCGGATGCTGAGTTGGACATCGGTTTCCAGGTCTTCCCCGTCGATTGCGAAGCCGGGAGCCGCGCCGCCGCCTCGTCCGCGGCCGCTGAAGAAGGTCTCAAAAATATCGCCGAAGTCACCGCTGAATCCACCGGCTTGGCCGCTTCGTCCCGCTTGGGCCCCTGCCTGCTGGCGCGCCTGTTCATACGCTTCGGCCTGTTCCCAGTTCTGGCCGTACTGATCGTACTTCTTTCGCTTGTCTGGATCGGACAGCACCTCGTGAGCTTCGTTCAATTCCTTGAACTTCTTCTCCATCTCCGCTTTTTTCGCGCCGGTATGGAGATCGGGATGGTATTCGCGGGCCCGGCGACGGAATGCCTTTTTGATGTCGCCGGCAGAGGCGCTGCGCGAGATGCCGAGAATGTCATAGTAACCGCGTTGTGAGGTGGCCATTAGGTTACGTCCATAGAAACGGTCCGTTCAGTGCCGGCAAAGAGCGCAATCCTTTCCGGAGCTTACGAGGACTCCCCGCGCATTGCAAGCGGAGTCGCTGTTTTTCTGGAGACGCTTTGCCCTGCGTAAGAAAGAGATAAGAAAGAACGCTGCCGCAGTCAAGAGGGTAGCGGGGAGGCCGAGTCGAACCGATGATCGTCGATGAAGACATGCAATTTGCTAAAGGGAAAAAAGAGCGGCAGCTCCAGTCCTGGCTTGATATCGGTTCCACGAACGGCACGTACGACCAACTGAAGGCCATTGGCCCGGCAATGCAACAGGAGATCGGCTCCGAGATCTTCAATGAACTCCACCAGCGCCTCCACTCGCATCGCGTCGGCTGCTTCTCGCAGTCGGATGTCTTCGGGACGGATGCCGAGAATGATGGCAGATTGGAGCGCAGGTTTGTGTGCAAGAAGAAGCGTCGGCAGGGGTAAGGCCATGCCCTCGCTTACGAACATAGGCTGATTATTTCGCATCGCCATGGTTCCATGCCAGAGGTTCATCGGCGGCGTCCCGATGAAGGAGGCGACGAAGGGGTTGGCCGGCGCATCATAGATTCGATGGGGAGGATCCGATTGTCGAACCCTGCCACCTTCCAGCACGACGATGCGGTCTCCAAGCGTCATGGCTTCCACCTGATCGTGCGTGACGTAGATAATCGTCGCCTGCAGGCGTTCCTGCAATTTCTTCAGTTCGATGCGCATCGACGTGCGGAGTTGGGCATCCAGGTTGGAAAGCGGTTCGTCGAATAGAAACAGTTTGGGCTTCCGCACGATGGCCCGCCCCATGGCCACCCGTTGCCGCTGCCCTCCGGACAGGTCTCTGGGTTTCCGCTCCAACAGGGCCTGAATGTCCAATAACCGCGCGACTTCGTCGATACGGCTGTCAATGACCTTACGTGGGGCTCGTCGTATGGTAAGGGCGAATGCCAGGTTCTCGCGGACCGAGAGGTGCGGATAGAGCGCATATTGCTGGAAGACCATCGCGATGTCACGTTCTGCGGGCGGCAGATGGTCGACCGTGGCGCCGTCGATGAGCACCTGGCCGGAGGTCTGAACATCGAGTCCGGCAATGATGCGCAGGAGTGTCGACTTGCCGCATCCGGAGGGCCCGAGGAGAATCGTGAAACTGCCGTCGGCAACATGCAGGGAGATATCGCGCAGAACGTTTTGATTGCGAAAGGATTTCGAGACGGCGCGCAATTCTAGTTCAGCCACAGCGATCTCCTAGCAGGCTGTTGATAAAGGCCGCCAGCGGCGTTCTCGCGTCGCTTAGAGGCTCAACGTACCGCCATGGGAACAGAGCCTGTCTCCGGCAGGCTCCGGGTGGGCGGGTAAGAATGTCACGCCTCGCCTCTTCGCATTGCTGCGGCCTTTCTGAACAGCCTGTGGGTCAACCAGATTCGATCTCGAGCCTTGAACAACAATACTGAGCATGACGATTCAATACTTGGCTAGCCCTTTACTGCCCCTGCGGATAATCCGCTGACGATCCAGCGCTGGCACAACAGCACGACTACAACCAACGGAAGGGTTGCCAGGACCGAGGCCGCGGCCAATTCACCCCAGGGCATGGTGAATTCCCCTTGGAACAGCGCAATACCGACCGGAAGCGTCTGTTGTGCCGGTTGAGTCAGGATCAACAGGGCGAAGAAGAACTCATTCCAGGCATAGATCAGAACCAAAATCGCGGCGGTAAAAATTCCCGGCGCAGCGAGCGGAAGTGTGACCCGAATCAATGTACTCCATGGCCCGCAGCCATCGATACGCGCGGCATCTTCCAATTCCGGCGGCAGGTCCTTGAAGAAGCTCGCCAGGATCCAAATCGCAAGCGGCAATGTCAACGCCACATAGGGAAGCACGACACCCCAATGGTGGTTGAGCCCGCCGATGGCATCCAGCAGGCGCCAGATCGGACCGGCGATCGCCATCTGGGGAAACATCGAGACGCAGAGCAAGATTGCGAGGATCACCTGCTTGCCGGGGATGGCCAGCCGCGCCAGCGCGTAGGCGGCCGGTATCGCGATCAGCAATGCCAGGATGGTCGTCGAACCGGCCACGATGAGGCTGTTGGCCGCATAGTCGAAGAGGCGATGGTCGAACAGAGCCGAGCGATAAAAACCCAGACTGCCGGAGGGCCACCAGGTGGGTGGCGCGGCTTCGATCTCAGCCTGCGACTTGAAGGAGGTGAGCGCGAACCAGAGAAAGGGAAAGGTACTGAGGCCGACCGTAACAAGGATCCCTGGCACGAGAAGAACCAGTCGATTCATGCGCGTCCGCGCTCCAGCAAATTCGATCCGATCGCGCGGAGATAGACCAGCGAGAGGCTCAAGATCATGAGAAACACGGCCACCGATACGGCGGAGCCATAGCCCAGACGCCCTTCGGCGAACAGGGCTTGATACCCATAGAACTGCAGCACCTGAGTCGCATCACCAGGACCGCCTTGCGTCATCACGAAGACAAGATCGAACACGCGAAAAGCATCCATCGTGCGAAAGAGCAGCGCCAGCAGCAACGCCGGTTTCAGGAGCGGCAAGGTGATGCGCCAAAATCGTTGCCATAGACCGGCGCCGTCCACCTTGGCGGCATCGTAGAGATCGTCTGGAATCACCTGGAGCCCGGCCAGGATCAACAAGGCGGCAAAGGATGAGGTCTTCCAGACGTCGGTGAGGACAATGATGCCGAAGGCTAAGCCGGGATAGGCCAGCCAGGGAACATATTCCGTGACCCGATCGCCGAACAACAAGAGGTTCGCGAACCCATACTGATCGTTGAAGATATAGCGCCACAATTGTGACGCGACGACGGTGGGAACGGCCCAGGGGATCAGGATCGCAGCCCGCACCAGACCCCGCCCGCCGAAACGCTCGTGAATCACCAAGGCAATCACCAAGCCGCAGGTCAGCTCCAACAGGGTTGAGAGGACGACGAAGGCGAGCGTGTTAAAGAATGCCTGGTGGGCCGCCGGATCACGGAGGAGCGCCAGATAATTGTCCAGGCCGATGAAGGAACGGCCGAGAGCCGGAATGCCGATGAAGATATGGTGCAGGCTGAGCCAAAGCGAATCCAGAATGGGATAGAGCGCAAAGACCAAGGTCACCAGCAATGCCGGCGTCAGCATCGTCCAGGCCGCCAAACTCTCCCGGCGTTGGGCGCGGCCTGGGGAGCCGGTCATGGCGCAGCCCTCGTCAGAGCCAGCAGCCGATCGATCTGTGCGTCGGCGATGGCCGCTTCGCGCGCGAGGTCAAGGCCGTCGACTGCCAATGCGCGGCTGAAATAGCGCTGTAGAAGATGAGAGATGGCAGGATACAGCGGCGAACGGGGACGAGCGGTCGCGGACTGCAGAACGGCAAAGTGGTTCCGTAGCTGCGGAGCGGCGGCAAGGAGGTCCACATCCGAGAACAGCGCCACTCGCGATGGGGCGATGCCGGCATCTTGCGCGAACCGCTTCTGCATCGCATGGCTGGACAGAAACTCGATGAGCGCCCAGGCTTCATCCTGATGCTGCGAATAGGCGCTGATGCCGTACAGCCACCCACCGAGGGTCGCGGCATGCTGGCCTGGGGCAAAGCCAGGAAGCGGCGCGACGCCGACCTGTCCTGCAATGGTCGAACGATCCTGGTTATTGGCGATCGCCCAGGCATAGGGCCAATTTCGGTGAAAGACGGCATGGCCTTGGAGAAAGACGGAAAGGGATTCCGGCTCCTGGTAGGTGAGGGCCGGTCGTGACGTGAGACGGCCGATTATCTGATCGCGGACGAACTGCACGGCAGCCAACGAATCTGCGGTGGCAAGCGTCGAGCGCGTGCCGTCAGGCGACAGGAGGCTGCCGCCATGCCCCGTAATGAATTCCAGCATATGACAAACCAGGCCCTCATATTGCTTGAATGGCGCCGAATAGCCGCGCAATGTCGGGTTGACTGACTGCTCGGCTGCCACGATGGTTTCGGCCTGGCGTACGAGTTCCTGCCAGGTGGCCGGCTCGGTGAACCCGTATTGAGTGAGCAGGTCCTTGCGATAGTAGAGCAGGCCGGCATCGATTCGGCTCGGGACACCGTAGAGACGGCCCTCGTATCGACCGACATCGATGGTCGGCGGAAGAAATTCCTCGCGCATGGCCGGAACAAATCGGTGGTCGAGCGGGCTGGCCCATCCCGCTGCGGCAAATTCCGGCACCCAGATCACATCCATGAAAAAAACATCGAGCGTCGCATCGCGATTCTTCAGCTTCTGCGTCAGGAGATCGTGATAGGCAGTGGAGGAGTGCGGCGCGAGTTCCCGCAGGACGGAGATGTAAGGATGGGCCTTGGTGAACTGCGCAATGGCCTCGTCCCAGACGCGTTGGTGGTCGGGTTTCCAGGAGACGAAGCGGAGGGTGATGGAACGGGAAGACGCTGTCGTTGAAGGGGCAGTCGGCGTTTGAGCCGTCATGTCCGCTACCGGCCACCAGAAGGTGAGGATGGTCAGCAGCAGGCAGATGGCCATGGTCGATGCGCGAAGGGCATGACCGGACAAAACCGACAGCCGCCGAGCGGCCGGGCACAGATCGGTTCGAGATCCACGCACCTCTCCAGATGAATACTTCTGCATCCTCATCTTTATACACAGGGCAGGAGACGTGACGCAAAGGGGCGCGGTACAGAGTTGTGTAAGCGGCAAACCGAACTGTCAGAATCCTACTGAGTGGCCTGCGCCCAGCAGATTGCGGAAAACTATGTGGATAGGTTCATGCTTCGTTTGGCCTGCACGGATGGTGCTGCAGAGGACTTATCTGCTTGCCGACGAAGGCTGCCGGTGATTCCGGCGAAGGATTCGGTCAGGCGACCTAGAGAATCGGACCTGGTGAGTGGGGTCATAGCTACAGGTGAATGGAGCATGACTTTCCCATGCCCCCGCTACTTTTTGCTTTGGACGGCCAATTCCCAGCGGTAGCCATCGAGGTCGCGAAACCAGAGGCCCATGCTGCGGGAACCGGTGGCTACCGGACCGATTTCGTCGCCCGGGTCTTCCACTTCGACCTTGTGCTTCTTGAGATGGACCAATGCCCGTTTGAGCGCGGCCATGTTCGGGAGATGAAAGGAAATGTGGCCGATCGTCTTCGGCGAAGGCTTGCCCGTCGAGAGGACGATCATGACATTGTCGTTCCCGATCCCGATCACACCTTCGTACTCAAACTGTTTGGTCAATCCAAGGATCCGCATCAACCATTTCGCGCTGGCGCGCGGATCACGGACGGCGAGCCCGAAGTGCCACACTGCGCCGAGTGTGAATGGGACTTTCATGACCATGACCTCCTAGTCAAAAACAGAGAGGCATCGTAGCATCCCTGCCTGTCTTGTGTGAAGCAGAGGCAACCGAGGAGCGCTGCACAGCCTGCTTCTCGTGATTCAGCAACCAGCGCTTGCGTTCCAGACCTCCACCATAGCCGGTGAGCGAACCGTCGGCTCCGATTACGCGATGGCAGGGCACGACGATGCCGATTGGATTTGCCCCGTTGGCCAATCCGACGGCGCGGACTGCCGCCGGTTTGCCGATTCGCCTCGCAAGTTCGCCATAGCTCAGCGTGTGGCCTGCGGGGATGTCGCGCAATGCCTGCCAGATACATTTCTGGAACGATGTGCCTTCCGTCGCTGTCGGGAGGCCATCGATGGCGTGAAGATCTCCGTCGAAGTACGCGGCGATGGCCGAGGCAGGTCCGGATGAACGCGGCCCCGGCGTCAGCGTGACGTTGTCCGCTCCATAATGACGTGCGAGCAGGCGGCGCATGCGGTCGTCGTAGTTCATCCAATCGATTGCTCGCAGGCGACCTTCTTCGTCGTAGATCACGACCAGTGTTCCGATCGCTGTCGGAAGCGTCGCTGTCAGCAGATGCAGTTTATCGGGCATGATTAACCTCCCTCCCTGTGTGAGCATTGTGACTGCCGGCTGCCCATAAATGCTGCGCGGCATAGGCGCGCCAGGGTCTCCAGGCCTCCGCACGCTGGAGAAGTTGGAGAGCGGTAGGCGCCACTCCTCCCAGATGGGCGGCGCCCCGCAGGATACCGAGATCTGTGGCCGGGAAGGCATCCGGTTCGCGCATTGCGCGTAGGGCGATATATTGAGCGGTCCATTCTCCGATGCCGCGGATGGCGCGGAGTTGCGCGATGCGGTCTTCTATCGAATCCAGTGGCGTGAAGAGCCGTGGATTGGCCACCGCCGCCTGCGCAAGCGCGTTCACCGTCGCCCGTCGCGAGGCGGGCATGCCGATCGAGCTCAAGTCGACCCGGGCCAGACAGCCGGCAGAGGGAAAGGTTCGAGCCAGGCGCGCATCAACGGCATTGGGGACAGGATCTCCGCACAGGAGAATGAGCTTATTGCCTAACCGCCGCGCACCTTCGACCGTGACCTGTTGCCCCAGCACGGCGCGGACGGCGAGCTCGAATCCATCCCAGCATCCCGGAGCGCGCAGGCCCGGTCGCGACGCGATCAAGGGAGCGAGGGTGAGGTCCTTGGACAAATGAGCGGTAATCATGTCGACGTCCGCTCCGACATCGAACAGGTGACGGACGCAGGTGACGATCACTTGAAGCGCACGGATGGAAGGAAACTGGATGGTGACCAGAAGCGCGTGCCGCCCCGGCACATGCGCGATCGCCACGGCGCCATGCGCTCCCTCATACGATACAACGCGCCGATAGATACCGTTTTCGACGACCTCAAGACCGTCGATGGCGCGCGCGCCTAGATAGTCGAGCATGGCCTCCCAATCATATGGCGCTCGATATGGAACGTGTAGCGTGACGCGAGCCTCGGCGGGGACATTGGCTGTGGCGCACATGGTGCTGCGACGCAATTCCCGGGGAGGTCTGTGATAGAGGGTGCGGAAGGCATCGTTGAAGCGGCGCAAGCTGCCGAATCCTCCGGCCATGGCGACTTCGGCCATCGACAGTCTGGTGTCATGGATCAGCTGTTTCGCAAAGAGCAGGCGCCGCGTCTGTGCGACTGCGACCGGCGACGCGCCAAGGTGCTGGTCGAAGAGGCGGCGCAACTGGCGCGCTCCCATCCCGACATGCGCCGCGAGCGTCTCGACCGTTCCGTCCTCACGGTCGAGAAAGCCGTCGGCGATCAGCGCCAAGGCGCGGGAGACGGTATTCGACGTGCCGCGCCAACAGGCCAGCTCGGGAGAAATTTCTGGGCGGCAACGCAGGCAGGCACGGAATCCAGCCGCCTGGGCGGTCGCGCTACTGGAGAAGAATCGGCAGTTCCCTCGTTTGGGCGTCCGAGCCGGACAGATCGGGCGGCAATAGACACCGGTGGAAACGACGCCCACGAAGAGGCGTCCATCGAAACGTGGATCGCGCGTCTGGAGGGCCCGATAACAGACATCCTGGTCGAGCGGTTGCATAGGCTGTACTGTGCCATATTCGACGGAGAAATTCTGGCTATTTTCGGACGTGACCTGTCCGCCCGGTACAAACGCTCGATGCTTACCACTTCCAGCCATAGGGCGTGGCGGCGCCCGTTCTTTCAGGTCTTGTGGTCGGATACCGGCTTGAGGAAGTACGACCCGATGATGTGGTAACCTGAACTGGAGACAGGGGGCGCCGATGTCGATCTCTCGCAAGGGACTCCCGTTATTGGCCGGAACCTTCTTCTGCCTCTTTGTTTCGACTCTCCCTCTGTCACCCAGTTTTGCCGGCGCACCTATTTACACCTACACTGACGACGCCGGTATCCTGACCTTCACCACGGAATGGGACTCTATCCCCGAGAAATACCGGGACCGGCTCGTTCGGCGTAAGGCCGGACCTGCTTCGGCATCTTCGGCGCTTCCTGCATCCGCGCCTTCCGTCTCCGTCGAACCACGCGTTCCATCCGCCGATGTCCGGACGGTTAGAGCAGCCGGCGAATACCGCATGGGTGATCATGATACGCGAACCGACGCCTTGCGCTTGGCGCTCGAAGCCGCCAAAAAGGATGCGCTTGAACAGGTGGCGACCTACTTGGAGAGCGTGACCGAAGTCCGAAACATGGACGTGACCCGCGACGACATCCGGAGTTATACGGCGGGAATCGTGAACGTGGGCAAACAGGCGATTACGACCAGGCTCGAGGATGGAATGGTGGTTGTCCGTGCCGATCTCACCGCGGAGATCGATCCGCATGAGGTCACGCAGGCCATTGCGGCCCTTCGCGAAAATGAAAGCGCCAAGCAGGAACTTCTGGCGCTTCGCGCCGAAACCGACCGGTTACAGGAAGAACTCGATGTCACCAACCGGGCACTTTCCGCCGCGCCATCGCTTGATGAAGTTCAGCAACTGAGCCGCCGGCGGGAGGACATGCTCAAAGAATTGCAGGCGAATGGCCTGGTGTCGCAAGCTTGGACCAGCGTAGTCTATGCGACCCTCGGCTACTATTCCCATCCCGGGATCGGGTTGTCAGGCATCAATGGCTTGCTGCTGCAGGCTCAGCGTCTCCACCCCAGGCATCGGCATCTTCCGCTCGCGCAACAGATAATCACGGCCAAGCCGGGGCAGGTACCGACAACCGTGCCGGGCATCATGTCACGGCCACCGCATCACTCGTTGCCGGTGCCATCCGCGCCTCACGTGCATACCAGTCAGCCGCCACAGTTGCTCACCCCCCAGGGCCTGCCGGCCAAGGTAGGCGATGTCGTTGTCATTCCCACGCCCCGATCGGTTCCCCCGCTCACGCAGCAGTCTGCATCGCAACCACAACAATACCAGCTCCATCCGTCCCATTTCTGGCGGCCGAGCCCGCCTAACATCCACAACGTCCCTTCGGCATCGCCCCCGAGCGCCTCCGTCAATGCCGGACGATTTGACGGGCAGGGAAGACGTTTTGGTGGCGCCGGCCATCGCGGCCGCTAGCCCTGCTCTCGCGATCAACCGGCAGGATTCGCCCCTCCGCCGGAAGCATTTTTCATGGAAGCCGAGGATGTCCGTCAAAATGTCGAGGCTGCCTTCAGGCAGGGGGATGTGCGGGAGCTGCTTTGGCTTTCGCCATCATTTTACAATACGAGCAAATCTCGACGGTGGTCGGTTGACCACAAGATTGGCAGGGATTGAGCGTACGCTGATCTTTCTCGGCTATGGATTCCGCAGGCTTATCCGGCTTGGTTTGCTTGTCCAGAAAACCCCAGTAGAAACGTTGCTTCGTGCCGGGAGATTCCGTTTCCAGCCGATTGAGGACCTCCTTGTAGAGGAGCATCTTCGAGCCCTTGGCCATGGGACATTCCTCCACGATGTAATCGATGCGATTGACCACCGCGTAGGCGGCAATCTCCCGTTCGGACAACCGGCATAGCGGCTTCACTTTCTTGGCGAAGCCCTCGACCGACGCCGGGAGAGTCGGGCTTTGCTTGCCCAGATATTCTTCCTGCCAGTGCAACACGTTGCCCAGGAGGCGCGCGGCCTCATCGTCGAGATTGTGACCCGTGGCCATGACGTCATAGTCCTGCTCGACCGCGGCGCGATTGAACTGGTAGCGCTTGATCGTGCCGCAGGTGGAACAGGTTGGTCGGTGAAGGATGGTGGCCAATTCACGGATGCCGGCTCCGGCTTCCTGCTCGACGACATGGACCAGCAGGGTCGCGCCATGCGAGGCGGCCACCCGGTCGGCGTAGGCCTGTACCTTCCTGTGCGACAGTTCGGAATAGCCGCCGATGCCGAGATTTACGTAAAGCGCGTCGGCTCGATAGCCGAGATTGAGCAGGATGTGCCACAGGGCAAGACTGTCTTTGCCGCCTGAAACCGCGACGAGGATGCGATCCTCGGGCGTGAACATCTTGTGCGATTTAATGGCGCGCGCCACCTGTTCATGGACAAACGTCGTGAAGCAATCTTTGCAAAAGGCCGCATTATGCCGTGGCAGGCCGATAATGGCTTTGGTGCTGGTCGGGCACTTGGTACAGTTCATGGCTTACAATTTGGGCTATGAGCTTGGAATGATGACTTGCCGGGGACGAATACGTGTTTCGAGCATGCTTACCACATCACAATTCAGAGCTCATCATTCATAACTCAGAACTGTCTACGTAATGCTGCCGCCGGAGATGACCGGCCGGATTTCGATCTGGTCGGCATCGGCCAGCATCTCGTCTTCCGTGACGAGCTCATCGCCTCGGATCACCAGATGCGCCTCCACGACGAGATTCAGCTCGCGCAACAACTCCTTGGTGCGTTTGGGGCCCTTGATGTCGAGTTGTCGTGGAGGATGGCTGAGTTGAACGATCATGCGGCGATGATACGGCTGACCGGTGCGGGATTGCAAACGCGCGATCGCAGGTCTCTGCGTGAACGATCAAATGTCCGCTTCCCGGAGCGCCTTGGCCGATTCCTCGGGCGAAACCGGATTGATGTAGAACCCGGTGCCCCATTCGAATCCGGCCACCTGGGTGAGCTTGGGAATGATCTCCAAATGCCAGTGGTAAAAGTTTCCGGTTTTCTCATGCAGCGGCGAGCTGTGCAGAATGCAGTTGTAGGCAGGTTTTGCCAGCACCTTATCCATGCGCCGCAGGGCCTCACAGAGTATCGGCGCCAGAAACTCGAACTGAGCGCGCTGGCTCTCCTCGAAATATCCCGCGTGACGCTTGGGCAGAATCCACATTTCGAACGGAAAGCGCGGCGCATAGGGCGCGAGACAGAGGAACTCCGGATTCTCCGCCACCACTCGCGCGCCCTCCGACAATTCCTGTCGCATGATGTCGCAATAGATGCAGCGTTCCTTCTGTTGGAAGTGTTGCCGGCACCCCTCGATTTCATCGAGGACGCTGGTCGGCACCACCGGCAAGGCGATGAGTTGGGAATGGCTATGTCCCAAGGTCGCTCCCGCCGCCGCGCCATGATTTTTAAAAATCAAAATGTAGCGGAAGCGGAGATCCTTTTTCAGGTCCAGAATCCGATCGCGGAAGGCCCACAACACATCTTCCACCCGCTTGGCCGGCAGGTCGGCAAGGCTGTCCTTATGATTGGTGGTCTCAATGATGACTTCATGGGCGCCGATCCCGTTCATACGGTCATACAGGCCGAGGCCTTCCCGCCCCATATCGCCTTCCACCTGCAGGGCGGGAAACTTGTTGGGGATCACCCGCACGGTCCAATTCGGACTGTTGGGAGCCGAGCCGTGTGGCCGATAGGCCAGGATCTCCTTCGGCGTCAGGCGTTCCTGCCCCGGACAGAATGGGCACATGGCGGAAGACGGCGGCGGCGAGGAGGCGAGGTGCAAATCTTGGGGACGACCGCTGCGTTCGGTGGACACGATCACCCAGCGGCCGACGATCGGGTCTCTTCTCAACTCGGGCATCTTGTCTCCTTGAGTTCGATTCGACGATCTGATGATCCGACCATCTGATGATTGTGAAGATCTTCAGATCAAAAACCAACAGATGAACAGATTGGATTTTCTTTTAGACTCGCCACATCGTGGCTTCGAAATCATCTCCGGGCCGGCTGAATGTGGCCGGCCCATGATGCGGATAACGAGCCACTTCGAGTCCATTTTCCAATACCGTCAGCGTCAATCGTAATTCGCTGCCGGCATCGATGTCCAAATCCTTGAACGGCACGCCCAATTCCAGAATCCTGCGTCGGCAGATCGTGCCGTAGACGTCGACGTCACGATAGACGCCGGACTCGTCCGCCCTGGTGAGCAGAAACTGATCGGCTCCGGCAGGGGCGAGGGTGAACGACAGCTTGTATTGATGGATGCCGGACCCGACGTGCAGATCAACGCTGCATTGTTCCTGTCGTGACTCGGATCGGTCGTCGGGGTCGAGCCGGAGGTAGAGCAATTCACGATCGAAGCCGAAGAAAATCGCGGTGAAAAGGGTTTCCGACTTCCACATCGCTCCCAACGGCGGAGTCGGATTGATGGTTCCCGCTCCGCGCCATTCAAAAAAGTCGGAGACAGCGCCGTCAAGATCCGGGTGGATCAACACCAGCGGCAGTTGCACCGGATCCTGTCCATGGGAGGTCCGGGCTTCCACCAGGGGCTGGTTCAAGATGTCAGGCGGAGGGATGCCTGCATAGGTCCAGACGTTCCGGAGGTGGGTACGAAAAAGGCGATCGAATTCTTGCTTGTAGTCGGTATCGAAGTCGTCGCCATACCACCAAAACCAGTCGCTGCCTTCTGCCGCATACAATTCGTTCCAGGCCGCGCGAGCCTGTTCCGGCGCCAGGGACGGCGTCCGTTCGACGAGGCGCGCTCTAGTGTGCTGGAGGAGGTCCCAGCCGCGATTGTCTTCCTGATGACCGATCCAGATCTTGAAGTCCTGATTGATCCAGGAGCCGGAATGCAAATGGTCGAGGCGTTGCGTGGGCGGGGAGATGCCTATGGCTTGACTGACTGTTTCCATCCGGACCCGGATGCCATGACCGATGTGGAGTCCGTCCTGTTCGAACGCGTGAAACAGCAGCGAGAGGAACCGTTCGCCGCCGTCATGGTAATGCTCCCAGGGATTTTCTCCGTCCAGAATAACGGAAACGATGCCCCGTTCCATCTGAATATCGTAAGCGAGACCGCGTATGCGCCGCAGGACGTCGTCGGCTGCCGATTCGGGGGTCGTTTTATGATAGACGAACCCGAACGCGTCGGAGATATCCCGATCGCGGAACAGCATGGTGACCGGTTGATCGGCCGCACCGACTGCGTAGGGCTGATACAGATGGTAATGGCGGTTCCACTGTTGATTGCCCGCCTGAAGGGACCGATAGAGAATGCCTTCGTCCGTCGCAAGCCAGCGGATGCCGGCCTTTCCAAGAATAGGCAGCAGCTCCGGACAGACCGATCCTTCCGATGGCCAGAGCCCGGCCGGGGGCCGACCAAATGTCTGTGTGTGATATTCGATGGCGCGTTGGATCTGGGCTTCCGCATCGGCCGGAGCATGGAATCGAGCCGGAAGGGGCAGGTCCGGCCTGGCGCGGCGCGTGAATTCCGTATCAATGACGAGCGGCAGGATGGGATGGAAGAACGGCGTGGTGGTGAGTTCGATTTGCCCGCGTTCTTGAAGCGCCCGGTACATCGGTACGATCTGCCGGATCGCCGTTTGCTGCAGGGCGAGGACTTCCTGCTTGTCCTCTTCTGTAAATCCCCGGTTCTTCATGCGTAACTCGCCCACGCGCGGGAACCGTTGTAGGCTGCCGTATCCGAACCAGGCAAGGTTGTGCCACACCTGCAGATCGAGGAGTTCCTGCATTGAAAATTGCTTGGCCAGACGATCCAGATCCGATCCCTGCACATCCAGGCCGCGTTTCACCAGCAATTCCTGGTAACGTGGGAAAGGCCGCACCATGGTGGCCCAATTGGCGGAGAAAAAATGACGGATGAGAAACGCTTTTTCCGCCGGGGTAAGCTCAGTGGCCGGGCGTTGGGCATACTCCAGGAAGAGATCGCGGACGCGGCCGGTTGAAAATTCCTCGAGTTGCAGCAGGAGGGATGGCGTGAAGTTAAAGGTGGAGCGAGCCTGTGGAAACCTGTCGAGCAGGAAGGCCATATCGTAGTAGGCCTTCGTGGCGTGCAGACGAACCCAAGGCATACTGGCGGACCCGGTGACGGGGTCCGTATAGTACGGCTGGTGCATGTGCCAGAGGAAACAGAGCTGAATAGTTTTCATCAGGAAGTTTCTTGCAGACTCGTGGGCAGTATGTCATAGGGGTATGGGCGTTGCAACGAACGCGCGGGATTATGCCCGGCTCGAAACGGCACCGCGGCATAGCATTTATTATTGCCGGGTGACGGGACCAGTTGCTCGTGGATGAGGAGTTCGATAGATGGCATCGGAACACATCGCTTCGACCGGCGTGCAAGTAGAGTCACTCGGCCCGCGTTTTCCGACTTGGCGCTATTGGGGCCCGGTGGGGCTGTATGCCGGACTCATCTTTCTCGGCTCGTCCATTTCAAACCCGCCGGAAGTCCTTTCGCCGCTCATTAAGAAATTTTCCGACAAAGTATTGCATCTCTGTGAATACGGGATTCTCGGGGCGCTCTGTTATCGTGCCTGCCGCCATGCATCGGGATCATGGGTATCGAAACATGCCGTGGCCGTGGCAGTGGCCGGCTGCGCGCTCTACGGTTTCAGCGATGAGATACATCAACTGTTCGTGCCGTTCCGCGAAGGAGGAGATCCTCTGGATGTCATGGCCGATGTGACAGGGGCGGCGCTCGGGGCTTGGATCTGGTATTGGCTTGAACGGCGACAGGGATCTTTCACTCCGTCATCGCCGGGCGCGTGATCTGGCTGTGATTCGCCTGTTCTGTGCGACTGTCTTTGCAATCCGACTGTTTACCAGGCATAGGCTTCGGGCGCCGGTCCGCCAGGGCCGGGGAAAATCCCGTCCAGAGCCTTGAGCGTATCAGGGGTCAAGGTCAGCGTTACACTCCCGAGAGCACTTGTCAGCTGCTCCATCGTGCGAGGTCCGATGATGGGGGCGCTCACAGCCGGTTGATGCAGCAGCCAGGCAAGCGCGACGGTCGCCGGTGTGGTTTCCAGCGAAGCGCAAAGCCGTTCATAGGTTTCGAGCTGTGCGCGATGGGTCTCGATCTCTTTGCGAACATCCTCCGCTGTCCGCCGACCGGCTGTGTTGGAAGTCAATGCACCGCCGAGAATGCCGCGTGCCAGAGGGCTCCAGGGGATAAGGCCGACTCCATAGGCTTCACAGGCAGGGATGACCTCCAATTCGACGGTCCGTTCAAGAAGATTGTAGAGACTTTGTTCTGCAATGAGGCCGAGGAAGTGGCGTGATTTCGCCGACTCCTGCGCCTGGGCGATGTGCCAGCCGGCGAAATTGCTGCTGCCGATGTAGAGCACCTTCCCCTCCCGGCACAGTTGTTCCATGGCCTGCCAGATTTCTTCCCAGGGACAATCGCGATCGACATGGTGCATCTGGTAGAGATCGATGTAATCCGTGTGGAGACGGCGAAGGCTGTCTTCGCAGGCGCGCTTGATATGTAAAGCCGACAGGCGCGACTGATTGGGCCAATCGCCCATGCGCCCGTAGACCTTGGTGGCGAGCACGACCTTGTCGCGCCGTCCGCCGCCCTGGGCAAGCCAACGGCCGACAATTTGCTCCGTGACCCCTTCGCCGACTTTCCATCCGTAGACATTCGCGCTGTCGAAAAAATTAATGCCGAGGTCGAGCGCATGGTCCATGATCCCAAAGCTGTCGGCTTCGGAGGTCTGAGGCCCGAAGTTCATCGTGCCAAGACAGAGACGGCTGACTCGCACTCCTGAACGGCCGAGGCGAACATACTGCATGGGCTCCTCCTTCTGATTGATGCCCACAGGATACCGGCTTGTCATGGATAGTGACAACCGCGCGAAGCCTTGCGTGAATCGCGGATCAATAGGCTATCCGCCTCGTACAATGGTAAGTGCAGCAGGTGACTTTCTGCTGGCGCTTCAAACCGGTTTGGCTATAATGCCGATCGTATGACAACGACAGACCCCGCCGCTCCTGCGATGTCACTCACGCCTCCTGATCAGGTACGCATTGAAAAAACGATCGCGGACATTTTGCCGTTTTACGGCAAAATGTCCGCATTGACTCAATTGGCAGGTGATGCCTCCAATCGCCGGTATTTCAGGATCACCTTCAAGGGCACAGCCGCCTCACTGATTCTTATGCAGCTGGCCGATCCCGAGGGCTTCAAGAAATCAGAAGAAGCGGTCAGCGGGGCGTCCGCGCAGATCACGGAACTCCCGTTCACCAATGTCCTTACACACCTGCAACAGACTGGAGTGACGGTTCCACAATTGCACCACTACGATCGGGAGGCCGGTCTGTTGTACCTGGAGGATTTCGGCGACCTGACGCTGGCGGAGGCCTGTCGCCGGGCGGATCATAGCGGGCTGGAAAGGCTGTATCGTCGGGCGATTGATCAATTGGTGCTGTTGCAAGTGAAGGGCACAAGGCCGCCCGAGCCGCGTTGCATCGCCTTTCATCGCCGGTTCGATGTGCCCTTGCTGATGTGGGAGTTCGATCACTTTCTGGAATACGGCGTCGCGGCCCGTCTGGGCCGGCCGATGACCCCCGCTGACGACGCTGCGATCCGCGCCGAGTTCCAACGAATCGCCGAACTGCTGGCCGGACAACCGGAGGTCTTCGTCCACCGCGATTACCATTCGCGCAATCTCATGGTGGACGGATCGCGGATCGGCATCATCGATTTCCAGGATGCGTTGATGGGACCGGCCACCTACGACCTGGCCTCATTGTTGAAGGATGCCTATATGGAGTTGGACGATACGGTCGTGGATAGACTCATCGGCCATTTCCTCGACGGCCTCGCTTCCCACGGCAGGGGATGGGAAGATCGGGCGAGCTTTCGCCGCTTATTCGACCTCACCAGCATTCAGCGGAATCTCAAGGCCGCCGGCCGGTTCGTTTACATCGATCGGGTCAAACACAATCCCAAATTTCTCGCCGATATCCCTCGCGTTTTAGGTTATGTCAAACGCAACCTGTCCAAATATCCCGAGCTCGCGACGCTGCGGCAGCATCTGGCGCCGTACGTGGTCGAGCTGCAGTAGCCGGCACAGTGCAAAAGGAAAAATTAAAGAGGAACAAGTGCACAGCATCTCCAGGCAAGCTTGTACCTTTTGCCTTTTGTATTGGCGCTTTCGCCGCGTGAGTGCGTCCGGGCGATGAAGGCCATGATCCTCGCAGCTGGCTTCGGTACCAGGTTGAGGCCACTCACCGACGTGACGCCGAAGCCGCTCCTTCCGGTCGCCGGCACCCCGATGATCATCTGGAACCTCTTGCTCCTGAAACGACATGGTTTTCAGGAGGTGATCATCAATCTGCATCATCTGGGGGCAATGATCCGTCAGGCGCTGGGCGACGGCAGCGGCTTGGGAATGCAGATTACCTATTCGCACGAGCCGCTCATTCTCGGCACCGGCGGAGGGATTAAGCAGGTCGAAGCCTATTTCCAGGGCGAGCCGGTCTTAATTCTCAACGGCGACACGCTGTTCGAGTTGGACCTTGGCGCAGTGATCGACTTTCACCGATCACAAAAGGCCGCGGCAACGCTGGTGTTGCGACAAGATCCCGAGGCGGCTCACTGGGGGCTGGTCGAAGTCACGGATTGGGGAGAGGTGATTCGTATTACGGGCCGCGGTCGTGCCGTCGCGACGCCGACGAGCCCACGCATGTTTGCCGGCATCCATATTCTGCATCCGCGTCTCCTGCACGCCCTGACGGCCGGCAAGGAATCATCCATCGTCGATGCCTATGTACGGGGCATTCAGGAAGGAGAACGGATCATGGGATACGATTTCGACGGGTATTGGACCGACGTGGGCACGCCGGAACGGTACGCGCAGGTGGAACGGGATGCGGCGGCGGGGCTGCTCAAGTTGTCGGCGCGAAGGGCTGATCCCTTCGGCTGAATAGGCTGTGGGAAGCAACGGTGCGTCTCTCGGGTAAGTGGGCCATCTGAACGATGCGAGAACGAAGCTGGCGGGCTTTTTCAGTCTCCTGCCCGTTTACTCGCCGGGGTTGGGTTTTCGCTGCTTGATCAAGCGTGCAAGATAGGTCCGTTGAAGGTCGAGAAACTCAGCCGCTTTGGTTTGATTGCCTGCCGCTTTTTCCAATGCCCGTTCGATGATATAGGCACTGTGCGCTTCCATGGACTCATGGTACGTGAGGTTCATGTATGGAAGCGCATATTCCGAACCACCCTCTCCGGCCATTTCGTCGGGAGACAAGGCTAAAATGTCCGGTTCGATCACGTCGCCGGGACTGAGTACGACCGCACGCGAGATGACATTGTCGACTTCGCGGATGTTGCCGGGCCAGGGATAATGGATCAGGGCCGCGCGAGCCGCTGCACTCAACGTGATTCCGGGGCGTTTCGCTTCGTACGCGTGCCGCCTAAGGAAAAAGTCGGCGAGTATCCCAATGTCCTCGCTGCGCTCTCGTAACGGCGGGAGCGTATAGCTGACGACGTTGAGCCGGAAGAAGAGATCTTCCCTGAATTGGCCGGCCTTCACGGCCTGTCTGAGATCTTTGTTGGTCGCCGCCACGAAGCGAATGTTCACGGAGACGGGGCGTGTGCCGCCGACCCGTTGAAATTCGCGGTCTTGCAGGACACGCAGGAGTTTGGCTTGCAACGGGAGGGACATGTCTCCGATCTCGTCAAGGAATACCGTGCCCCCCTCCGCCATTTCGAGCTTACCCTTTTGGAGCCGGTCGGCGCCGGTGAATGCCCCGCGCTCATGGCCGAACAGTTCGTTCTCCAATAGGGTTTCCGTGAGCGCCACGCAATTGATGACGACCATCGGCATGCCCTGGCGCGGGCTCCATTGGTGGATGGAACGTGCAAAGAGTTCCTTGCCGGTTCCGCTTTCCCCGAGCAGAAGAATGCTGGCATCCGAGTTCGCCGCACGCTGCGCCGATTCAATGATCGTCTTGATCTTCGGGCTGTCGCCGACAATGGTGGCATACCGGTTCTGCACGTCGGACTTCAAGGCGGCGACCTGCCGTTTCAACGAATCCCGCTCCAGCGCCTTTTGAATTACGATCAGGAGATGGTCTTTTTCGAGCGGTTTCGTCAAGAAATCGTAGGCGCCCTGGCGCATGGCCTCGACTGCATCGGGGATCGTGCCGGCGGCGGTCATGACGATGACCGGGATGTCATCGATCTGCCGGTTCTGTGCCATGCGTTTCAGCACGTCCATGCCCTTGAGGCGGGGCAGGTAGAGATCCAGAAGCAAGAGATTGGGAGATTCCTGCTCGATGAGTTCGAGCCCGCGCTGGCCGTCGCCGGCGGTCAGGGTCCTATACCCGCTGGCATCCAGACGATCCTGCAGCATCGTGACGATGTCCTGATCGTCATCGACGATGAGAACTTTGGCTTTCATGGTTTTGCTGTCGGCCATGAGTTCTTCGCGGTCATTCTTCCATCACATTCATGACCAGTCCAGTCAGCGGTTTGGGGAAAAAGTAGGTGGACTTGTGAGGCATCCGCTCGCCCGCGGAGGCCACCGCCTGAACTTCCGCGACCTTGGTCGGGTTCAACAACAACGCGGCCGTGCCGGTGCCATGGCGGACCGAATTCAAGGCTTCGTGGTCATCCTTGGAGTACAACATCGCTTCCTGTTCCTGCTGGGTCGGGCATAGTGCGGAGACCACATGCTGCTGCAGGAGCGACACGTCCAGCCGATCACGCGGTGAGGCGGATGCCGAAGGCCGGTGCGTCGCACGCAGGGCCAGCAGGTAATATTGCGGATCGTTCCGCAGCGCCAAACCGAACATCGGCTCAGATTGGCCGCGGCTCCGCAATGTTTCGATGAACTGCCCGCGCACCTGGGATTCATTGTTCGGCTGGAAGGGAAACGGAGTGACTTCGAACAGCGGATCGAGCTTGCGCAGCAGGTCCGCGGCCGCAGGCATGCCATTCGTCAGCACGCGATGGGTCGGCAATACGGTCAAGCCCTTGTCCTCCAGGCTGGCGAACAGCATCAGGACGTTGTCGTACGGCTGAGGAGCCGAGGATGCGTCGGCCTGCTGCCGCCTGGCGCGGCGATAATTCAGCGCCGTTTCATAGCGGTGATGGCCGTCGGCGATGAAGAGGAGCTTGCTCTTCATGGTCTGAACGACCTTGTCGAGGACGCCCGCATCGGTGACGCTCCAGAGTCGCTGCCTGAACCCCACGTCGTCCTGAAAATCGATGCGTGGTTTTTCCGAAGCGATCGCCTGTTCGATCAGCGATAGAATGTCGTTCTGCGGGTCCGAATAGAGGGAAATGATCGGGCTGAAGTTTGCGCGGCAGGCTTCGAGGAGATTGAGCCGGTCTGTTTTTGCGGCTGCGCGGGTATTTTCGTGCGGGTAGATTTTCCCCGAGCCGAACTCTTCCAATTCAACCGTCGAAAGAAATCCCTTGAAGAGTTTGCTCGCGGTACCGGGAGCCGAATAGGGAGGCTGGTATTCGATCGTATGGTAATAGATGGCCGGCTGAGAATCCCGCCGTAAGGCGCCGGACTTCAGCCAATCCTTCAGTGCGGCCGCGGCGCGAGTATATTTATTGTTCGATGAGCTGTCGTTCGATTGTTCATAGCCGAGTTCCAGGCGGATGACATTGTTCGGATGACGATCATGCAATGTCTTTTGCAGGCTGCCGTCGATGATGTCATAGGGAGGCGCGACTACCTGACGGACGTCACCGACCGTCGCGGTGTTGTATAACGTGCCGTGAAAGGGAATGACGTGTGCCATGCGGGTTCATATCCTTCTGTTTGTTGAAGCGGTGGTGGTCCTATCCGCCGGACGGTGAGCCGGGATTGCCGGTAATCGAGTGCACTGATCAGCGGGCTTGTGCGTCATGAATCCGAACGGCGGTCACTCAACGGTCGCGAGTCACCATATAATCGGCGGCGATTGACAGGGCGCGCTTGGCGGTGTTGTCGTGGAACAGGTCGAGATCGCGCTTGGCGGCAGCGACGAAGGCGCGTGCCCGCTCCATGGAGTAATCGATGGACCCATACTCCTGCATCAGGGTCACGATGCGGCGGAGTTCCTCCTCCGTCAAGGTTCGAGTCTCCATCCGATCCTTGATCAACTCCCGATCCTGCTCCGAACAGTGCTGCAAGAGATGCAGCAGCGGCAGTGTCGCTTTGCCTTGCCGCAAGTCCTGTCCCAGCGTCTTGCCCAGGTGTTCGCCGTTGGCGGCATAGTCCAGCGTGTCGTCCGCCAGTTGGAACGCAATGCCCAGCCGTTGCCCGAATCGGAACAGCGCCTCCTGCAATTCTTCCGTGGCCCCGCCGACGATTGCGCCGATCTTGCACGAGGCCGCAATCAGTCCGGCCGTCTTATGTTCGATGATGCGAAGATATTCCGGCTCCGGCATCAGCGGATTGCCGTTGTAGTATAGTTGCAAGACCTCACCTTCGGCCATCTTCCGGCAGGCTTCGGAGAGCGCTTCATTGATGCCTTGATTGCGGAAGTCGACGATCTGGCAGATCGCGCGGGAGTACAGATAATCTCCGACGAGAATACTGATTTGGTTGCCCCAGACTTTGCTCGCGGTCCGGCGGCCACGGCGCAGATCGGCGTCATCGACGACATCGTCGTGCAGCAGCGTGGCGGTATGGATGAATTCGACCAGGCTGCCGAGTGTCTGGTGGTCACGGCCGGCGTACCCGCAGAGATGGGCGCTGAGCAGGACGAAGAGCGGCCGGATGCGTTTGCCGCCGCTGTTGAGAATGTGAGCGGCCACCGTGTTGACGAGAGCCACGCTGGAATCGAGGTTTTTTCGAATCTGTTCCTCGACTCCCTCCAACTCTTCGCGATACACATCCCACACATCAGCCATGCTGTGAAGCGTGAGGGTGGTCGGTCCGTTCGGCATGGGGCGGATAGTAGGGCAGGAAACTCTACTAAGTCAAGTTCCAGTCGATCGATTTCTGATCGCGATCACAGGGCCGTTCTCTTGACAGTTTCGCGTTTCATCCAGTAAGGTGACTTCTCGATTCTATGCTCGAAAAAATGGTAGCAGTCACTGTGGTCGCTCGACATCTTCAATGTCCCCGTGATGGGACTCTTTCCCCGGATAATCGCCTGCCTCTTTAGATGAGAATACGTGCCATGAATGTACCGGGACTTCCGCCCAAACAAGGTTTGTACGATCCTCAACATGAGAAGGATTCATGCGGGGTCGGATTTGTCGCCAATATCAAGGGCCAGCGATCACATCAGATCGTGCAACAGGGGTTGCAGGTTCTTGAGAGCCTGACCCATCGCGGCGCGCAAGGATGCGATCCCGGCACCGGAGACGGCGCGGGGATCCTGCTCCAGGTGCCGCATGAGTTTTTTAAGCGCGCGGCAAAAGAGTGCAGGATCAAACTGCCGGGCGCGGGAGAGTATGGCGTCGGCATGGTGTTCCTGCCGCCCGATGCGGACGCCAGGGCCCAGTGCGAAACGGTCTTTACCCGCGTGATCAAGGATGAAGGGGCCAAGCTGCTCGGCTGGCGTGATGTCCCCGTCAAGAGCGACCGGATCGGCGACCTGGCCCGAAGCACCGAGCCGTTCATGCGGCAGCTGTTCATTGCCCGCGGTATTTTTACGGAAGAGGAATTCGAGCGACGGTTGTACGTCATTCGCAAATGCGCGGAGCGGGCCGTACGTGAATCCGCCATTGAAGGGCGTGAGTATTTCTACATTTCCAGTCTCTCCAGCAGCACCATCGTATACAAAGGCTTGTTACTGCCGCATCAGATTCCACAGTACTATCAGGACCTGACCGACAACAGCCTGACGAGCGCTCTCGCCCTCGTGCATTCGCGATTCAGCACGAATACCTTTCCCACCTGGCCGCTGGCCCATCCCTATCGGTACATTTGCCACAACGGCGAGATCAACACGCTGAAGGGCAATGTCAATTGGATGCGCGCACGGCAGGGGCGGCTGAATACCGAGCTGTTCGGCGAGGACATGCAGAAATTGTTTCCCATCGTGTACGAGAACCAGAGCGACTCGGCCTGTTTGGACAATGCGCTCGAATTCCTGGTGCTCGGCGGCCGCTCACTGCCGCACGCGATGATGATGTTGATTCCCGAGCCTTGGGTGGCCAATCCCCAAATGGATCTGGACCGGCGGGGCTTTTACGAATACCACGCCGCGATGCAGGAGCCCTGGGACGGGCCGGCGGCCGTCTGTTTCACGGACGGCAAGCTGATCGGCGCGACCCTGGACCGGAACGGGCTCCGTCCCTGTCGCTATCAGGTGACGACCGACGGCCTGGTGGTGCTGGCCTCCGAGGCGGGCGTGCTGCCGATGGACCCGCAGCGGATTCGCCAGAAGGGCCGCTTGATGCCGGGCCGAATGTTTCTGGTGGATACCGAGCAGGGCCGGATCATCGACGATGAAGAGGTGAAAGCGGATATCGTCCAGCGCAAGCCCTATCGCTCCTGGGTGGCGCAATATCGGATTTCGCTCGACGAATTGCCGGACCCCATCAACGTGCCGCAGCCTGACCATCCCACGATCCGGCAGCGTCAGCAGGCGTTCGGGTACACCGTCGAAGAACTGAAAATGGTCATCACTCCCATGGTGGTGGAGGGCCAGGAAGCGATTTCCTCCATGGGAACGGACACGCCGCTCGCGGTCTTGTCCGATCGGCCGCAGCTTCTGTTCAAATACTTCAAGCAGCTCTTTGCGCAGGTGACCAATCCGCCGATCGATCCGATCCGCGAAGAACTCGTCATGTCGCTGACGACCAGCATCGGTCCGAAACCCAATCTCATGGATGAGCATCCGGAATCCTGCCGGCGCATCCGGGTGAAGCAACCGATTCTGACCAATGCCGATTTGCAGAAGATCCGGGAGATCAACGACCCCCATTTCAAAAGTAAGACGTTGAAGATGTTGTTCCGTGTGGCGGAGGGGCCGGAAGGTCTGGGCGCGGCGGTGGATGATCTCTGCCGGCAGGCTTCGCAGGCAATACGCGAAGGGTATAAGTTCCTCATCCTCAGCGATCGCGGAGTGAACCAAGACTATGCGCCGATTCCCAGCCTGCTCGGCGTGGCGGCGGTGCATCACCATCTCGTCCGCGAATGCACGAGAACCGAGGTGGGGTTGACGGTGGAAACCGGCGAGCCGCGCGATGTGCATCACTTCGCCTGTCTCATCGGGTTCGGCGCCGGGACGGTGAATCCCTATCTGCTGTTCGAGTCGCTCGTGGACATGGAGCGCGACGGATATTTCCCCGAAGGGTTGGATGCGCCGACGGCGGAAGGGAAATTCATCAAGGCCATCAACAAGGGCCTGCTCAAGATCTTTTCGAAGATGGGCATATCCACCGTGCAGTCCTATTGCGGCGCGCAGATTTTCGAGGCAATCGGCCTGAACCACGAGTTGATCGATCGCTATTTCACCGGGACGCCGTCGCGCCTGGAAGGAATCAGCGTTCGGGAGATCGGCGACGAATCGCTGCGGCGGCATCGCGTGGCTTACGAGCCGGCGCCGATCCGGCAATTGGATTTCGGCGGCGAGATTCACTATCGCATTCAGGGCGAGCATCACAACTGGAATCCGGATACGATCTACAAGCTTCAGCATGCGACCAAAAGCAACGATCCGAAGACGTTCGCTGAATTTTCCCGGCTCGTGAACGATGAAAGCAAGCGGCGGTCGAACCTGCGCGGGCTGCTCGAGTTTAAGTTCCCGCCCGAGCCCATTCCGCTGGAGGAAGTAGAGCCGGCGAAGGACATCCTCAAGCGCTTTACGACCGGCGCCATGTCGTTCGGCTCGATCAGCAAGGAGGCGCACGAGACGCTGGCCATCGCCATGAACCGGTTGGGCGCCAAGAGCAATACGGGTGAAGGCGGGGAGGATCCGGAACGGTTCGAGCCGCTGCCGAACGGAGATTCGCGAAACAGCTATATCAAGCAAGTCGCGTCGGCGCGGTTCGGTGTCACCAGCCATTACCTTGTGAACGCCAAGGAACTGCAGATTAAGATGGCGCAGGGAGCAAAGCCTGGTGAAGGCGGCCAATTGCCCGGCCACAAGGTGGATGAGAACATTGCACGACTGCGGTACTCGACGCCGGGCGTGCAGCTCATTTCCCCTCCGCCTCACCATGACATCTATTCGATCGAAGACCTCGCGCAGCTGATCTTTGATTTGAAAAATGCCAATTCCGAGGCGGCGGTTTCCGTCAAGCTGGTATCGGAAGTCGGCGTGGGAACCGTGGCGGCAGGCGTGGCGAAGGCCCATGCGGACAAGGTTTTGATCAGCGGTGATTCGGGCGGGACCGGCGCATCTCCCCTCGCATCCATCAAGTACGCCGGAGTTCCATGGGAACTGGGATTGGCGGAAACGCATCAGACTCTGGTGCTCAACAATCTTCGTGGCCGTATCAGGGTCGAAACCGACGGCCAGATGAAAACCGGGCGTGATGTGGCGATTGCGGCGTTGCTGGGCGCCGAAGAATATGGGTTTGCCACCGCCCCGCTCATCGTCGAAGGCTGCATCATGATGCGGAAATGCCACCTCAATACCTGTCCTGTCGGGATTGCCACGCAGGATCCGCTGTTGCGCAGTAAATTCACCGGACAGCCCGAGCATGTCGTGAATTTCTTCTTCTTCGTCGCCGAAGAATTACGGCTCATCATGGCGAAGCTGGGATTCCGCACTATCAATGAGATGGTCGGCCGTGTGGACAAACTCAAGATTCAGAAAGCCGTCGATCATTGGAAGGCGAAAGGGCTTGATCTCTCCCCCCTGCTCAAGATGCCGGAGGTCGATCCGGAGGTTCCACGCTACTGTGTTCAGAAGCAGGATCACGGCATTGCCGACATTCTGGACCGGACACTCATTGAGCAATGCCGGCCGGCGATCGACCGAGGCGAGAAAGTGACGCTGGAACTGCCGATCAGGAATTTGAACCGGACCGTCGGCACGATGCTTTCCAGCCGGATCGCCGGCAAGTATGGGCTGGAAGGGCTGCCTTCCGATACGATCACGATTAAGTTCAATGGATCGGCGGGGCAGTCGTTCGGGGCGTTTCTCTCGCGCGGCATCACGTTGATCCTGGAAGGCGAGTCGAACGACTACATCGGCAAGGGCCTGTCGGGCGGGAAGATCATCGTGTTCCCTCCGAAAAACGTGCTGTATACGCCGGAAGAGACCATCCTGGTCGGCAATACGTCTCTCTATGGTGGGACGCAAGGCGAAGCCTATTTTTACGGTATGGCGGGGGAACGGTTCGCCGTGCGAAACAGCGGGGTACGGGCCGTCGTCGAAGGGACGGGCGATCACGGCTGCGAATATATGACCGGCGGTGTGGTGGCGGTGTTGGGGCGGACCGGCAGAAATTTTGCCGCTGGTATGTCGGGCGGGGTGGCCTTTGTGCTGAATGAATTGGATAAATTTCAATCGCGCTGCAATCTTGGCATGGTGGAGTTGGAGGCGGTTAACACCGATGACGACAAGACACTTTTGCACGACATGATCACCGCGCACTTTCTCTACACGGGCAGCCGGAATGCCAAACGCATCCTCGATGCCTGGGACAGCCTGCTGCCGAAATTTGTGAAAGTCATGCCGATCGACTACAAGCGTGTACTGGCGGAGCGTAAGGCTGCTGCGGCAAAGGCGGTGGGAAAGTAAGCCATTGGGCATCAGCGGTCCGATGGGTTTTTGTAAACTTCCGATCGATCGTTCACGAAATCACTGAATCATAACTCAGGACATCGACGAGACATGGGTGATCCAAAGGGCTTTCTGAAATACGCCCGGGAGGGACCGAAGCGGAAACCGGTCGAGTTGCGCGTGCTCGATTGGAAGGAAATGTACGAGCCCATGCCCGAGGACAAGCTCAAGATCCAGGGCGCCCGTTGCATGGATTGCGGCGTGCCCTTCTGCCAGGGCAATACCGGCTGTCCCGTGGTGAATCTCATACCGGAATGGAACGATCTCGTCTATCGCGGGCGTTGGAAAGACGCTCTCAAAGCGCTGCACAGCACAAATAATTTTCCCGAGTTCACCGGCCGTCTCTGTCCGGCTCCTTGCGAAGGGGCTTGCGTGTTGGGAATCAACAGCGATCCGGTTTCCATTCGCGTTCTGGAATGGAACATCATCGACCGCGGGTTCAATGAAGGTTTCGTCGAACCGGCCCTGCCGGTCAGAAAGACCGGGAGGAAAGTCGCGATCATCGGTTCCGGTCCCGCCGGTCTCGCTGCCGCGCAACAATTGGCCCGTTCAGGCCATAGCGTGACCCTGTATGAAAAAGCCGATCGCATCGGGGGGCTGCTGCGGTACGGCATTCCTGATTTCAAAATGGAAAAGTGGGTCATCGATCGGCGACTGGAGCAAATGAAGGCCGAAGGCGTCGAGTTCAAAACCGGTGTGACCGTCGGGAGGGATATCACAGGCGACCAGTTGCGCCATCAGTTCGATGCGATCGGTCTGACGATGGGTGCCGAATTGGCGCGCAATCTGCCGATTCCCGGTCGCGAACTCAAAGGTGTCCATTTCGCCATGGAGTATCTTACACAGCAGAATAAGCGGACGGCGGGCATTTCCGTGTCAGATGAACCGATTACGGCCAAAGGCAAACGGGTGGTCATCATCGGCGGCGGCGATACCGGATCGGATTGCCTGGGAACGGCGCACCGGCAGGGTTGCACCGAAGCGCATCAGTTCGAGCTGCTTTCTGAGCCGCCACCGTTGCGCGCAGATTCCACGCCTTGGCCGCTCTGGCCCATGCAACTGCGCACTTCCCACGCGCATGAAGAAGGGTGCAACCGCCAGTGGAGCGTGTCCACCACCAAGTTGACCGGCCACAACGGCCATGTTACCAAGCTGCATGCGACTCGTGTGAAGTTCGAAAGCGGCAAATTCCTGCCGGTCGCGAACAGCGAGTTCGAATTGGATGCCGATCTCGTGCTCCTCGCCATGGGTTTCACCGGCCCGGTGCGAAACGGTTTCCTCGACAGCCTAGGCGTCACCTACGATGCCCGTGGCTGTGTGACCGTCGATGACAACTTCATGACCAACCTCGACGGCGTCTTTGCCGGCGGCGACAGCAAACGCGGCGCCTCCCTCATCGTCTGGGCCATCGCCGAAGGGCGCAAGATGGCTGCAGGGGTGGATAAGTATCTGCAAGCGAACAAGTCAACGAAAACGGGCCGCTGAAAAAGCCTCTCAGCGTCGTTCTCGCCTCGCTCAAACCCTCAACGTACCGAACTAGCCAAGATGCTGCCGGCTCGCCGGCGTCCACAAGCGTGACGCTCCTTATTCGTTGTGTCGTTGATCCTGCTGCGGCCTAGCTGGACTGACTTTTTGAACGGCCATAGTTCGTTGTAAAAATTCTCGTGCTCCACCCTGTCTTGTGATCAGTTCATACCATGCAAGATCGGCTGCTAATTGTCTGCTGATCCGCTAGAATGGCGCCGTGTCGGTCTTCGAACCCATATTTCAAATCGACGACTCATAGGGGATGCAACATGGCCGGCAACTCGTCCGGTTCGTCGGATGTGACGCAACGGGAGGTTGGAATGCTGCCGAGCAAAATCTGCTCGCGGCGGCACTCTCCGCTACGCCCGCTCAACGGCTTGCATGGCTAAGAGGCGCTTCACCTTGCCTATGCAATTGACGCAATAAAGCCCAGAGCGCTGATTCCCAAAGACGATTGGAACGCGGCATCCTCACGGTCTCGCTAATCGTCTGGGCCATCGCCCAAGGGCGCGAGATGGCGGCGGGCGTGGAGAAGCATCTGCAAATCAATGAGGCAGCGAAAGTAGCGCTGGACCCCCGCAACTGGGAGCCCATCGTCGTCCATTCCGGACAGGAGTGGGGCTTCTGGGACACAGGGAGCGGAGGGAAGAAGACGCTGTTCAACGTCTGCTACGCATTAGCCGTTCACGAAGTTGCCCGAGAGCGCGGAATGCCTGTTCCAAACATTTTGATCATTGACAGTCCAACGAAGAACATCAGCGATGAGAACCCAGAACTTGTGCAATATCTTTACCGAGTGATTTACCGTTTCGCCGCCGACGGGAACGGCGCAGGCACGCAGTTCCTACTAATTGATTCGGATCTTGTTGAGCCAGAAGTTGATCTCACAGGCTTTTCACAAAGGAGGATGGCTGGCGAACCAGACGCACCAAGCCTGATCTCCTACTATCTTGGGCCATGACGGATTCAGTGCTGCGCAACAGCGAGGTAATTCGTGCCATAAAGCGATAGGGCAAAAACGCTTGCCGGCAACAAGCGAACCATCTGCACGCAGCGGGCGCCGATACGCACCGACGCTGATGTTGAGCGTTATATCCGAATGTGTACGTGGAATGATGCCCGGCAAGAATAGGTTCTAAGTAAAGAAAAGGGTTCCACGAATCATGCAGAACAGGCAAATGTACTGAGCGTCATTTCTGACTGTGATTCATCGGACATTGTTAATCGGGATGTACCTATCCTGCTAGATGAACTGACACCTTGGCTTTTCAGTGCCATCAAGGCGACCTTCTCTCCGATTGTTTGTAACTGGGTGTGCAGAGTACTTCGTTCTTGGAATACCTGTCATTATCGGGAGGCTCATTCGCTACGATTGTAATCGCCGATTGCCTCATGCAGCAGGCGATGTATGCGACGCGATTTTACCCAAGAAGGCGGTTGTTGAAGAAGGGCTCCGTTTGCTCATCAAAGTTAAAGGACAAGAAAACGTGCGTCGCCTTCGTGGGAAGATCATGTTAAATGTGACGTGCTCAATAAAAGAGGAATGAAATAAGCATGACTCAGCAAACCTATCCCCGCAGTCCAAAAGTCCTCCTCGGCGGCATCGCGCATCTGGGGCGGTTCATCGACAAGGTTCGCCTGCGGCATGCGGGCCAGATACAGGACTACAATTACATCACGGTCGGGTTCGATAAGTACCTGATCGATTTCTTGCAGATTGATGTGAAGGCTTTTGAACAGCTGGTGTTGGCGGGTGGAAGCGATGAAGAACTGCTGACCTGGGTGAAGACTCACTGCCGCATGCTTTCCGATCAGGATATCGCGACATGGTCTCAAGGAATCCTGACCGGAGGCCCGAAAGATGACGCGGCGAAGCAACGTTTCGAAGGACGCCTTCAGGCGATCGCCATGAAGCGCGGAGTGCCGGTAACCTCTCTACCATCCGCTGTCACATGGGCTGAAGTCATCGAAATCGACGAAGGGCGGATGTAGAATCTTTCTCTACGGTTCGCGAGTCGCTTGCCCCGCTAGCTCGTCTTCTGGCGACCGAATCCCCATTACCCTCCTCAAGATTGTCAATTGTGCGGAGAGTTGGCTGAGGCCATGGGCGGCGATGGTAAGGCTTTACGAGCGCTCCCTT
>JAJFBJ010000158.1 GCA_020697375.1 Nitrospira sp. | reverse complement strand
CCGGCGCCTTCGGTGTACAAGCGGCACTGGCCGGGGCCCGATCCGTCGAAGGCCTGGACGTCAGCGCGGCGGCGGTGGCTTTGGCCCAGGCCCATGCCGTGAAGAATGAGGTCGCTTCCCGTTGCCATTATCGTCAAGCCGATGCCTTTGAAGAATTGCGAGTATTGGAGCGGAGTCATCACCGGTATGACCTGGTCATTCTCGATCCGCCTGCCTTTGCGCGCAGCAAAAGCGGTGCCGCATGCGCTAGCCGGTTATAAAGAAGTGAATCTTCGCGGCCTCCGCCTGTTGAATCCCGGCGGGGTGTTGGTCACCTGTTCCTGTTCGCAGCCCATCAATGACGAGGACTTCTGGATGATGCTGCAGGCTGCGGCACGGGATGCGCGCCGGCAGATTCGTCTGCTCGAACAGCGCGGGCAAGGGCCCGACCATCCGGTGCTGGCCGGGATGCCGGAAACACGTTATTTGAAATGTTTGATCGTGCAGGCGTTCTGAGGACATGATGCGCGATCACGAGGCTCCTCCGGAAAGCGTCGATGCGCCGGTCATTCCCGCCTCGGTCACGCTCCCCGAAATCACCATCAAAGCGGTCGTGCTGTCGGTCGTCCTTGCCGCTGTTCTGGCCGGGGCCAATGCCTACTTAGGCCTCTTTGCCGGCATGACGGTCTCTGCGTCGATTCCTGCCGCCGTCGTGTCCATGGCGGTGTTGCGCCTGTTTCGTCGGTCGAACATTCTGGAGAACAACATCGTCCAGACCGCCGCCTCATCGGGAGAGGCCCTGGCGGCCGGCGTGATTTTTACCATTCCAGGATTGCTCCTGATCGGGTATTGGACGTCGTTCGACTATTGGCAAACGTTTACCGTCGCGCTCGTCGGCGGAATACTCGGCGTGTTGTTTACCATTCCCCTTCGCCGGGCCTTGATTATCCATGCCCGCCTGCGCTTTCCCGAAGGCGTCGCCACGGCGGAAGTTCTGAAAGTCGGCGCCTCGGCAGATGCCGATGCGGGCCGCAGATTTCGTCTGTTGTTGGGGGCAGCGGCGATGGGCGGTGGTTTCAAGTTCGCCGAGGGAGGGCTCAAACTTTGGAGTGACTCGTTGGAAGGGGTCGTCCAATTTGGGCGTGCGACGTTCTATGGGGGACTCAACCTCTCACCCGCCTTGCTGGCCGTCGGATACATTGTCGGTCTCAATACTGCCGTCGTCGTCTTTCTCGGTGGCATGATCGGATGGTTGGTCTTGCTGCCGCTGTATCAATTGATCGCTGATCAGCCTGATGCGCTCATCGGTATGGCGGCAGCCAAGACGACATGGAGCGGGCAGATTCGTTATATCGGCATCGGCGCCATGTTGGTGGGTGGGGTATGGACGTTGTTCCAGGTCCGTGGTCCGATACTGCAAAGCCTGCAGCAGCTCCTTGCGCTTTATGAAACGCGTCGGAAGGATCGTTCGCCATCGGTGCTCCCGCGTACCGAGCGTGATGCGGGAGTCGCCTGGTTGATCGCTCTCACCGTGATGTCGGTGGTGCCAATGATGCTGCTGTATCAACGTCTCCTAGGCGATGATTTTTGGGGTGTGACCGGCTTGACCCTCCTGATGGTCGTCACGGCATTTCTGTTTTCTTCCGTGGCCGGATACATGGCGGGGCTGGTCGGGAGTTCAAGCAATCCTGTCTCGGGCGTCACCATTGCCACCATCATGCTCGCTTCATTGCTGCTATTGGGCATGTTGGGGCGACACCATCCTGCCGGTCCTGCGGCGGCCCTGCTGGTGGGAGCCGTGGTTTGTTGCGCCGCAGCGATGGGCGGCGACAACCTCCAGGATTTGAAAACCGGGCATCTGGTGGGGGCGACGCCTTGGAAACAGCAGATTATGCAGGTTATCGGCGTGGCGACCGGCGCCGTCGTCATTGTGCCGGTGCTGTCCCTGCTGCAGGCCAAGTACGGAATAGGCGAGGCAACGGATATCCATCCCCATCCGCTCAGCGCTCCTCAGGCCACCCTCATGGCGAACCTGGCCAAAGGGGTGTTCGGTGGGTCCTTGCCCTGGCATTTGGTCGGAATAGGGGTCCTGTTAGGGATGGTCGTTATCGCGCTTGATGTGAGACAGGCCAGACGGAAAGGCGCCTTTCGGCTGCCTGTCTTGGCAGTGGCGCTCGGCATCTATTTACCGCTCAAGTTATCGGCAACGATCATGGCCGGCGGCCTACTCTCGGAATATGTGCTTTCCGGTCATAGATCTCCCGTCGTTCAAGCAGACGACCGAGGGCTATTGTTCGCGGCAGGATTGGTGACCGGTGAGGCGTTGGTTGGAATTCTTCTCGCCCTTCCCATTGCGCTCACTTCCATCTGGCCGTCTCTCTCGGGGGACCTGTTTCAGTTATTCGTCGATCCGCCTCTCGGCGGTTGGCCGGGACTCTGCGCGCTGCTGCTTATTGGGCTGTTCCTCGTGCGCGCTGCTCCAACGAGAGCAATTTCCAAATAGAGGCGGATATATTCGGGAGTGCCGTCGAGGCGCCATTAATCACTCGGCGGTTCGAAATGTCCCGGCGGGCGTGACAGCCAAGGCACCGTCGCCTGTTTGGATTGTTTCACGAGACTTCGCAAACTCACCTCTGCAGCCCGCAACAGCTTGGGGTCTCCGCTCTGCAACAGGGCGGTGAGCAGCACATACAGTGACCGATCCTGTCCGGCCGACAGGAGGATTTTCTCCAGTACCGGATCGGCACCCGTTAAGTTGGACAGAGCGATCGGCTCATCTTCGTCGTCCTTACAGAGGAGTTCGAAATCCGAAGGGTGTATGAAGAGCCAGGGGAGGGGAATCTTCAAGGCAGCGGCTAATGCTTCCAATACCGAGACGCTTGGATCGCATTGTTCGGACTCCAAATCTTGTAGTAGAGTAGCTGCGATTCCGGCCCGTTCAGCGAATGCACTTTCGGAGCACTTTTGCGACACTCGCCATGCGCGAATGAATGTTCCTACGTGGGGCATGCCGGATGTTACTGTATTCATTTCATCGGACGCAATGGCAAGATTTCGCCGGATAGGGCGGTAGTCCCATTAAACATCAACATGTTATGCGTCATTCTCCTAGGTAGAACAAACGTGCCGAAATCGGGTAGAATGAGCTTCTGTTGGATGGACTTGAGGCGAGGAGGGTGACCCGATGTTAGGAACCGACATTCGCGGCATTATGGCCGAAGAGGAAGAAGTTCAGCGGCGGCAGGAAGCCTTGCAGTCACTGATGTCGATGCGGGAGCGGTTGCTTCGTGAATCGCTGGAAGCGCGGATCAAACGGGCGCGTGGAACCGGGGACTGGACCAACTTATCCCAGGCGGAATGTGCCAACATTTACAAAGAAGAACGAGTCCATCTTCGGGCTCAATTGGAACGCTTGAAGGCAGAGCGTGATCGCACCCGCGGGAAGCTGTCGGCTTTGAAGCGGGCGAAAGTTCGCGCGCAACGTATCCGAGCTGCCGAAGCCGCTTCGGGCAAGAAACGCAAATAAGCACGTTCGAAGAAAGGGGCTTTGCTGCTGCAGCAAAGCCCCTTTCTCCGTATCGCCCTCTCTGGACTGCCGTTGACTTCGTCACTTCGCACCGTTTCCCGCAACTTTCTCTCGCACATACGGGATGTCGCCAAGACCAGGCGAACGCGCGACCGCGAGCGCGTGTTCGTCCTTGAAGGAACCAAACCCATCCTTGAATTGTTGCAGTCGGCCCCGCATAAGCTGGTCTGCATCGTAGTCTCACCCAGTTTTCTGGATCGACAGCCGCCGGAAGTCAGGCACCAAATTCTGAACGGCGGCTGTACTACACACAGCTGTCCAGATCACACGCTTGCTCAAATGTCTGATGTCGAAACCTCCAGTGGCATGCTGGCCATTGTTCACCAGCCCATCTGGAACCGGTCGGCCCTGCTGGCGCAACCGAGACTCTTCGGTCTCTATGGCGACAAGCTCCAGGATCCCACCAACCTCGGGACCATCATTCGAACCGCAGCGGCGCTCAACGTGAGTGGATTGTGGCTGGCGCCCCATTCGGTCGATGTCTTCAATCCGAAAGTTGTGCGGGCGACTGCGGGAACACTTCTTCATCTGCCTATTTTTACTCACACCGGCATAGACGAGCTCCAAGCCTTGGATTGCACGATATTTGCCGCAGACTCGGGAACCGGTGGCGAGGCTGTTCCGATCCGCTCAATTCAGGCCATTCCCGCCCGCACCATCGTCGCCATCGGTAGTGAGAGTCGCGGATTGTCCGAAGCCACACTCGCGGCGGCGAAGATCCGGTTTACCATTCCATTGCAGACCGGCGTTGAATCCCTCAATGCCGCGGCAGCCGCAGCCATCGCGCTTTTCCATTTTTCCGGATTACCTCTAGAGCGCGCCACAGTCTAGCGCGTTATTCGAACCCGGTTACAGGCTTCCTTCGCGTTCACGTGTGGCGACTATTGGTTTCTGTCGCGCGTGTCTCCTTCCTTTTTCTCTCTCATTTCCTTTACGATGCGTGTGGACAGGTTTGCAGGGGACATGCGAGGTGAGGATAGATGAAGGCCAAGACAACGTTTCATTGCCAGGCGTGCGGCCATCAGGCCCCGAGGTGGCTGGGGCGCTGTCCCGATTGTGGAGGCTGGAATACCCTCAAGGAAGAGCGGCTGCCCGTGGCTCCCAAAGGCCGCCAAGCCATGCCGAAATCGGCCATGGCGGTTGCGACGCCGATCTCCGAGATCGAAATCGTAGGGGAGCCCAGGCACAGTACGGGAATGGGCGAGTTCGACCGAGTGTTGGGCGGCGGGGTGGTGCCCGGCTCCGTCATGCTGATCGGCGGCGACCCCGGCATCGGCAAAACCACGCTCTTGTTGCAAGCGCTGCCGCTTCTCGCGGCGCCGGGTGAGCAGGTGCTCTACGTGTCGGGAGAGGAGTCTCCCCGACAGATCAAGATGCGAGGCCAGCGCCTCGGCATCGACGGCAAACACCTGCTGATCCTCGGCGAAACCTCTCTCGAACAGATCTTAAAGGCCATTCAAGAGATTCAGCCGGCCGCCGTGGTCGTGGATTCGATTCAGACTGTTTATACCGAGCAACTCACCTCGGCGCCGGGGAGTATCAGCCAAGTGCAGGAAGTGGCCGGGCAGCTGATGTGGTTCGCCAAGCGCAGCAATGTGCCCGTGTTCATCATCGGCCATGTCACCAAGGAAGGCGCCATCGCCGGACCCAGATTGCTGGAGCATATTGTGGATACGGTGCTGTACTTCGAGGGAGACAAGAGCCATAGCTTTCGCATTCTGCGCGCGGTCAAGAATCGGTTTGGGTCAACGAACGAGATCGGGGTGTTCGAGATGAAGGACGGCGGGTTGGAAGAAGTCAGCAATCCGTCCGAATTATTTTTGGCGGAGCGGCCGCAGCGCAGCACCGGTTCGGTGGTGGTGTCCAGTCTGGAGGGAACGAGGCCGATTCTGGTCGAGCTGCAGGCATTGGTATCGGGGACGAATTATGCGATGCCCAAGCGCATGGCCAATGGGGTCGAACCCAACCGCCTGTCCCTGCTGCTGGCTGTAATGGAAAAGCGATTGGGCATGCATCTCTCGGGACAGGATGTCTACGTGAATGTGGTCGGCGGCATCCATATCGACGAGCCGGCGATCGATCTCGGTATCGTCGCGGCCGTCACGTCAAGCCTCCGCGAGAGTCCGATCGATTTTACGACGCTCGTGATGGGAGAGGTCGGCCTGGGCGGGGAAGTCAGGGCGATCAGCCAGGCGGAGTTGCGAATTCGCGAAGCGGCGAAGATGGGATTCAAACGGTGTCTGTTGCCGGAGCGGAACGTCGCGAAACTGGAACCGATTGAAGGGATTGAATTGATCGGCATTCACGAAGTCGGAGATGCCTTGGATGCAGTGCTGGCCTAAAGCCAAGAGGTTCGTCAGTGCCTTGTTCCTTTGTGCCGTGGCATTTGGATCCTTTCCTGGCTGCGCGCTCTTTGGTCCGTCGGAGACCATGCCGCTCAAACAGGCGACGGCCGAACAGTTGACCGCTCTCTTGCAAGAGCAGGCAGAAGAAGTGCGGACGATCAAGGGGCTGTTCAGCGCGAAAATTACCGGCGGTATTCTGCCGATCGGCCAGCGGGTCCAGGGCACGGTGTTTTACCAGCGTCCGAATGCCATCAGGCTGCGCGGTTTTACGGCAGTCGGGAGCGAATTATTCGAGTTCGTGCAGATCGAAGACCAGTTTAAACTCCGGTTGCCGACCATGGGCCGTGAGGTGGTCGGTCGCCCTTCTGAGCCTGATCGTCTGGGCCAGCTCACACGCCCCTTCCAACTCAGCGTCTGGGCGATGAGCGGTATCATCGGGACGCAGGTCGTGGGGCCACAGGAGGAGGTGCGGTTGGCTGAAGACGGTGACCGGTACCGGCTGGATGTGTTGACTGCATCGGGAAGTAATGGCGCGGTCCTGATGGTGACCAGACGGATCTGGTTCGATCGCCGCAATTTGTTGGTCGTGAAAGAAGAGCGACTGTCTCTGACGGGGGACATTGAGGCGACCATGCAGTTCGAGGACTTTCGAGCGGTCGGCGCTTCCGAGATGGCGGGACCCGTGAGTACTCAGGACCCCATTGCCCCCAAGCGAATTCTGCGGCCGTTTGCCGTTCATATGACCGATGGACAGGGCTCCGGCAGTTTGCATGTGACCTTTCACGAATTGATTCCAAACGA
>JAJFBJ010000157.1 GCA_020697375.1 Nitrospira sp. | reverse complement strand
GTCTGCCCAAAGTCCATCAGCGTGCGATTCATCGCGAAGCTCAACCGGGAATTTCTCCGAGCCACCATCGAAGAGCCGAGTCCCCTCGCGGAACAGCCGACGGATCCTCACGACGAATCTCACTGAGAGAACGCGCGCGCTCCGCGCCGGTCCAGCACATGGCTCAAGCCCTACGCTGCGCGAAAACTGGCTTGCGTGGTTGCCTGTTTACGCCTCTTCGCTTGACAGATCGGGAGACATACACTATCGATGAGTGAGACATTACCCCCTGCTGTGGAAGGTTCTGGATCTGCACCATTCTATGGGTCGCTCACTGAATTGTCCCCAATGCCGCCATGAACAGGTGCTGCGCGCCAGGCCGCTCTCGGCGAGCGAACGGGTGGCGGCGATCTTTCTGTTGTCTCCCTTCGCCTGCCAGCACTGCAGTTGCCGCTTTCTGGCCTCCCGTATCGGATTGGACCGCCCGCGCCATCCGATCGACCGTCGTGAGCATCTCCGGATTCCCGTGCGACTGTATCTCTCGTTTTCCGGTGGGAAGGTCCGCGGCGAGGGCACGGTGCTCGATTTGTCGATGGGCGGCTGCATCATCAAAAGCCAGACACAGGTGCGGGTCGACGATATCTTCTACCTGGAGATCGCCACGGGATCACAGGAGCAACCGCTGGAAGTGGCCGCAATGGTACGCTCGGTAAGCCCGCGCGGTATCGCGTTCAAGTTTTTACGGGCGGCCCAGGAGAACAAGCGCCTCCTCGCCTTCATTCAGTCGCAGACCGCCGACCATGTGCAGAAATCGACAGCCCTGGCTGTTTCGGCCAAAAGCTAGCACGCCACCTTCTCCGCAACCAGCGCTCAACTTCTCGCAGCCGGCAATCGGCACGGCGTTATGTCGGTTGTTCCCAGGCAGAGGGCAGGGGGTAGTCAGTCGTCAGCCGTTCATGTTCGGCGAGATCATACGGTTCAATGGTCAGGTCCGTGGGATCGAACGGTTCGGCGCAGGCCGGCGATGTCAAGAAATCGACCAGCGCTTGCGCCTTGTCCTTGGTCGGGAACCGGCAGAGCCCATATTCGGGCATGCCGGACGAAGGGTGCCAGAAGGCCAGCTCAATCGCACTTCCCTGATAGATGCCCAGTAAGCGGTGCCTGAGCTGAAATCCTCCCGGTTGATGCGATGAGCGTTCCAGCGACATGGCGTCTCCCGCTATCTTCCGTGTTCGACCAATGATAGCATGATCCGTTTGCACGTTCATCACAAGGAGGAGAGTTATGGGTAGGGTGTACACGATCGTCCTGGGCATACTCATGACCGGCGGTCTCTGGGGGTGTGGCTATAACGATCTACAAGGACTCGACGAAGACACCAAGGCGGCCTGGAGCGAAGTGGTCAATCAATACCAACGGAGGGCTGATCTGATTCCCAATCTTGTAGCGACGGTGAAAGGATACGCCGCGCATGAAAAGGAGACGCTCGAAGGCGTGGTTCAGGCGAGGGCGCAAGCCACCGGCATTCAGGTCACTCCGGAGATGTTAAAGGATCCGGCGGCGTTCGAGCAGTTTCAAAAAGCGCAGGCTGGCCTGACGTCGGCCCTCGGTCGTCTGATTGCCATTGCGGAAAACTATCCCAACTTAAAGGCCGATCAAAATTTTCGCGATCTCCAAAGTCAGCTGGAAGGCACCGAAAACCGGATCACCGTAGCTCGCAAGCGGTACATCGACCGCGTCGCGGAATACAACAAGATGGTGCGGTTTTTTCCGACCAACTTGACCGCTAAATTCATCCTCCATCTGGAAGAGCGGCCCAACTTCGCCGTGGCAGATGAAAAAGCCGTCGCCAAGCCGCCCGAGGTCAAGTTCTAGACCTGCCTGGATGATGTCTATCCCTTTTATGAGCCGTGACTGGCGAAAGCCGGCGCGGCTCCTCGTCTTCTTGGGGCTTCTGGTGAATCCGCTGCTCGTCTCGGCGCTAGAGGTCCCGCCGTTGACGGGTCGCATTGTGGATCTTGCACGTGCGTTGCCTGCGCACGACTCTGAACACATGAGCGCCCGGCTCGAAGCGCACGAGCAGCAAACCGGCAACCAGGTGGCGGTGTTGATACTCCCCTCTCTCGAGGGAGAGCCAGTAGAGGAATATTCCCATCGCGTGGCGACGACATGGAAGCTCGGGAAAAAAGGCACGGACAACGGCGTCCTCCTGCTGATCGCGCTGAAGGAGCGGAAGCTTCGTATCGAGGTGGGCTATGGGCTCGAAGGGACGCTGACCGATTTGCGCTCAGCCCGCATCATTCGCGACGAGATCGTACCGCGGTTCAAGGCCGGTGACATCCCGGCCGGAGTTGGGGCCGGCGTCGACGCCATTCTCCGGACGATCGAAGGCACCTATCAGACGGCTGAGTCGCCTTCGGGTGATCGACTGATTCTTCAATCGAGCGCCTTCCAGTATGTCGTCATCGGCGTCTTCGTGGGGTTTCTGGCTGGATTAGTATTGAGCCAGGGTCTGCGGCGTGCCCGCGCCTTGCTGGGCGCCGTGTTGACCTTCATGGTGGCGCAGGCGGCGAGCATGCTGTGGGGAGTGGCGGCAGCGGGATTAACCGCTGTCCTGCTGTGGATGGTACTGGGTGCCAAAGGAGGGAGGCGGCGGCGGGGATTCGACGATTGGGCTTGGTACAGTAGCGGTCGGGGCGGATGGAGCGGCGGCTCGTTTGACCACGGAGGATTCGGCGGAGGCGGCGGTGATTTCGGTGGAGGAGGGGCCAGTGGGGACTGGTAAGCTCGTGCCGTTAACCGACGAGGAGAAGGGCCGCATCAGCGATGCAGTTCGTGCCGCTGAACGGCTCACGAGCGCAGAGATCGTGCCGATGCTCGTGGCACGCTCGGGACTCTATCATGATGCACAACATCGCGCCGGGCTGGCCTTGGCGCTGCTGGTGCTCACCAGCCTGTTGATGAGCGAGGCTTTCTGGTTGCCATGGGGTTGGCATGCAGCCAATGCGGCGTGGCTCATCGTCTCGACCCTGGTGGGATATGTCATCGGTTTGTGGTTGGGCACGTTCGATCCGGTCATCCGGGCGGTCACTTCGACCGAACGGCTGCGGCGCAAAGTGCAACTGCGGGCGGAGCGCGCGTTCGCACAACACAGCCTTTTCCGGACTCGCGACCGCACGGCCGTACTGCTCATGGTCTCGCTGATGGAGCGGCACGTGTATGTATTGCCGGATTCCGGAATCGGCCCGCGCATCGCGGCGGCACAATGGAACGAGGTGGTTGAAGCCGTCGTCACGAGGCTGAAAGCGGACGACATCGCGGGCGCATTCTGCGCCGGCATCGAACGCTGCGGGGTCTTGCTGGCGCTCGCCCATCCTGCATCGCCCAATGACAATCCCGACGAACTCTCAAACCGAATCGTGCAGGAACCATAACGCGCTGTTCAATAGACTGCGCGGCATCGATCCGTTAGAATCCGCCCAGATGCCTGATACCGCTACGGCTCTCCCGAAAACATCCCAGAGCGAAAACCATTCACTGGTGAAAGCCGCGGGCGTCATTGGGGTCGCCACCTTTTCGAGCCGCATCCTCGGTTTCATTCGTGACATGGTTCTCGCGCGCCTGTTCGGGGCCACGCCGGCGGCTGACGCATTCTACGTCGCCTTCCGTATTCCAAGTCTGCTGCGCGAACTATTCGCGGAAGGCTCGATGTCCGCCGCCTTTATTCCGGTCTTTACGGAATACCACTCGCTCAAATCCAAACGTGAGGCGTGGGAACTGGCGAGCGCGGTCTTCACCACGTTGCTCACGATCGTAACCCTGGTGACATTGCTGGGTATCCTCATCGCGCCGTGGCTCGTCCAGGCTCTGGCACCGGGCTTTCATGCGTCGCCGGAGAAGCTCGCGCTCACAACGATACTGGCCCGTATCATGTTTCCCTATCTCCTCTTCATCAGTCTCGCCGCGCTGGCGATGGGCATTTTGAATTCGGTCCGGGCCTTTGCCGTCCCGGCCTATGCGGCGCTCTTCCTGAACATCTGCATCATCGGGTCCGCGCTTTTTCTGTCCCCGCACTTAGCGGAACCGATTATTGGTGTGGCGATAGGCGTCGTGGCTGGAGGAGCTGCTCAGTTCATCATGCAAATCCCCAGCCTCAAGGCGAGAGGATTCTTGTTCGGCATCCGGTTTGAGCCGGGTCATCCCGGCGTGAAGCGGATCGGCCGGTTGATGCTGCCGTCGCTGCTCGGCCTGTCGGTGACACAGGTCAATTTGACGATCAGCACGATCCTGGCATCCTTCATCACAGGCGCGCCGACCTATCTGTTCTACGGCATGCGGTTGGTCCAGTTTCCTTTAGGCATCTTCGGCGTCGCGCTCGCCATGGCCATTCTGCCTATGCTCTCCGCCCAGGCGGCCCGCGGTGCCATCGAGGAACTCCGGACCACGCTCGGATTTGGATTGCGGATGATTGTGTTCATCATGTTTCCGGCAATGCTCGGGTTGATTTTCCTGAGGACCCCCATCGTGCATGTCTTTTTCGAGCACGGGACGTTTACAGCGCATGACACTGCCGAAACGGCTTTGGCCTTGCTCTGTTATGCCGTGGGCCTCTGGGCATTCGGAGGCGTGCGCATCATTGTGGCGGCGTTTTACTCGCTCCAGGACACCAGAACTCCTGCCATCTCGGGTGCGATTGCCGTAGCCGCCAACATTGTCTTCTCCCTGCTTCTGATGTCTCCGCTGGGTGCGGCTGGTCTGGCGTTGGCCACTGCCCTGGCCGGAATGGTGAACGGAATCATTTTGGTCGCCTTGCTCAACCGTCGTCTCGGCGGTGTCGAGTGGGGGTCGGTGGGGCGTTCGGCGGGGCGCGTGCTGGTGGCATGCATTCCACTGGTCCTGTCCTGCCTGTGGGTGGCCGGAGCGCAGGTCTGGACGCATGAAGGCGAGTGGGCGGCAAAATCCGTGATGCTGACGGTCGCCATCGGATTGAGTGTGAGCGGCTATCTCGGGGTCCATGCGCTCATGCGATCCGAAGAACTCGATCTCGTGTGGAGCATGATCAAGAAGAAGTTCGGCCGTCTCACGGGCCGCTAGGAGGATTTAATGACGCGCACATTGATTTTCAAATCGAGCTGGGGATGGATGGGCCTGGCCGAATCAGAAAAAGGCCTTGCCGCCATCGTACTGCCGCAGACCTCAAAGGCGGCCGTGACGGCAGCCTTGGGACAGGGAGGCGCCGGCTTCGATGCCTCATCTTCGTCTTCTCTTCTCCGGGATGCACGCAAGCAATTGACGGAGTATCTGGCCGGAGCCCGGACATCCTTCGATCTCCCCCTTGATCTCTCGCGAGGAACCGCCTTTCAGCAGCGGGTATGGAAGAAGCTAGGGGGGATCCCCTATGGCCAACTATGGTCCTACCGAGGTCTGGCCTCACGGGTCGGCGGGGTACAGTATGCGAGAGCGGTGGGTGGCGCGGTCGGCGCGAATCCCTTGCCGATCGTCTTGCCGTGCCATCGGATCATTGCCCAGGACGCCAGGCTCGGCGGATTCTCATGCGGGCTGTCGGCCAAACGCAAGTTATTGGCCCTCGAAGGCTCGCTGCCCAGGGTTCGCCACGCGGATCGAGACCGATGAAAGCGGTCATCCAGCGGGTGAGCCGCGCATCTGTGGAAGTGGAGGGGCGAGTCGTCGGCTCAATCGGGCCGGGTCTGTTAGTTCTGCTTGGTGTCGCGAAGGGCGACGGCGAGGTGGATTGCCGGTTCATGGTCGAAAAACTGCGGGGCCTACGCATCTTTGCCGACGAAGCAGGCAAAATGAACCGGTCGCTGACCGAGACGGGAGGCGGTCTCCTCCTGGTGTCCCAGTTCACCCTTTTGGGGAACACGAAGAACGGTCGGCGCCCTGGCTTCGAGGATGCCGCGCCGCCCGACGAAGCCAGACGATGGTATGAGCGTGTTTCGGAGGAATTGAAGGTGCAGGGGACCCAGGTCGAGACCGGCGTGTTTGCCGCCCACATGAAGGTTGAGTTAGTGAACGACGGCCCCGTCACCTTCCTGTTGGACAGTCGGAGCGGCTTTTAAGCGGTCTTCGGATCAGACTCTGCTATAATAGGCTTGACTGCCTGTGATACAGGGAGAGGAGAGATGGGAACCTCAATCCCGGCTCGACATCCGCTGCGTCAGCTTTTCGGCGCCTTGACCGAGAAAACCTTCACGGAACATCTCGGCTGGCCCGACCTCAATGTGACCACCTACGTGACCAACCAGCACATCGGCGACTTCACATTGTTCATGGCCGGGCTCTTTCCTGAATATCTACGCCGGCTGAAGACCGCCGGCCTCGTCTACCATAAAGATTTCCTCGTGGATTACGTGAAGACGGGGAAACGTTCCTACGGCATTGTTGCGCAGATGGCGGACCAGCCTGCCCAGGACGAAAGGCCTCTTTTCGCAAAACTTTCTGACAACTTTGAGCTCTGCGTGACTGGGCTCGGATTTGTGCGTTCCGACCTTGATCGTATGAAAAATCCGGCCTACCAACAGGCCAAGGATCTCCTCCTCAATTGACCCGTCCTCATCCCCTTCTTCTGGCACACGGCGGTGCCGGCCGGCGCCCAATGACCAGGAGCCAGTCGTCCTGCCTTGCCGACGCGCTCGCCAGCGGCTATGCGATTCTTGAGCAGGGAGGTCCGGCTGTCCTGGCGGTCGAAGTCACGATCGGCTTTCTTGAGCAATCCGGTCTCTTCAATGCGGGCCGCGGCGCGAGGCGGCAACTCGACGGCGTCCAACGAATGGATGCCTCTATAATGGAAGGGGCCGGTCTCAAAGCCGGTGCGGTGGCTTCGCTGGAAGGCTTCGTCCATCCGATCACCGTAGCCAGGCTCGTGATGGAGGAGACGAATCACGTGTTGTTAGCGGGTCCCCTGGCCGGTAGATTTGCGCAGCATTTTGCGCTTGAGAGACATCGTCAGTCGGGGAGACGTCGCACGGTCCGCTATGAACGGATACTGACCAGTACGCGAAGGGTGAAAAATCATCATGGGACCGTCGGTGCCGTTGCTCTGGATCGCTCTCGCACCCTCGCGGCTGGAGCCTCAACTGGAGGGATCGAGGCCATGGTGCCGGGCCGGGTGGGAGACACGCCCCTGATCGGCTGCGGAGTCTATGCTGATAATCGCTGCGGCGCAGTGTCGATGACGGGCCAAGGCGAAGGCATCATCCGCCTGGCGGTCGCCAAAGCGATCTGTGAGCGGCTCGGGGCAGGAAAGTCTCCGTCCATGG
>JAJFBJ010000156.1 GCA_020697375.1 Nitrospira sp. | reverse complement strand
GCTCTCCCAGACCTTGCAGCACATCTCAAAGTCTTCGGGGATCTGGCTCAGGTAGCGTGTCAGTTGGTTCGCGGTGGGCAGTCGATAGAAGGTCGAATCATTGCCGACGGTGCGAAAGAGCGGCTGGCCATTGTAAAGGTACTGGCAGAACTCCCCAAGGCATTCGCGAGTAAAGCCCGTCTTTGTGTATTGCCTGTTGTAGACTTGACCTTGCCAGCCTTCATAAGTCCAGGTGCTGGTGCCGAAGCGCACGAGATCAGAAATGGCACCGGGGGTATCAGGAACAGCTACATAATCCAATGGTAACTTTGGCTCGTCCATGGGGCTTCGGTGTCTCTGAAGTCAGCGCTGCTTTATGGTCAGTTGTGGCACTACGCAGTACCGGCCGGTGGAATGATCGGTGACTGGAATGTGGCAGCAATTGCTTCCCATTCTGCAGGTGTGACAATGACGACCTTATCGCCATGAAAATAAACATGAACCTTGTCTTTCATTTGAACGGCATATTGAATCGCGCTTGTATTGATATGGTACTTACGGATTGTAATTAGTCCCATAATGCCCCTCAGTAGGTTTATTCCAGCACCTGCACCGGTCCCCACCCTGCCCTGAACAATCTTCAATCTTGCGCGCCACGGACGGCCTACTAGCTAATTCTCGTAAAAATGCGGCCTCAGGCGTCGAAGGTATGTGTCGTTATCTTCATTCTTATTGCGAGGTCGATCAATCAGAGTTCCGATCTTATCCAGTTCCTGAGTAACAAGGTCTAGCCTTCCAGCCTCGCTGAGTAAAGCAACACAGCGATCATACAGTCCTCTATAGGACTCGATGATCTCGGGAATATAAACCTTCCGGCTAATGCAATTTGTAATAAGCGTAGTTATCCAAAAACAAACACGCCCGACTGCAAGTAGTAGAAGTATATGGATCAGTGATTCGCGCAAAACGATTTTGGGCTGACCAATTGACATTAAGATAGTCCCCGCGGACATTGCGGCCAGGCTTAAACTCATCCATATGGTGCCAGCGATCGCCTCATACCGCATCCTAATCTGGTTGCGAAATTGAAATAGGTTTTTACCATAGAAAGAAGCTGACAGTTCTGGCGATGGTGGTCCTAAAACGGATCTTATAGTCAGAAGGGAAGCACCGGCGGCTAGAATGCCGGCGAAGATTAGGAAATCAAACCCCCACAACATTGCAATGCCTCACCAAAAAGATATCGTTTAAAACCAGTCGTGGAATGGAGGGGGAAAAAGCGAGGTGCAACGGGAAAGGCCTCTGATTGTGACCCTATCCGTGACCCTGGTAACTTAAACAGAAGATGTGATGTCGCAACTACTTGCTTTTATTGGTCGGGGCGAGAGGATTTGAACCTCCGACATCCTGCTCCCAAAGCAGGCGCGCTACCAGGCTGCGCTACGCCCCGACGTAATGGGTTTCACCTTTATAAAGAGGCGTCATCTCGGAAAGTGCAAAACGCATCTTTATAAGTGTTCAAATCATGAGCCAACATGACCGGATGTTCTCACAGGTGCGAACATTGGGTCAACAAAGGTTTGTCTCCAGCAGGGATAACGCCTCTGCCGGAACGACGATAACAAGCCCTGATGGTCATCACATGTATCAGCATATTTTTACTGGGTAAGGAGCAACGATCGTAAAGCGGCTGAAGAATCGCGGCCGATAGGGTGGTGCCGGAATTGTTGAAAGCTTATACTGCGAACTGCCGGGCCGATCTGCCTCCATGCAAGTGGCTTCCCTATCGTCCGGTCCCTCTGGATGTATTATGCCCATGGCGCCTGGAAATGCCGGCCCACCCAGCACAGTCATTGCGCTGGTGATGGTTATGTTAGCCTCATCTTCCTGTCAACCAGTCGAACAAGGCTTCTGGGCCAAGCCAGGGGTAGCTCAGCCTCAATTCAGCGCGGACTATCGTCGCGACTCCCAGGACTGCGTACGTGAAGGAATCGAGCGGGTCACGGTAGACAGGGCGCCGGAGGGCGACACCATCCTTGCGCGACATCCGTCCGCATCAGAGAGCGGTTCCCAATCCTACAACAAGTGTATGGTCGCTCGGGGATATGAATGGGTAAAACTGCAACCGCTCGTGGGCCCCGCTCCTCACGGTCAGGCAACCAAGCAAGCCCCCTGTCCGGCTGATCGAGTCATTGTGGATCCTTACGGGTATCCCCATTGTGCGACTCAGGAGCAGAGTCAACGTGCGCTGACGTCGATTGATGACCCGCGCGAAACCAATTTGCCGAACAATGTTCCGGCGGCGACTGTTCAAAGCGGCGCTGTCCCGGCGCTGGAGCGTCCTCCTGCGCCGCAGGAGAATCGGACCACCAATCCGGAACGCTCGACAGCGGAACGGCGGGCCTTTGATGAAAGTTTATGCATTCAGTTTTCACAGAAGTCTCTTTCCAATCCCTACGATACCTATCTGCGCTGCATGGCGGAAAAAGGTTGGACCTCTTCACCACATTGAACGAGTTCCCGCCCACATCCTGTGGTGGCGACACAATGCTCAGAGACAGGCTGAATATATGGCTCTAGCTTGGCGATAGAGTTGATTCACGAGCAGCGTACGGGGTCGTCCGGTTCCACAGCAATCGGAGAGTAGGAACAAAGGAGACTACAGAGGGGGCTACGTCAGGACGGAATGTCCTTCCATCATCATTTTCCGCAAGAGATCCTTGGCCTGTTCAAAAGCTCGGGCACGATGACTGATCTTGTTTTTAATTCCGAGTGGCAGCTGCGCCAGAGTTTGCTGATATTCTGGTACAACGAACAACGGATCATAGCCAAATCCGTGGATACCGGCGGCTTCCTCGGCAATGTATCCTTCCAATGTCCCTTTCACCGTCATCGTCTTGCCCGTGGGCAGGGCAATCGCGGCCACCGTCACGAATCGAGCCTGTCGTTCAGCTTGAGGCACCTCACGAAGTTCGTGCAAAAGTTTCCGGCAATTGTCTTCGTAGCTGGCATGGTCTCCCGCGTAACGAGCCGCGTATACTCCGGGGCGGCCGCCGAGCGCATCCACTTCCAACCCCGTGTCGTCCGCGACTGCCGGCAACCCTGTGTAGCGCGCAATCTCCACGGCCTTTTTTATGGCATTCGCTTCGCAGGTTTCGCCGTCTTCAATCACCTGCGGCGCATCGGGAAAATCGTCCAGCGTCTGAATGGTGACATTCACATCCTGCAGAAGAGCGACTAGTTCCTGCCTCTTATGCCGATTTCCGGTGGCCAGCACAATCCGCATGGTCAGGCGATGGAACCGATCAACGACTTTTGCATTTCTACCAATTCCCGGATCGCTCCCCAGCCGAGGTCGAGAAACTGGTCCATATCTTTTTTGTCGAAAGGTGTGTGCTCCGCGGTGCCCTGGATTTCAACATAACGTCCGGCGCCCGTCATCACGAGATTCAGATCCACATCTGCCTGCGAGTCTTCTTCATAGGCCAAGTCCACCATCACCGCGCCGCCGACCTTTCCGACGCTGATCGCCGCCAGGTAATCCAGGAGCGGATTCTTCTTCAGCAATTCCTTCTTTCTCAACAAGGCCAACGCGTCTGCGAGGGCAATGAACGCTCCGGTAATGGAAGCCGTGCGGGTTCCGCCGTCGGCCTGAATGACGTCGCAATCGATCCAGATGGTGCGCTCACCCATGCGGGTCGTATCAACAACCGATCGCAAGGCACGGCCGACCAAACGTTGAATTTCGAGCGTGCGCCCCCCTTGCTTTCCCTTGACCGACTCCCTGGGGGATCGATCGTGGGTGGCTCTCGGGAGCATGGCATATTCCGCCGTGACCCATCCTCGGCCCTTGTCCCTCAGAAAAGGGGGAACCTTCTCCTCCACTGAAGCGGTGCAAATAACCTTGGTGTCACCCATCTCGATCAAGACCGACCCTTCGGCATGTTTGGTGAAATTCCGCGTCACCTTGACAGGACGGACCTCATCGAGACGCCGCCCATCGATCCGACTCATTCCCTCGCCACTTCCCATTGACTCTCGCTCCTTCCCGCAACCAAAATCGAAAGAAGCGGATTATAGGGAAGGGGTCGGCAAAGAGCAAATCGATCATGGCCTGGAATTTCCTCGCAACATATTCATACCGTACGGATAATCGACGTGCCGGCGTCAGAGTTGACGGACCGATGGAAACCCCCGAGAGCAATGAGCGGCGCCGGTGATCCACAGGATCTTTTTCACATTATCAAAGCGGTGAGTCCATTTATGCGGCAGTCCTGCGCTTCCCATTTAAGGACGTTCCGGAGACGGTAACATGGCATAAAAGGTGCACCTCTTTATTGCTCTCACGCTTTAGACTCACGGTCATTCGGCCGATAACGATTCTGTCCCGGATGTAATGAATCGACCAACTTAACCTCGCGAGCCGGCTCTATGAGCAACCAGACCCTCACCCATCAGACCAATCAATCGCTCCTGGAAAACCGCAACATCCTCATCGTGGATGATGAAGAACCCATCCGGCGGCTATTGGGTTATCTTCTTGAGCCGCACGGGTACCACGTGACCCTCGCCGGAGAATCGCGAGAGGCTCGCCAGCACCTGGAGAGAACGTCCTATGCGCTGGTCCTGTGCGATGTCAACATGCCGGGCGAATCGGGCATGGATCTCGTCCGCCATATTCTTGCCCAATATGGCGCCACCGCCGTCATCATGGTTACCGGCCTCGACAGCCCTGTCCTTGCGAATGCGGCCCTGGATATGGGAGCCTTCGGATATGTGATCAAGCCGTTTGAAGCGAATGAGGTGTTGATCAACGTGGCCAATGCCTTGCGACGGCGCAAGTTAGAAATCGAAAACGTCATGCATCGCGAAAATCTGGAGGAAGTCGTCCGGACGCGGACGATCGCGCTGCAGCAGGCTCTTGAATGGTTGGAGCGCAGCGAAAAAGAACTGCGCCTGTCACGGGAGGAAACCATTCAGCGGCTCGCCATCGCCGCCGAATTTCGCGACAGCTCGACGGCGCAGCACATTCAACGGATGAGCCACTATTGCGAACTTCTGGCACGTCGCTACGGCTTGTCACCGGACCGATGCGATCTCATCCGCACCGCCAGCCCCATGCATGACATCGGCAAAATCGGCACCCCCGACCATGTGCTGCTCAAACCCGGCAAGTTCACCCCGGAAGAGTTCAAGGTGATCGCGCAACATACCGAGATCGGGTACCGGATTTTAGCCGGTTCCGATTCTGAGCTGCTGAAAATCGCCGCGCTCATCGCATGGACGCACCATGAGCGCTATGATGGAACGGGTTATCCTCGCGGACTCAAGGGAGAGGACATTCCATTAGAGGGAAGGATCACGGCCATCGCGGACAACTTCGACGCCCTCACCACTCAGCGGGTATACAAACCGGCGTACGACTTCGATCATGCGAAGGAGCTCATGCTGAAAGAACGCGGGACGCATTTCGATCCCGATCTTCTTGATATCTTTTTTGCTTCGATGGACGACATCAAACGCATCTATGATCAGTTTACGGACCCGACCTGGTCATCCGTGTCCCGGCGGCGTTTTTCGATTCAGGATCAGGATACGCGACCATGACCACGATGCCGCGAAACTGGATTGCCTACCTCTGCGAGAGCCTCGCTTCGTCCGGCATGATGCCGACCTGGGAAGCCGCGACCTATCTCACCGACAATTTATTCGGTGACAAGCCCAATCCCAGGCTGCTAAGAACGGCGAGCCCCTATGAAGACACCACGCACCTGCTCAACCGCCTGTACCAGCCGCTCGTCGAAGCAGCCACGCGCGAAGTATCCATCCCGGCAGCGGCCATGATCCATGTTTTTTCGGATGTGAGCCTCACCGGCAAGTCGGCCGTGCTGGTGGTGTATTTCCCCGGACAGAATCGCCCGCATCAGCTCCTGCTGTTGGATGCAGCCAAGGCTTGGGAACTGGTGTTTGAGAACGCGGATGCCTTCAATGCCTGGGCGGAAGAACGTTATCGCTGGATCAAATCTTCGCTCGCGACCGTTATCTCAGGCATGGCCGCCTCCCCTGCCGTACCCCCAGCCCTCGAAGCCGTCAAGAACTAACTTATCCCGTTAGTTCGGCCGCCCAAAACACAAAGTTCCAGGAGTTCGAAGCAACGTGGAGAGCGCCCGCAGGATGGTCAAAAAGACCGTCCAGCGAGGCCGCAGCGAGCACAGAGGCGAAGCGTACCCTTGCGGTACGTTGAGCCTCTGTGCGATGCGAGAACAAAGCTGGCGGCCTTTTTCACCATCCTGTTATGCGTCGTAGTTCAGATTCGGAGCGAGCCACCGCTCCACTTCGCCCATAGGTAGCTTCTTGCGGGACGCATAGTCTTCGACCTGGTCCTTATTGATTTTTCCCACCGCAAAATACTTGGCCTGAGGATGCGCGAAATAGAGACCGCTCACGGACGCCGCAGGCCACATGGCGAATGATTCGGTCAGGGTGACACCGCATCGCGATTCCGCCCCCAGCAAGTCGAACAAC
>JAJFBJ010000155.1 GCA_020697375.1 Nitrospira sp. | reverse complement strand
GTGACACCCCAAGAGTTCATTCGTAACTATCACGCCGAGGCCCATCGAGCACAGGACTTAACTTCTTTGACCGTGGTGTAATGAATGGGGGAAGGTCAACAGTTCCGATCCGAAAAGTGTCAGGTTGAGGGCATGGTCACAAATAGTCCAACCAAGCCGCGGGTCTTAGCTACCGTGATTTCCGATTAGTCTTGTGCTATAGCGATATACTCTCGAATCTTGAGTACAGCGGCTTGCCGATTCCGAATTAAGTCACGGTAAGTCAACAGATCAACCGCATTGGAGACCAACTCTGGCACCTTACCGGTGAAGTCCTGGAGCAAATGCACCTGAACGGGCGTAGCCACGTCCGACAAGGGCTGCTTGAGCACCGAAATCAAGTACGGGCCTCGTTGATACGTGTCATCCAGTTTGTCCAACAGCTTCTGGGCCCTCGTGTAATCGTACGCGGCCAAGGTATTTTCCGCCCATTCCGCGGACCTGGGCTGTATTTCGGGAATTCCGTTATCGGAATATGCGTGGCATTCAATTCACTCGGTCGACGGTGGCGTTTGATATGGTCCTCGACACTTTGCATCACGAGCAAACACGACTCTAAGGTCTTGAGGTAGCGTTTTCTCTCTTCTTCTGTCTGCGGCGGTTTCGGAAATAGCAGGTAACTATAGGGACCGAAGCCCGGCTCCTCCTGGTCTGGCAACAGATACCGTCGAGCCGATCGGAAACCTCCTCGCCTGTCGGAGGAGGATCTATCTGGCCCTGTGTCTTCTTCATTATTACCGATGAATACTTCCACCGTGCAGTTCGATTCTCTCAGGCCTGCCGCCACGGCTTTCACAGTGGCCGTCACCTTTTTGTGAAGCTCGCCGGATTCAATCTTGACTCCAGATAGAGTCCATTGCACATCCGGCCCCGTGCCCTGTACCACACCAGCCGTGACCTGCCACTTAAACGCAATCGAGTGGCCATCCTGCGTGGCCGCCCACGCTTGCAGCCTGGTATTCGCCCCTTGGTCGATAACAGGTCGATCGGTCAGGCAGATGACCTCCATTGCAATGTTTCGTGAATCGGTCTGAGCCAGCGCCGTCTGCGGAGCAAATAATACAGCGACCAGCCAGAGTCCGAGACCGGTCCACTGGCCACATCGGACACTCATGCCACCCTCCTTGCTCGTTCACCTCGGAACCGCCACAGCCGCTTGCCAGCGAAGGCAAGTGCATAGAACAACACCAGTAAGAACACAATCTCCCCGCCTCCCAGTTCGTCCAGCGATACGCATATATGGCCGAGCAGAGAGTGAGGACAACGGAGATCCCAAGCGCAGCGAAATCCAATTTGTACCAAGATATTCGTTCCTCTAACGAGCCGAGCGTCTCCTCAGCATTGGCGCCCCGACGCGGGGTGAGCCCCCCGACCGCTTGGATGTTCCGAACAAGGACCTCCAGATCCGCCTGTCGTCGGGCCTTGGTATCACCCATCTTGTAGGCCTGCTGATCGCACAAACCATGCAAGTCCACTGGGAGTTGCTCGGCTCGCGGCATCAGTGCCTCGTCGACCAGCACTGGAATGACGGTCACCGCTTTATGCTTCAACGTGAGCGCGATTTCCTGGCGATGGACATCGTCAGGAAGATTGAGACGAGGTCGGTTCTGGTCGTCAGTAATGGTTAGCCACCGCGGCCCGATTATGATCAGGACGACATTGCAACGGTCCAGTGCCGGTGGATCTGCTCTCGCCAATTGCCCGCGTGCAGAGTATCTTTGTCGAGAAAGACTTGGTCTTCACCGAAAGTATTGGCGAGATCATCGCGCAAGCCAATCGCCCAGGCCTTGGCATCGGACTGTCGATAACTGATAAATATTCCAGCCATACGTCGCCTCGTTCGTCCAATAGGTATACCTAGCCATTCACCCTTTCTATCGATTTTGCGCCAGCGGCGTCCATCTCCCGATCGAGACGAAGGCGGCCCAATAGTACGGATGCGATCTCTCTGCGCTGTTGATCATCGTTCGCTGTGCCTCTCGCAAGGCCGCTGAGCGGCCTTCGCCCTTCAGCAAGCGTGTGTAGTAGTCCACCATCAAGTTTTTGGTCGCCTCATCCGCCACCTTCCAGAGCGACGCCACCTGCGTCTCGGCCCCCGCGAGTACTAGGGCCCGCCGCAGACCATAGACCCCTTCCCCATTCTGCACGTCGCCCAATCCCGTTTCGCACGCCGAGAGCACCACGAGCTGCGTTCCGCGGAGATCCATCTGGGCCACTTCCGCTGCCGTTAAAATCCCGTCATCATGCTCCCCCGAGCGACGACCGTTGGCCCCCGCCAATGCCAGGCCGGAGCGCAGTAGTGGATTCTCGCCCACAGGGACAGGCACTTGGTCTTGGGAGAAAGCTGCCGTCCTGGCGGCGGCAGCCGGCAACTCATTATCTTTCAGAAAGAACCCGTGCGTCGCGATATGCAGCAGGCGCGGCCCTTGCAGCTGCTTGACTCGAGCCTCAGTGGCCTCCGCTTGCGTCAGCACGTTTTTATCCTCGACCTTGAGCAAGTCCTTCAGTGCCACCGCTTCTTTCGCTGTGCCGTCCAACGGCAAGAAGTTCACTCCGCCGCGATCCAGATCAATGGAACGTGACGACTGAACGGAAGTATCGCCTTGAGCGAGCAAAGAACCAACGTCATCATAGTCTGGATTAGCCACAACTACGGCGTCGCCGGTTGCAACCGCGGGCGTCCCGAACCGCAGCAGATCACGGCCACTAGTCAGATAGGTGATGTCATAGCGGACTCCAAGATATGAGCCGTTTTCATCCACCAGCGCAGCAAACGGTATTAGATTCAAGGCCCCGTCCGGTGAGATGAGCAACCGCTCGGCATCGCGTATGTGTGGGCGCAAGGGTTTTACCACCTTCTCAGACAGTTCTGTGGCAACCTCTCCGACATATGCAGCCTCCCTATCGCTGAGCGCCGTTCGGAAATCTTGGATGAGCTTTTCAATGTCGTGGGCGTGACCAATATCCACGACGGCGGGGCTGCCCTCGCGCTTGACCACATAGGCCACGTAGCGTGGTTTCCCAAATTTGGTTCCTTGCTCTTTGCGTTCGGGTCGAACAGTTGGTACCGGAACCACTCTACGAGCGCGGCGTCCATTGGGATCGCGGCCTGGATTCTCGCCAGGGTAATGGGATTAATTTCTACCCGTAAGTCAGCACCCCTCATTGACAACTCAGTCTCAAGCTGCTCTTTTTTAGTCGCAAGATCGTTTAATCGTACACGATAGTCTTCCGCGGATAACGTAGCAGAAATTTGATAGATCAATGCTGACCATTGCTGCGCCACGGCGGCTAACTCGTCGAAAAGCTCATGGTCTTCTTGTTTTATGCTTTGTCGAAGTCTTCCCAAACTTTCGGATAGGGCGTCCAACACTCGGCCTTTTGTGCGCAGCACACTCGTCAATCCAAGACTCACTGCCTGCCGGTCCGTTAGTGCTAGTGACAAGGAAATATCGGCCGAAGTGTCTCCCCACCCCTGCTGAAGGTATCTGATCTTTCGGAACTCTGATCCTGACAGAAAAAATGTGGAGGTGTTGTTTGCCTGAATAAGCTGGGCCTGTTCCATCAATTGAATAGCTCTTGTTAAATTCCCAGAAGCCCAATGCAAAACCGCCAGGTTACGTAGGGAGTTGGCCGTATCTGGGTGCGTAGGCCCGAGGATTTTGCGAGTGATAGCCAGTGAGTGTTCGAGCAGCGGCTCCGCCGTACCATAGTCTCCTGCTGTCCTATGGCTTACGCCTAGATTAGTGAGCAGACTTGCGGTTACTGGATGTTCCTCTCCGTAGATTTTTTCACTCGTCGCCAGTGCCTCGCGTAATAGCGGTATTGCTTTGTCTTGTTCACCCCTGTGGCTATAAATAGTGGCCAGATTGCTTTGCGCGGCGGCAGTCAAAGGGTGTTCCTTTCCCAGAGCTTGTTGGCGGATGGCCACCACACGCTGCGAAAGCGATGCCGCTTTGGCGTAGTCACCTCTAGCCTGATAAAGTGCGGCTAGATTATTAAGTACAGTGGATGTATTGGGATGCTCGGCTCCATAGATTTTTTCATTGGTTGCTAATGCCTGACGCAACAGTGGTTCTGCCCTCGAATATGCCCCGGTGTCATAGTAGACGATAGATAAATTGATCTGCGAAGCAGCAGTCAAAAGGTGATCCCGACCTAACACTTTTTCTCGGATCCCTAATGCCTGTTGGTGCAGGCGTTCTGCTTGAGGATAGTTGCCAACGGCTTCATAGTATGTACCAAGATTGTTTAATGACACGGCAGTATCTGGATGCTCTGCTCCAAGAATTCTCAATCGTATCGCTAAAGCACGGTGGTACAATGATTCTGCTACTCCGTAATCCCCGCTGGACTTATAAAGAAGGGCTAGATTATTGAGCGAGGTCACCGTTTTTGGATCTTCTGGTCCTAGCTGTGCCTCATTGAGCTCGAGTGAACGCTGAGCCAAAGGAATTGCATCACTGTATTGACCTTGCCGGTAGAGCTGTTCGACTTGCTGGTTTAGCGTGTCAGCCTCATTTCCAGTACTTTCCTGGGCGCCTGCACTCACAACCACCCCAAGCATGGACAGCACCAGGAGGAAAACATCACACCAATCCAGATTTCGTCGGTGCATTAGCTCGGTCTCCACTGGGTGAAGCCTCTGTGTCTTACAACATACCCATGATCACGCCTCTCTTAATCTTGTTTCTCTGAGTAGCTCGCGTCAATTCTGGCCTAGCGGCCGCCAATCTCCGATGGAGAGGAAAGCCGCCCAATAGTATGGATGGGATCGCGTTTTACTATTGATCATCATCCCCTGCGCTTCTCGTAACGCCGCTGACCGCCCTTCGCCCTTCAGCAGACGCTGGTAATACTCCACCATTAAGTCCTCGTCGCCGCATCCGCCATCTTCCACAACGATGTCACCTGCGTTCCCCCCCGACTCCGGGAACTTGTGGTCCATGAGCAGCTCGATACCGAGCTTTCAAGACATGACGACCGGGGCGAAATCTAGAAATAACAGCACTGGTACGCGTCGTATAGGTCTGAAGTCCAGGTCAGTGACGGTTTTAACTTCGTACTGAACTCGGGACAAGCAATCAAGATGCCGGGAAGATGCCGCGTGACAGGAATGCAAAATCAATGGCTTACCAGGCCGTTACGAAGAAGCGGTTGGCATGATGTGGCTTACGTGTATCCGATCGGATACGAGAGATTGTGTTTTGGATACATATCGAAGTCCACCTAGCTGCGAAAATGGACCTGCGGTTTGCAGTCTGCATCACAATGAAGAGCCCTTAGACCTTGGAAACTGCGAGGTAAAGACATCTTTCCCTCGGTGTTATGAAATCTATTCCGTCACGGTTGCAGTCACGGTTGCGATCCGAAAAGAGTCACGGTTAGGGGATAACACAGGAGAATAGAAGGAACAACAGCAGGCCACAAACCCCTTGATAGGCTTGGGCCTGCTGTTGCCTGGCGTGGTCTACCGCAACCTACTGGAGGTATACGTAATTGTTCTCATAAGCCGCGGGTCACCCGTTCAATCCGGGTCACCGCCACCAAAAATTTCAATTATTGAGCTTCGGCCATTTCAACTGGTGCAGGCTCAGGTTGCGTCTGGGTTGCGGATTTCCCAGTCAAGGTGATGGGTCCAGTGGGAGCATCCAGCTTGGCGACCCAATCTCGGTTTCCATCGGGAAAAGGGCGCGCCGAATATTAGAGGCCCATAGCTGCTCAAAGGCGGCTTGACGTTCAGAATTCCGAGGGTCGCTCGCATCAGGAAGCTTTTGCGAAAAGTTCCGAGAAAGTGTTCGGCCGCATGATAGACCTCGTCAGTGGGCAGTCATTTTTGATTGATTCACCTCCTTTTTTCCTAAGTAATGGGGACAACTGCATCGATAAATGTCTTGTGCGCCTTCACCAAGTCTTCCTCTAGCCTCTTAACCGGCTCAGCTACCTCCGGCCGCTGTTGAGCAAATATCTCGGCATGGCCTCTTGCCGTCATAATGATATTTACAATGTCGTACATCGAGACCTCTTTGATCTTGCGTTCATTTCCCTTTTCCGAATCTCCGTGGTCCAAAAAGTCGATGATCTGCGGTGAATCGGTCTATTGAGAACTAGTACGTTTGTCAGGCGCGATTGGCGCCGGGACGGGCGTTGATCCTTGCGGAGCCGGTGATCCGGCATGAGATGGAGATTCGTGAACGGAGGCACCTGGTGGCGGTGGGAGTTGCCTATCGTGTTTATACGCTTCGCAGCCAATGAACGCGGTGAGTGCGAATACGCCGATAACCGATACCCTAATGCGTCCTGGCTTCATAACAGTCCTCCCGTATGTTTGAATAGGGTCACATCGTCTATTCGTCTATCAGGCCACAGCCTTAAAGGTCACATGACAACACATCGCTGACACCCGAACTGACCACACATCGTTGACAGTTGGCCGACACCGAGAAAACGAGTAGAACGATCCTCTCGTC
>JAJFBJ010000154.1 GCA_020697375.1 Nitrospira sp. | reverse complement strand
TTTCCAGATGACTTTCAACAACCTTTTCGTGTCGAGAACGTGTTTGAATGGCGAACCATTGACAAGGCTGCGGGCCGGTCTTCGCTACCTCTACTTCACTCACAGCTTCGCCCTTTCGGTCCCATTAGGACTTCCACACTTAGTTATGGATCACAAAACACGGCTTCATAGTACTTGCCGTGAAACACAAGGAAATTCTAGCTCTTTTGTCGGGCGATTGTGTTCGAATGCTGTCGAAAGATCTAGCCCCCTGATTGAGGTATTCCAGCTTCTGTAGTTCGTCTGAGGGGCGAGGTGGTCCCATAATCGTTCACGAGCTGTAATGCCTCTTTCATGAACAAAAAAACAGTTTGCCCCATAATCTCAACGGTGACAATCATTTACCGTTCTCAGTTCAACTTATCTTATCCACAGACTTAGCTGACTTAGCTGAGCAGCACAAAAATTCTACGTACAATACCGTAACTCTAAAGATGCACGACGTTCTTTGGTTAGCCTCCTTCTTGTCACTCTCCGTCAACATTCCACGTCATAATAGGGTCCGCATTTTCATGGAGTTATTAGCACAAATGCGGCAGAACGGAGTCGTTGAGGGATTATGGGGGCCGCGGGCAGAAACATGCGTTCCTGATTGCGAAAAATCCTTGAGTCCCAAGCTAGTATCCGCGTTCTCGGTGACGTCAACGTCGAGATGGCTAGCGCCGCCGATACCATACGGGTTCTAGCCCGTTTCCACGGAAAATGGAACTATTTTGAGAAAATATTTCCCTACAGGCGATTGACAAGCCCCTGTCTCGCGGCCTAGGGTAGCGCCCGTCTCTCGGTTTTCGCTATACCGCACCCAGCGGCCATCGGGCAGGGGGTACAATGCGACTTGCAGCGCTCTAACCGTCGGTTCAATCCGCGCACAATGTTGTGGAAACCTTTGTGCCCTATTCCATCGTGAGGAGGAAAAGTCATGCAGACCGCATGCTGGGAGATGCCGTGGCTTCGAGCTTTGCGCGCAGTGGCCCTTATGCTGGCAGTCGTGCTGGGCCTGGAATGGACCGTCCCACTCGGCGGGTACGCCCAACCGAACCAGGATCCGGCTTCCGCGCCGGCGGCGACCGTGGGGAAGCAGGACCTCCCGCCGATTCAAGAGGCGGAGGCCGGTGAAGAAGACAGGCCGATCTACAAAAAATTGATGGTGTCACCTCTTGCGTTACCGCGTATCGTCTTGCTGTTTCAGAAACGTACCCATTACAACTCGATTGTGCAAATGCGAAAGGGCCCTTCCGGTATCATCTGTATGTGGCACGAACACCTACTTAAAGACACCGTTAACACCTGGCAAGCTGTTTTTGAAAGCAATCGTGCTGCTCTTTGCGCAGCTTGTCACATAAACGACCTTCCGGAAGCTCCACATCTGCGTACGTCACCACCTCGTCCTTGGCAACGTTCCGTTTGAGCTTGCATCCTTCTGAGACACCCATCGGCAACGCTCCAAGTTGCCTCGCGACGTCATAGTTTTCGATCAAGGTGTAGCAGGCAAAACCTCCGATCCCATCGAGGATTTCCCCCGCTTTCAAATCTCGCTTGGCGAATGCAATGGCATCGCAAACAGGACCACCTATAGGGGCAACAGTCGCGTCCTTAAACAAGACAGCTCGGGCTGCAGTTAAAGGGATTTCGAGTTGTGGCAGGTGAAATGGCGTGTAGAACGCGTAGAGCGGTCCATCCCCCTGCTTGAGGTATTTTAAATAGGCAGCCTTGACCGGATCTTCCGTGTGCCCCAACACGAACACTCCGTTTGAAGGCGCCGCGCCACACAAGAAATCAACCATTCCGCCTGCCAGCAGCTTATCTAGATAAAACTTGCTGCTGTCATTGACATGGGGCAACGCAGGACCATGCATGCCTCGCTTCCCCGCCCTAAAGCCCGTAGCATTGGCCAAGACCGTCAACTCCATTGAAAGCTTGGTCCCGTCCGCGAACGACGTCATTTGTACCGGCTTTTGATTAAATTTTTCGGCAAAACCACGTTGCGTTTCTGGTGTTCGATAGCGATCATAGAGGCCCTTCAGGTTGCCTGCCACCATTGGTTTCAAGCCGATCGACCTGACAAAACGGACCAGGTTCATGGCGACCCCGGGTTCATCGCCGTCGCTGTTCGAGTAGATAACGCCCGCTCGATCCGCATAGGACTTGAGGATCGGCCCCAAGGTCGCATCCAATTCAGCATTTCCCAGTATGATGTGTTTGCCATATTCGATCGCTTGCGCAACCACTCCGGCACCGAACTCGATCGTCCCCGTCGCCTCGATGATGACTTCGATGCCCGCCGCCTTACAAAGCACCGACGCATCCTCTGCAATAGCATATCGCTTATCCCGAATAGACTGCTCGAGGGCACTCGGGCTATCGACCACCCGAACGTCTGTAACCCCGGCCGCTGCATATGCATCACGGGCCGATTGAAGAGTCCGATTTGCAATCGCGACAAGCTGAAGTCCTGGGAAGGACTGTATGATCTGGTACGCGATGGTTTTCCCGCTATATCCGGCCCCAACAAGGGCCACGCGGACGGGGTTGCCGCACTGCTGCCGTTCTGCCATCGCTCTGTCAATAAGTATCATTGGTACGCCTCACATTAAAGATTAATTCTTCCCTGAATTTCCATAGTTCGCCCACTTTACGTCCCGTTCGGCGATGACCGCGACCTCGATGGGCCATGTGATGCCAAATGCGGGGTCATCATAGCGCACCCCGAACGCAGACTCCCGATCGTAAAACTTCGACGTGTGATAATTCATCTCAGTATTGTCCACCAGTGTCAGATATCCTTGAGCAAACCCTTCTGGAACATAGATCATCTTTCCATTGTCTTCTGTAAGCTCCACGCCGAACCATTGCTTGTGTGTAAGCGACTGAGGACGCAGATCCACAACCACATCAAACATCGCTCCCCTGGTACACCGGACAATCTTCACCTCCGCATGCGGGGCCGTTTGGTAATGCAACCCTCTCAAGGTGCCTTTTCGGGGGCTGAATCCCACGTTCGACTGAAGCACCTCGACCTTGAGTCCACGCTGCTCAAACTCCTTCTGGCACAAGACGCGGGTAAAGAACCCGCGATGGTCCTGCATTCGCTCCGGCTCAATAACATAACAACCGAAAAGTGGCGTTTCATGAAACAGCATTGCTCTCCCTTATGCCCTCGACTCAGAGGTTGTATTCATCACTTCGAATCTCCTTAGGATTTGCGCCAGCGCAAGCTTTCATCCAATTGCCCTGTGCTCAAGAGAAGTTTGAGTTGCGCGATCCGCTTGTAGCGTGGTCCCTCATACTCTTCCTTCCCCAGACCATTCGTCCGATACGACTCATAAATTTGCTTTGCTCCCTGTGTCGCATTCCAACGCAATTTATGATTCGGAAACGCGTTCGTGTATTTCGTGAAATTAACCCGATAGTTTCTTTTGTCCGGTTCGGCGCCGCCGGCAAACTTGATCTCACAGTTCGGAACCGTTTTGCCGACGATTTCAGCCAACTGGCGCATCTGATAATTCTCTGAATTGATCCCAACATTGAACACTTGATTATGCACGACCTCTCTCGGCGATTCGAGTGCCGCGATCGCAGCCATACTGATATCTTCAATGTGAACGATCGGGCGCCAGGGCGTACCGTCGCTCTTCAGAAGCACATGCCCCGTCGTATAGGCCCACGCGGTAAGATTATTGAGCACAATATCAAACCGGATCCTGGGAGACGCGCCATAGGCGGTGGAATTCCTCATAATGACAGGGCTGAATTTGTCGTCGGCCAACTGAGCCAGGTCACGCTCAACTCTCACCTTAGAGATTGCATAGGCCGTCACCGGATGAAGCTCGCCCTGCTCGTCTTGCACCCGGTCTCCAGCCGCACCGTAATTGCTGCAAGAGGAGGCGAACACGAATCGGCTAATTCCAACCTCCTTTGCCATTGCGGCAATTCTTACTGATGCGTGATGGTTGATGTCATACGTCAAATCCTGGTTGAGATCTCCAAGCACGTCATTCGATAGTCCTGCCAGGTGGATAATGGCATCCACGCCCTTCAAATCGGTCTTTTCAATGTCACGTATGTCCTTAATAATCTCTGGAACTTCTGGTATTCCCTTGCCATAGGTGCTGTTTCGGTAAAGATCGCTATCAAGCCCAAGCACTTGGTGCCCGGCTGCTTGTACCATCGGGACCATGACCGTACCAATATATCCCTTATGACCCGTTACCATGACTCTCATTCCTTACCTCCTAACGTAGTGCTCAACCTTGACGCTCCGCCAACCTCATGGACCGTTTTGTTCTGTGCAGCGGTGATCTTTTCACAAACATACTCTGCAAACGGAAGCGAGCAGGTGAACGCGGGGGAAACCGCATTGAGCACATGCATCGAGCGCTCGTCGCCTTCCACGACAAAATCCATCTCAAGTCTGCGTTTTTTGATATCGAGTAGCTGAGCGCGAATCCCTGGCTTTCCCCACTTTGAATATTGCTCCAACCGCACTCCCTCAACAAGTTGGCTTGCTAAGCTAACCATCCGCCGCCGCGAGTATTTCATGACTTCCTCAATAGCTAACCGCCTAAATTCGAAACCAGCATCACCCAGCAAACTTAGTCCTCTCCCGGCAATCTCGATAAATTCTGCAACTGAGAACCTCGATACGCCGCCGTATTGTTCCCGCCACAAGGCCGGAATTGCTGTTGGGCCAAGCTTTGCTCTTCCTTCATTCGTCACCGTGAAGTGCACTCCTAGAAAGGGATTTCGTAGGTCGGGCACAGGATAGATGTTCGTACGAATCGACCCAGCCGGTTCACTGGAGTAGAGATAGAGGCCCTTAAATGGGAGAATTCGATAGTGCTCAGAAAACCCGTAATCGCGGGCGATGCGGTCTGCATAGAGTCCGGCTGCGTTCACAACGTACCCTACCTCGTACGTACCGTGAGTCGTCTTCACCTGCCCTTTGGATGATCCGAGGTATCGGGCACCGCAATGGATCTGCACGCCCTCCTCGACTGCGTCCTTCTTCATGGCCTGCATTACCAGAGAAGGATCAACGGTCGAGGTCGCGGGAGAAAACAATGCACGTTCGCATGTCTTGACCCGAGGCTCAATGGCTTTGGCGTGTTTCTCCGAGATCTCTTCGACGGGTATCCCGTTCGCACGTCCCCTTTTCAACAGTTCATCCAGTCCTGTATGATCGGCGTGATCTCGGGCGACGACCAACTTCCCGCATTTGTTCAGCGGAATCTTCCTCTCTCCACAATATTCGGTCAGCAGGCGATTCCCACGCCAAGTAAACTTGGCCTTGAGACTATCGGGCGAGTAATAGAATCCGGCATGCAGGACACCGCTGTTTCGTCCGCTCGCATGAAGCCCGCAGTCCGCTTCTTTTTCAAGGAGATGCACCGATACACCGGGGAATGTGCGTCGAAGGCCTCTGGCAATATTCAAGCCGATGACGCCGCCGCCGATGACGAGAAAATCCGATCGCATGGCTTCTTACCAGACCTTCCAAGGGGCCTTGGATGATTGCCACAACTCTTCCAAATAGTTCTTTTCCCGCAAAGTGTCCATGCAGGACCAGAAGCGATTGTGGCGATATCCCATGAGTTGGTGTTCCTGAGTGAGCCGTTCAATGGGCTCGCGCTCCCAGATCGTTTCATCGCCGGCGATGTAATCAATCGCCTCGCGTTGCAGCACATAGAACCCGCCGTTGATCCAAGCCTCTTCATCATGTGGCTTTTCCTTGAAGCCGATTACCAGGTCCTGGTCGTACTCCAAACGGCCGAATCGGGCCGGCGGCAACACTGAGGTGACCGTGGCAAGCTTCCCATGGGAATGGTGGAACTTGATGAGTGCCTGAATGTCGATGTCTGCAACTCCATCACCGTACGTAAAGATAAACGTCTCGTCTTGTTCAAGCCACTTCTTCAGACGCCTCAGGCGTCCCCCAGTCATGGTGTGTAGACCGGTATCCACAAGGTGTACCTTCCAATCCTCATGTTGCTTACCGTTATGGATCGTCGTCTTTCCACTTCCAAGATCGACCGAGATGTCTTTGTTGAAGGCGTAGAAGTTGAGGAAGTAATCCTTGATCATTTCCCCCTTGTAGCCGAGCGCAATGATGAATTCCTTGATGCCGTGGGAGGCGTAAATCTTCATGATGTGCCAGAGGATCGGTTTTCCCCCAATTTCGATCATCGGCTTCGGACGAAGCTGAGTTTCCTCTGCGAAACGCGTTCCCATCCCACCGGCAAGAATTACAACCTTCATGGTTTCTTCCTTTTGATGTTACGGTTGTTCCACATTAGAACAAGAATTTCAACCCAACGAAGTAGGCGCCGTTGTTGCTTGAGCTCCCGAACGGAACCTTGCGCGTCCACCTGACTTCTGCGAGTGTCGGAGTCCCGGCCGAACTGGTCGGCGTCGGCACCAGCACTTTGAGGACCTGCTCAACTACAGGAGCGTGATCCATGAGCACCAGCATGCCGCCGCTGCTGATATTGAGAGACAAGGCTTTC
>JAJFBJ010000043.1 GCA_020697375.1 Nitrospira sp. | reverse complement strand
TTGCGGAATGCTTCGCCACAGTTCTGTTGAAATTATGTGAATCACAAGCTTACATTGCGGGCGTCCAGTAATAGCCTTTTTCTCCATGGAGCCGCATTTCCTGTGCGACATTCTCTTTTAATAAGAAATCGATTCTCGCCGGAGTAGAGTTTCTATCGGCTAAAATCGGCCATCCGATAACCAGCTTAAAGGACTTTTTTCCATTATTCACGGTAAAGGTATGGGTGATCGGTCTGTCACCGCGATAGGCAATGGCAAAATTTTCAAACTCCTTGGCTAAATGGTTTGTGACCACCCCGATATTGGCCTCGACCCATGCACCGTCGTCCATGTTCACCATCGCTGGTTCTCCTTCCAATCGATATCACGTCAAGCCAGTTCATAGGGCGCCTCTTGGCGCGCTTAGGGTTGGGCCGGTAAGACGGTTGCCATGTTGAGCATCCTGTTGGGATGTTCACCTGCCATGCGCACATGCGGATCTTCGAAGTTCTATTGTGCCAAAACGTTTTTCCGCAGCCTGTTAGGCCCGAGGTACTCCTTCGATTCGGACTCGCTCGTACCATTCTCACAGGCATAGGTTGTGCCCGCAGTCGTCATTACTCGTGCGACTCTCGCGTACGATCTGCTCGCTCAAGTCCTACCGGACTAGAGGCCGTGACTGGAACGATGGCCCGCGCGACGGATCGTATGGTCATTGGATCAGGGTGAGAGGCCGTGCTGTGATGAACGGGTGGTTCTGCACAGGCCGCACAGTGCGAAACCGTCATCCGAGGGCAGTTCAGTCTCGGCAGGAAGAGTTTCTGCCGTTATTGAACCATGCCATCAACCTGGCAAGGATCATGCTTTAACTTTCTGCGTGGAAGCCGACAGAGAGAAGCCGTTTCTCATCAATCGATGAGCCACGATTCGCCCCACCATGACAAGCCGTGGAATGTGGGCAGTCACTAAAGGTCATGGTTCAACAAAACCTGGCCAAGACAGGCAACTTCAAGCCGTACTTCAAGCAGGGAGGTTATCACTGAAGCCGCGGTCAAGGAGGCCTATGACGGGAAGCGAAAGGGCATGAACCGTTTCCTGGAAATGTTGGAAACGAAGGAAGGCGGAATCAGCAACGAGGCCGCGCCTCGCATTTTTGCCACGGTCGTCAAAGTGGTCCCCTATGCCGTGCTCCTTTCTCTCAAAAGTGAAGACAAGCTCGATCCTGAAGAGAAGGCGTTGATGGGCCGCATGAAACGATTTCCGGCTTCGATCAAGGATCAGGACGAGCGAGCGGCACTCTCGTTCTGAGTCCAAAGGGTGCGCCTTCTGAAGAGGCACAGGCGGCGAAGAGACGTTCACATTTTACCTTGAGGAGGACATCACGATGAAATCATACGCGATTGCAGCGCTGTTCGGAGCGCTCACACTGTTGCCTGTCACCGGCACGCTGTCCTACGCCCAGGAGGCGAAGAGCCCAACGCAGTTCACCCTCGGGATTCTGACAGAGGACCACGTCAGCTTTGTGCTTCCATCGGTGATCATCGTGGATGAGCGGGGGAGAGCCGGCGGAGTGACGCTGACCGTGACGAACTACACGAAGAAGGATCAAGGATTCGCGATCGACAAATTTCATGTGAAAGAGGTCGTAAAGCCGGGAGAGAACAAGAACGTCAAGCTTTCGGTGACTGATCTGGATGCCATCGGAACTGATCAGAGTGTGTTCCCGTACTATAACCAGCTCGACAAGGCCCATATCGGCGGGTTGTTGTACGTCAAGCGGTGAGCCATGGCGACCGATGACGGGACGTCGAAGGCTATGAGATGTCCCGTCAGTGCCTGAGGCGGGAGGCAATGCGCGTTTCACACTCAGGCCGGCCGACGAATGACCCGGTCCATTCTGATCGGTCCCATGAGACATGGAGGGATAATCATGACGAATGAAGACAAAGAAAAAGTCATCCGTCCGTGGATTGATCCAGATGAACGGGTTACCGTGCATTTCCTCGATGAGCAGGGGCTGAACGCCGAAGTGACGGGCTGCAATGATGCCTCCGTTGCCCTTTCGATAGAGACTCGCGTGCCCCATATGAACCAACATACTTCAATCCCGCTGAGCCGGATCGAGGTGTCGGAGGATCTCTCGCACTACACAAGAGATCCAGATCGGCCTCTTGAACGACGGCGATTGATGCTGACCATCGATGAGAAGCGTTCCCCTATCATTTACTGATGAACGAGAAACCGAGTTCAGGCCCAGCCCCTTCCTGCCTGCCCGCGCTGAGCTTGCCGAGACAGGCGCTGTACCCATGGCGGTACGTTGAGATTCTGAGCGATGCGAGAATAACGCCGGCGGAGTTTTCAACATCCCGCTAGGCAAACTTGGACGGCAAGGAGGCAAGCCAATGAATACGAATTCGCTGAAGCAATTGCAAACATTCGGACAGTCTTTCTGGCTGGATGACATCCGTCGTGATCTGATCGCCGGTGGCGAACTGAGGCGTCTGATCGAGGAGGATGGACTCCGGGGAATCACCTCGAACCCCTCCATCTTTGAGAAAGCGATCGCGGGTAGCCATGAATATGATCAGGCCATCGCGGCCATGGCGCTTGAGGGAAAAGAAACCTCGGAAATCTATGAGGCGCTGAGCCGGCAGGACGTGCAGAGCGCCGCTGACCTGTTTCGGCCTCTGTATGAGAAAACCGGAGGAAAGGATGGGTATGTCAGCCTGGAGGTCAATCCTCACTTGGCGCGCGACACCCACGGCACGATCGATGAAGCCAGGCGGCTATGGGCGGCGTTGAGCCGGCCCAATGTGTTCATCAAGGTCCCGGCTACTGTCGAAGGAATCCCCGCAATCCGGCAACTCATCAGCGAAGGCATCAATGTGAATGTGACGCTGTTGTTCGGCTTGCCTCGCTATCGACAGGTGGTGGAGGCCTATATCGCCGGCATCGAAGCGCGCCTCGCCCAAGGCAAGGCCGTCAACCATGTGGCGTCGGTTGCAAGTTTCTTTGTCAGCCGCATCGATGTGCTGGTGGATTCATTGCTGGAAAAGATCATCGCGCAAGGAGGCAAGAAATCGGAACTCGCGCAGCAGTTGCGCGGACAGGTGGCGATCGCCAGCGCAAAAGCAGCCTATCAAATTTACAAAGAAATGTTCGACAGCGCGCGGTTCCACCGGGTGGCGAAGATCGGAACTCGTGTCCAGCGGCTGCTCTGGGCCAGCACCGGCACGAAGAATCCCGACTATAGCCAAATCAAATACATCGAAGCGCTTATCGGACCCGACACGGTCAATACGATTCCGATCGACACCCTCAACGCCTACCGCAAACATGGCGCTCCTGAAGCCCGCCTCGAACAGGGAGTCGATGAGGCCTATTCGGTGCTGGTACGTTTGCCGGCCGTCGGCATCAGCCTCGACAAGGTCGCTCAGCAGCTCGAAGATGAAGGCGTTGAGAAATTCAACAAGCCATTCGATCAGCTGATGAAAAGAGTGGAACAGGGTCGTATTCGAGCGCAAGGGGAGCCGCGTACGGTATCGGCATGATGTCTTGAAATCGATCCGGCGGACGGACTGAAAACTCGAATGCCGGCAGGGATGTGAATCATGGTCAACAGATCGACTGCTCGATTCGCGAATTCCTTTCTGGAACCGATTTGAAACCGCAACTGCATAGCGAGCGTCCAGATTACGCTGGCCGAGGATTTCGGCGTGGCGCAACGCGGAGTGTTTTACGAAACCGCGGGCTGCCTGCGCGACGTCGTCGAGAACCACATGTTTCAGGTTGTGGCGATGCTGGCGATGGAGCCGCCTGATTCATTGCGCCGAGGGAACGGAGAACGGTGAGATGCGACAAGCTTTCGACACGTGACGGGGCAAGGAAATCAGGAGAATGGCCGGCAGGATTGAAGATTACGCGATGATCGGTGATATGCGCACGGCCGCGCTGGTCGGGCGTGACGGGTCCATCGACTGGTTCTGTGCGCCACGGTTCGATTCCGCCGCCTGTTTCGCGGCCCTTCTGGGGAAGCGCGAGCACGGCCGTTGGAAAATCGCGCCTCGCCGCACCTCGACCGTTCGCCGGCATTATCAGGATGGCGGGCTGATTCTGGAAACCCGGTTCGAAAATACAGAGGGCAAGGTATCGATCGTCGATTTCATGCCGGTGGATGAAATCGACACGTCCATCGTGCGTCTGGTGATCGGACTCGAAGGAAGGGTCGCGATGGAGACAGATCTGGTGATCCGTTTCGACTACGGCGTGTCGGTGCCCTGGGTGAACCGCGTAGGCAAGGGCACTTGGACCGCGGTCGCCGGTCCTTCCATGCTGGTACTGCGTACGGAGGCGACGTTGAGCGGACAGGACATGTACACCGTAGGGCGATTCAGCGTCAAAAAGGGGCAGACGGTCCCCTTCGTCCTGACCTATGTCCTATCGCATCTGGAGCCGCCTACGCCGCCTACCGATATCGAAGCACTGCGTAAGCGTACGGCGGCGTTCTGGCAAGGTTGGTCGCGACGCTGCCGCATGCCGGGCCGATGGTCCAGCCATGTGTGCCGTTCGCTCATCACGCTGAAGGGACTCAGCTTCCGCCCCACCGGCGGCATTGTCGCGGCGCCGACGACTTCGCTGCCGGAAAAGATCGGCGGCCCGCGCAATTGGGATTATCGATACTGTTGGCTTCGCGACGCCGCATTCACCCTGCTTGCCTTTCTGAACGCCGGCTATACCGAGGAGGCCGATGCGTGGCAGCGCTGGCTGCTGCGGGCCGTGGCTGGAAGCCCGCGACAGCTTCAAATCATGTATGGCGTGGCGGGGGAACGCGATCTGTCTGAATGGGAACTGGATTGGCTGCCTGGGTACGAAGGGTCTCATCCGGCGCGCGTAGGCAATGCCGCATCCAACCAAACGCAGCTCGATATCTACGGCGAGTTCGCCGATGTATTGGAACATGCCTCCCGGGGCGGACTCTCCGTGGCTCCCCGACGCAAAGAGTTGCGCATCGCCTTCCTTGATCACCTTGAGAAAATCTGGGGTCTTCCCGACCAAGGCATTTGGGAAATTCGCAGTGAACCGCAGCATTTCGTCCATTCCAAGGTGATGACCTGGGTGGCCTTCGACCGCGCTTGGCGCGCGCCGGAGGACGCTTGCAACAGGACTCAGCGCGCCCGCTGGAAAGCGCTCGCCGCCCACATCCACGCCGACATCTGCCATAAGGGCGTTGATCCTCAACGCGGCTGCTTCGTGCAGGCCTATGGCTCGAAGCGTATGGATGCCTCGCTCCTGCTCCTTCCGATCGTCGGATTTCTGCCGGCCAACGACAAGCGTATCAAGGCGACCGTGAGCGAAATAGAAAGGCGCCTGCTGGTGGACAGGCTGGTGTTGCGTTATGAAACGGCCGGCGGCGTGGATGGCTTGCCGCAAGGCGAGGGCGCATTTCTGCCCTGCAGTTTTTGGCTCGTAGACAATTACGTATTGATGGGCCGGCGCAAAGACGCGTTGAAATTGTTCGAGCGGCTTTTGAAATGCCGCAATGACGTCGGCCTGTTATCGGAGGAATACGATCCCCGGGCCAGGCGCATGCTGGGTAATTTTCCGCAGGCCTTCAGTCATGTCGCATTGGTTAATTCGGCGCTGTCGTTGCTGCATGCCATGGACAAGAGAAAACGTCCGCGTCCGCAACAGCTCCATCAAAAGGCGCCGGCGAGGACTGGGCGGAAGAAGGCTTCGTGACTCAGAACGGATTCCGTTGAGTCCAGGCTGTAGTGCCGGGCGGCCATCCAGCGAGAAAGTCTGCTGAATCTCTTCACCAACGTTCAAGCCGCTCCTGTGGGAACCAGCGCTCTTCGTGCGATTGTTCATTGTCCATTTCGGCGGCATGAGTCAGAGCTGTTATGGAAATCGTCCACAGCGTGAACGACGCAAGTCGCCATAGAGTCTTGTGGGCGCTCTCCCTATTCTCCCGTTCAACGACCAAACAATTTTCTTGGGGGCGAACAACAAATCGCATCAGGAGGAATAAGACCTTGACCATCTCCAAGGCGGTAAGGATGATGGAGGAACATCGCATCTTTAGTCTGCATATTTGTCGGACGAGCGTGATGTGGCCGGTAAAGCTGTTAGTGATGAAGTGAATGACCTAAAGAGGATGGATGTCGGAGCAAATAGAATTTTCCTTCGAGCCGGTGCCGCCGTTCCGGCTGGACCTGACTGCCTGGGCGCTTCGGCGACGCGTGATCAATGCGGTGGATCACTGGGATGGAGATACCTATTGGCGAATCCTCGTCATCCGAAACCGGCCGGTGCGGGTAGCCGTGCGTCAGCAGGGAACAAGGCTTGATGTGACCCTGACGGGCGTCGGGCTTCGGATTTCGGACCAAGCAGAGGTGAGTGCGGTGCTTGCGCGGCTGCTGGGAACGCAGCGGGATCTCCGGCCGTTCTATGAATTCGCCGCGAGCGACCAAAGACTGAACCGGTTGGCACAGCGATTTATCGGCCTCAAGCCCCCGCGTTTTCCGACGCTATTCGAAGCGCTGGTCAACGGGATCAGCTGTCAACAGCTTAGTTTGACGGTGGGCATCACTGTCATGAATAGACTGGCGGCGCATTGCGGACTTGCCTTCGATCCGGAGTCGCATGCCTTTCCTCGTCCGGAGGATCTCGCCCGGATGGACCTCACGGAGCTGCGGACGCTGGGTTACAGCCGGCAGAAGGGGCAGGCCCTTATCGAAATGTCCCAAGCCATTGCCGGTGGCCGGCTGGATTTGGAGCCGATCGAATCGCTAGGCGATGAGTCCGCGATGGATCGGCTGCTGAAACTTCGGGGAGTCGGGCGTTGGACGGCAGAATATGCATTACTTCGCGGGCTCGGACGGACTCATGTGTTTCCGGGGGATGATGTAGGCGGCCGTCAGAATCTTGGACGATGGTTGCATCTTCGCCGATCGTTGGATTATCCGGGAGTCCACCGCGTTCTCAGCCGATGGAAGCCCTATGGCGGCCTGATCTATTTTCACCTATTGCTCGATCGGCTTGATGAAGCCGGGCACTTAACGTGATTCACGGAGAGGGATATGTTGGAGCTTTACCAGTTTGAAGAATGCGAGTACAGCGCACAGGTTCGGCTGAAAATGTCGGAATGGGAGGTCGATTGTATCCTGAGAAACGTGTCCCGGGATAAATCGAGGCGGCCGATCTTGAAGAAAATCTCAGGTCGGAGCGAAACTCCCACATTGGTCGATACGACTCGGGACATGATTCTGGTGGGTGATGAACAACAGATCATTCGCCACATCGGAAAATATTACAGAAAGCACAACCGGCAGAAACAGAGTGGATCGGCCGACGTTGAGCGTTTCCACGGAGGTGCGGGAATGATACAGATCAAGCGGGTCTATAACGAGCCCGTCAAGCAGGATGGTGTCAGGATTCTGGTTGATCGTGTCTGGCCTCGCGGCTTCAGCAAGAAACGGGCGAGCATCGACGAATGGAGAAAAGAATTGGCCCCGAGTACCGCGCTCCGGAAGTGGTTCGGCCATGATCCTGCCAAATGGACCGGATTCCGTGAACGTTACCGGAAGGAGCTGGTCGAATCGGATGGACTTGACGCGCTGAAGGAATTGGCACGGCGCTCCCACGATGAAGCGATCACGCTGGTGTATGGAGCAGCCGATGAACAACACAACCAGGCGGTGGCGCTCAAAGAATTCATCAGCCAACTGTCCTGACCCCTTGCTGACGGAAAGGAGTAAAGCACACCATGGCGACGATTGCGATTAACGGATTGGGACGAATAGGACGCGCGGCCTTAAAAATTATTCTTGAGACCCCCGAGTTGGAGCTTCGAGCGATCAATGACCTCAATGCCGCAGACGACCTGGCGTACTTATTGAATTACGACACCGTCTACGGGCGCTACCATGAAAGCGTCGTACCGGTCCCTGAGGGCCTGAGGATCAAAGAGAAGACCTATCCTGTGTTCAGGGAAAAAGACCCGACCAGACTGCCTTGGCAAAAGTTGGGGATCGATATCGTACTGGAATGCACGGGCGCATTTAACCAGCAAGCGGACTTGGAACGACATCTGGCGGCGGGCGCTAAGACCGTCATTCTCTCAGCGCCCGCCAAAAGCCCTGAAATTGCAACTATGGTCCATCGGGTGAATGAGGCGAGCGGACCAACGACGGGGGTCATCTCCTGCGCCAGTTGCACCACGAATTGCATTGCCCCCGTGGTGGAAGTCATGGGGAGAAGAATCGGGATCGAGAAAGCCATCATGACCACGGTGCATGCTTACACCGCCACACAGGCGATCATCGATCGACCGAACAAGAAACGGCGGAGGGGCCGAGCTGCTGCCGCCAATCTGATTCCATCTTCCACGGGTGCTGCAATTGCCACGACGAAAGCCCTGCCGCAGTATGCGGGCAAGTTTGATGGTCTGGCCATTCGCGTTCCGCTGGCGATCGGTTCCCTTGCGGATCTCGTATTCCTCACGAGCCGACGCACTACGGTTGAAGAAGTCAACGCGGTCTTTACGGAAGAGGCGGATAGCGACCGGTACCGGGGGGTGCTCGGGGTGACCGATGAACCGCTTGTCTCATCGGACTTCATTCAGGATACACGCGCGTCGATTGTGGATCTGGAGCTGACGCAGGTGGTAGACGGAGACCTGGTCAAAGTACTGAGCTGGTACGATAACGAGTGGGGATACACCTCTCAAATGATCCGAGAAGCCGTCAGAATCGCCAAGGCGACAAAGGGAGCGGCCGCGCGTTAAAGGGTCAGCGTTCTGTACGAAGTAAGGTATATCGAAGGTTCTCAATGACTGTAGCAGTGGCGTATGGAATCATAAAAGGCCAGTGCAATGGCAAAGAGCAGGATATTTCATCAGACGAGGTGGTGGAAACTCGAGAGGCAGCGGTGCCGTTATCTGGCTGGTGACCGATTATGCCGCTTTCCGAAGGGGATCTGCTTTTTCTTCGGGAAGGTCTGCATCGACAAGATGATTGACCAATATCTTCAGAAAGGTCCAGATAATGGGAATGGCGAACAGCGTGGCGAAGACGATGAATTCGGCAGCGAGCATGTATTGAAGTATAGTGCTTCCCGGGATTTTGGCAAGGACTGGCGCTCACCAGATTAGACGGGCGCAGATCTACGGGGGGCCGGCCCAGTGCTGGTTTCCTCCTGCTGAAGCAGCTCGGCTACGATGGACAACAAGGCCGACAGGGCAAAAGGCTTAGGTAGGACGGCGCTGGCTCCTAAGGATTGCGCCAACTTGAGATACCCCATGCTCCCGGATGCTCCCGATATGGCAAGAATCTTCACGCCAGAATGGGTCCGTCGCAAGGACTCAATGACTTCAAGACCATCCCGCTCCGGCATGTAGATATCGGTGATCACGAGGTCGGCAGGGTTTTTTCGGAAGGCGTTGATACCCAGGCGTCCATTGGTGCTGTCCCGGACGGAATAGCCGGCTGCGGTCAAACCTGTTCGGAGCATCATTCGAACGGCATCATCATTCTCCATGACGAAGATCGAGGCCATTGCGGTTCGGCTTCCTCTGTAGACATGAATGGCTATGTTCTGCGACTGGTCACATAAATCCCCGCGGCTGCGAATGACATTCGGATGAAAGCAGGATGGAGGTGATGAAGTCGAAGCGGCCACGCTCGATGATGTCCCGCATGGGATTCTCTGGTATCTCCATCAGGGTACACCGGACGGTCTCCAAGATGGTCCGGACGGGACATGGTTTCGGCAGAATAGAAAGCGTGCGGTCCTGGAGTGGAACGCAGGCGTGATCCGAGACACCGCCGGACATCACCAGCATACGGAGCGTGGGAAACAGGCGGTGGATGGTCGAAACTCCCGCTAATCCGACCCCCGTGAACCCGTCGCTGATCGCGAGATCAACCATGCTCCAGCGGAGTTGCGCTATGGCTTCAGCATAGGTCTTTGCACCCACGGCAGCATGGCCGTCAAGCTCAAGCGCCGCACACAAAAATTCCCGCACCTGACAATCGTTGTCGATGACGAGGACGCTTGTGGTCATAGGGCGCCTACTCACGGAGATCTTCTCTTAAGAGCATAGCGGAATGAGCCGTCACGCACTACTCGGGAGATAGCTAGGGCTATAATGCCCCAGCTCCGAAGGCCATTGATGGCTGCGTTCAGTACTCCGACTAGCAAGGGTGATCAATAGAACACAGTGCAGAGACCGATTCGTTGGGATACCCCTCAACACTGATCTCCGGTTGCACGGGTATAAATGGCTTAAGGAAGCGTCACAGTCTGACGGGCACGACCCCCAGAGGCTCAGGCCGGCAAGACATAGAGAGCGATCAAGGTAACCAGCTGACCGATAAAGAGCAACACATGGGCGCGTTCGACATCGTATTGCTTAAAGATCTCATCTGCGATCATAAAGGCCGCCAATAGACCTAGACTCGCAGCGAAGGCGGCATTCACAGATCCCCAGGCCGGCGACCCTTCCGTCCATGAAGAGACGATGGCTCGCCCGAAGCATATGAGCGCCAAGGACTGCCAGAGAAGGACTCCGAGGAACAAGATTTTGGCGAACCATGGAGGGGCGTGATAGAGGGCTGTCGCTTGCGCGACGGCCTGAAAGTTGTCAGAAGCAAACTTCCAGTAGGGAGGCAACCTTCGCATGACCTTCAATCCGTCGAACAAATTGGTGAGGAATGCGATGAAAATCCACAGTCCCCAAACGGAGATGAGACCAAGCTTCAGGACGAAAAGGTTAACCTCCATGAGTCAAGCCTGAACAAGGAGAAATCGGTCTGCCTTGATGTCGCGCCTCATAAGATGGAACTCTTATTGCACTGAATGAAAGCCCGATGGATGCGAATTCAACGGTACTAGGCAGGCGGCACCGGCTCGATGTACTTGTTCGATACCCAGCCCTCAAGGTCGCCCTGGCCGACCACTTCCACTTTCGTCCAGCGCGCTCCCTTTCCCAAGATGTGAAGGACGGTTCCTTTACGCAAGGGGGGAGCAGCCAGGTCATACTCCGTCCCAGGTCCCTTGCGAATGTTCAGCTGATCGGTGGTGACATGGTATCGCTCGTCTTCTTCATCTTTCCGGCCTACGACGCGAGACCGTATCGACTCCAGCGGGAATGCCGGTCCCGGATCGCGTTTGCGCTCCGGTGCAATATCGTCATGGCCGAGCACGTCCGTCAGTCCATATTCTTTGACGAGTAATGAGGCCAGTTTCAGCGCTGCCTCTATTTGCTTCTGCGTGTAGGCATGCCACCACCTGGGTTCCGGATCGAGTTTGTGCCTGGCGTGAATGGCCTGGCTGGCCGGATAACTCGCGCCGAACCAGGCGGTGAATGTGTCTCCCGTCCGCGTCAACAGGCCGGCGTTATCCATTTCGATGCCGATGGCGTATTCGTTCAATCCCGTGAGCCCTTCCCAGTGACTCTTTCCCGCGTGCCAGGTTTTGATGTTGAACGGCGCGAGTTGTGTGATCGTGCCATCCCGGCTCACCACTAGATGCGCGGATGCTTCCGCAGCCGCATTGCAAAGCCAGTCGCACGTAACCTGGGCGTTGCGAGCCCCTGTGTAATGAAAGACAAGGTAACGCGCGGCGATCGGGCCACCACAGTTCTGGGTAGGGCGATAGACTACGTTCGGCCCGACCAGTTTATGGTCGCGACAGGTGAACGCCTCCGGAGCATCTTTCGCTGGAGATCGAGAGCCGGTTAAGGGTGAGGTTTGCCTGGTGCGAGATCTCGGCATTGTTCACTCCCTGTCGGTAATGGGTGTGAGACGACGGTTCATTCTCGGACCATGGACCAGGAGCTAATGGACGATACAAGAAACGCTTGTACCACAAGTTCTGGCCAGGTATCAGCAAAAGTATCAACCGAAGTACCAAGTTGTAATTCAGCGATCGTGGCTTTCAATGGGATACTGCGAGAGCCATCGAAGAAGGATTATTGTGCGGATTGATCCGATATGGACGATTGTCAAACCCTTCTTCATGAGATGGGCCACATTGGATGCCTCAGTCATGAAAGCAGTTCAGAGCAGAACTGTGACGGCTCGCCGATCAAGGAGCAAGGAGAAGGTTGGGCGCACTGGAAGAGGTTGACAAGTATCTCGTCGCTGATCCGTACAACAAAGAAATGGCGAATCTCAAAATTCATCTCAGTGATTTGGCGGCAATGCATCCCCGTCCCAACATCCAGCAAGTTGTTAAATATCGCGCTGGAGGTCCGGGGATGTCAGCACAAGAACTCTTAAGATGAGCATCATGGATTCCAGCTGCCTGCAAAAAGGCCTGTCTCGAATGCGACAGTCTCAGAGACACCGGGCTGCATGGAAGAACAAACTTACCATCCCGAGATGGATCCAACTCCCGAGCAACGATCCGCCGGGAATGGAGGCGAGGCCGGTGCTTCGCCTCCTATGACCTCTCCGGCGTGGTTAGTATTTCCCGTTCTCACTTAACGTATTGTGTGTAAGACACACCCTAGGCTTTGTGGTTACCTTGCCTGCTATATTCTTTTCCTTTAATGCCCATCCAAGTTCCATTGGAGTTGGGTTCATGTCTGACAGTAAGGCAGAACTAATCTGGAGCGTGCATTTAGCAGTTTTCCCAAATATCGCTATCAATGTTTTTTCTCCCTGGGCATGAGGTCCGTCCAGCACCTTGCAGTCAGAAATACTCTTCTGTAGGTATTCACGAATGACGACCATTTTTCGTTCAATGTTTGCATCCTGCATATTCCCTCCTTCCCATTGTCTCGCAGCCGATCTCCAAGGCTTTGGTCCTTGGTAAAATCCTACGCGGATTGGAACGGGGCGACAAGACGCAAAAAATCCTACGTAGCGGTCATGTCTTGGCAACGTGGTGCATTAAGGGAGGAACCAGAGTGCATGTCGCATGCGTGGCCTACCCGCGAAGCCCGTATACGGATCTCTGCCAGGACCTTGAACACGGCTGGAAGGAAGCATCATGTGAGCTGAACCGTAAATAGTGGTCGATACAGGGCCGAATCATTATTCGCATGGCAGGGACAAATGGAATCAATTTATCTGCGTATCTTTTCCGATACGAGACCCAACTCGTGTGCTTGTCACCGGCCATCGATAGAAACTCACCACTCTAAAAACAAGTAAATAATGCGATTGAAAATCCATGGTTCACCAATATCCGGCTAACGGGAGGGTCTGCGAATTCCAACCGGTATGGGTATTGCTACTACCTACCGACAGAAGCTCAGACGACAGATGGAAAAGCCCGATGGACGTTGTAGACATCATGTCTTGTGTAATCACAACCGGTGTGATTTTCCTGATCGTTCGGCCGCTCTGGCCGGAGTGAGATTGGGGAGGTCCGTCGATGGCTCGGATGACATTCACCTGGATGCTGACATTCAATCACACACCCAAGGAGGGAAACATGAGAGCGCACATCTCACATACGCTTGTCACCGGTCTCATGGTCACGCTGACTCTGTCAGCCGGCTGTGCAGCTGATCAGTTGCAGCGCTTCAGGGACACGATGGAGGTCGCGATGGACACGACACGTAAGGCGATGAACACCGTTGAAGAGGTGGCTAAAACGGTCCAGTGTGTGAAAGACAAAACATGTCAGCCGGAGAACTGAGCATTGGCGTGAGACTCAACGAGTTGCGGGGATGGTGAGCCCCTTGGAAGTGTGGATGCTTCCAAGGGGTTTGTCGTATCTCATTCCGGCGGCTTATCAGTATTTTATTCCAGCTTCCCGGTACCAATACCAGCCGGCTTGGGCTCGTCTGTTGTCCAAGACACCTGCGCGATCCTGCGCCGATCGGAAGGAGGCGACAAGGTGAAGAATGTCCTACGTAATAGCCATGCCTGGAATGAGGAGCAAAAAGAGGCTATCTCGGCTGGTGAGGAATCCGGACGGTCGTGTAATGGATTCTAAGGAGAGGAGCATCCGGGAGGAGGGGAAGTGCTTCGCCTCCTCATCCACTGCATCCTTTGGCCTGATTATGGAATCTCTCAAGGATTGGCCGGTGATCGGCGCTGTCGGCGTGTCATTTAGGTGGCTGTATCGGGCCGAACCATTCCCTTTCCCAGCCACACGATTCCATCGGGGCCGTCCTGTGTCCATCGACGGATTTCACTTCAAGCCTGGCCTCGTCCCGCGATAGGCAGACATGTACGACTTCTGCTCTATTGTTTCTTTCACGATACCAATACCAGCCTTCCTGTGACGGATGCTCTAGAGTCCACTTCATATCCGGATCCTACGGAGAATAGTGTTCTGGAACAAGTAGGACGATGTGTTACGTAGACACACTGTCGTGAATAGCGTCGTGAAATGAGTGGGGGAGGAGGGACGATGAAGATGGATCGGGCCGCTGCAAAGCGACGGCAGGATGGAAATCATATCTCAGAAGTCTGTGCGGAAGGTCTACACTGCGTCTGCATTGAAGTCTGAGGCGGTAAGACACTCTTCTAAGTTGGTGATTCTATGGTGCGCCCGACAGGACTTGAACCTGTAGCCTTCTGATCCGTAGTCAGATGCTCTATCCATTGAGCTACGGGCGCGTATCGATGTGCGAAGCCCGCTCGAAGGAGTAGTCCTCCGAAGCGGGCTCCAGGAAGCAGCGCCCGTTGTTATACAGGCTGGAGGGAAGAGCGGTCAAGTCTCCGGGCCGCGCACGAACCTAAAATACACTTTTGCTCAATTCTCCGGACGGATAGCTTTCATTGCCGCTCTTATCATAAGCGGTGACCACGAAGAAATAGGTCGATCCTCGCGGCAGAGTCAACCGAGTCGACGTCACATTTCCGACGTCGAACGTCTGGGAGCGCGCGCCCGATGATGTGCCGACATACACCCGGTATCCTTGGAGGTCCGCTTCATTGTTCGCACTCCACATGACTGTCACGGTGCCGGTTCCTGTGCCTGAAGGAGGAGGTGGTGGTGGTGGCGTGGTGGCGCTGCCAACCGGTGAAGGTCCGCCGCCTCCGGCGGTGACGGTGGCCGTCACGGGGATACGTAGCATATTCGATCCATTCGGTCCGCTTTCCGTGATGTAGACCACCGCCGTGTGAGTTCCGACATTCAGGGAAGCGGTGTTCACCGTGACCCTGATGGGATCCGTTTCGGTCGTAATGGTCTGGGTACTACCATAGGGCGGATTTAACAGGATCCACGACTGGTTCGTGCTGATGCCGTAGACGCTCTGGTGGGAGCTGGATTTTTGCAGATTGAAAACGCCGGAGGGGTTCGCTCCCTTCGGCGCTGAGAGCGATAAGGCGCCCGGAAATGCCTTGAGCATTGGCGCCAGCGAGCCGACTGGCGGTGGTGGCGGTGCACTCGCGGGTGGTGGCGTGGCCGACGGGGGCGGCTGCGTTGACGGAGGCTGCGGTGTCGTTGACGGGGGCGGCGGTGGTGTGGTAGCGCTGCCGATCGGGCGTGGCGTGGTGCCGCTCGCGGTGACGGTGGCGGTGACGGGGATTCGCCACATAGTAGATCCACCAGGTCCGGACTCTCCAATATAGACTAAGCCGGAATAGGTGCCGGGTGACAGTCCCATTGAGGCGGTATTCACGGTGACCGTCAGTACATCCGTTTCGGCGCCGATGGTTTGAGTGCTGCCGTAAGGTGGATTCAGCCAGATCCAGGATTGGTTCGCGCTGATGAAGTACGTATGTTGTGCGCTGCCCGATTTTTTTAAGGTCAGCGTCCCACTGGCCGTGCCGCCTTGAGCGACGCTCAAAGAAATGGCACTCGGCGAAATTTGAATATTCTGCGCCCAGGCTAATGATCCTCCCGAGGCTGACGCCATCAGCCAGAACATAAGCAGCAGGAGAAGAACATGTCTTACCGCACATCGCCGCAAAGGTGAAAGACAGGATTTCGTTGGTGTGCCGGGCAGGAAACTCATTGTGCACGCTCCCTTAAGGGTTTTTCTTGAATAAGCAATGCGAGTCCCTCGTTGCATCAGCAACAGTCGTGCCACAGCAACTTCGCTAAGGTATTCTTCTTAATTATTTGTCGGCAATCACTCAGCGATGTTCGGTGAGAATCCCGTCAGGTGAATGTCAGGGCCGACCCTACCCGAAGAGGATTAAATAGGCAAGTAAAAATTTCACTTTCCTCACGTAGCCTGTTGTGAAAATGTCTGGCAGGAAAGCTCTGTCCGATTGCTTGGACTGTAGGATGCCGGCACTCCGTTGTACAAAACCGAATCGACCAAGGCGTGACGGAATCGGCTTGACTGAAGTGCATCTCTGACAGGCTGCTGAAGAACACCTTCGCCATCCCAGGAATGCACTTCTGCAGGGAATGGCAGAGCCATGAAACAGCTCTCAGGGTGGTCAAAAAGTCCGTCCAGCAAGGCGGTAGCGGGCGAAGATGCGAATCGTAGATATTCTTACCCACCCTACCCCGACCTGCCGAGACTGGCCTTTTTTCCCATGGCCGTACGTTGAGCCTTTGAGCGATGCGAGAACGCGACCCGCGGATGTTTTCAACAACCTGCCGAAGGATTCCATGCACGAATAGCGGTTCCCAGACCAGAAAGTTGTTGACCGAGGTCGGTAGGTAGGGTATCTGTTGGCGCGCTGCTCCGGAATGGGTACGTAGTCGTGACCTAAAGGCGGCGGCCATCGGCCAGGCCTGCAAAAGGAGTCGTGGCAATATGATCGCATGGCGATGTCTTTTCTGTATGCTCTGTTCATGCCTGATGGGCTACGACATTCTGCCGGCTGGCGCCGAGGTCGCTCCTGCTCAGTCTTCCTCCATCGCCCGTGTCGACGTTGGAGTGACAGGCTGGTTCAGCCAGGGTGAAACGAGGTGGAGCCACAACGCATCCGGCTTGGACGCCGACCTTGGGAACCCGAGTTCGAAACTCAAATATAAAGATACGGGCACGAGCGTGACCGAGATTACCGGACGCGTGCAATTGAAGAATAAGCTGTTTGTGCGCGGAGCGTTCGGCTTCGGCAGCATCGGAGGCGGTCGTCTGACGGATGATGATTTTCTGAGCGCCCAGGGGGCGGCGACTCAAGGAGCGACGGTCAGCGGGGAACATCGGTTTTCACGGACCTTCAGCGATATCGACGGGGACAATCTCTGGTACCTGAGCGGAGACTTGGGCGCGACCGCCTATACCTTCCGGGAAAACAAAGGCACTCTCGGAGTGTTCGCGGGTTTTCAGTATTGGCGGGAACGGCATGTGGCCACAGGTGTCACGCAGGCGGAATGCACCACCGCATTCTCTCCGAGCTCGGACTTTCGTTGTTCACCTGCCGGGACGGTTGGGTTCCGTGATCAAGCGGTGATTACGAATACGACCACCTGGATTTCAGGACGATTCGGGGGTGAGATCGAGTACAAAATCGATCCGCGCGTCAGCATCGATGCCAAGCTGGCGCTGCTCTTGTCCTACCTTAACAACGAAGACGTGCATCACTTGAGAACTGATTTGGCGCAGGATCCGAGCTTTCGAATGGTAGGCCTCGGAATCGGGGCCAACTCGGATGTGAACCTACGCATCAGGATATGGGACAGACTCTATCTCACGGGCGGCTACCGGGTCTGGTGGAACCGCGTGGTCACGGCCGATCAATGGAAGATTTACGGCGCAAACGGGTCCTCGAGCACGGCTCCGCTGACTGAATTCCAAACTCTCCGGCACGGGCCCACCGTCGGGCTCACCTATACCTTCTGATTTGAACCGATCGCTCCGCCTTCTTCAGCGCGAGCGAGAGGAACCGGTTTCCTCTTCGTATTCCTCGAAGAGTCGTTTGGCTTCTGGGTGGAGCAAATGAGGTTGGCCATAGGGAATCCCGGCGGTACGAAACAACGGGGTCAGTTTTCCATTCGGGTGCAGGTAGCCGGCCCTGAGCGGAACCGATCGCTTGGTGTGGCGAATGAGCGCACAGGGGGTAGGGCGGATAGCGGTCAACCAATCGGCGATATCTTGAGGGTTCCCGATCGAGGCGGACAACAATAGGAGACGCGCTTGTGATGGGCAAAAAATCAGGGTTTCTTCCCAGACTACGCCGCGTTCCGGATCGGCCAGGTACTGGGATTCATCCATGATCACCAGTCCCAACGTATCGAGGCGGACATCGATCTCTCCTCCGGCGGCATCATAGAGCAGATTCCGTAGAATCTCCGTGGTCATGATCAGCAAGGGCGCCTGAGCGTTTTCACGCCGGTCGCCTGTAAGAATCCCTACCTGATCCGCCCCGAACAGCCGCGAGAATTCCGTAAATTTCGTATTCGACAGCGCTTTCAAGGGCGACGTGTAAATGACGGTGCGATTGTCCCGCATGGCGCGTGTAGTCGCTTCGATCGCCACATAGGTTTTCCCGCTTCCCGTGGGTACGCTGACGACGACGTCGGTCTCGGCAAGCTTGGCGAGCGCATCCACCTGCCACGCGTCCGGAACAAACGGCTGCGCCGGCGGCACTCCGATTCCTGCCAGCCATTCGTGAAGCGAAACGGGCGGCGGGTGATGTCCGTGATCTTCGGTCTTATGGTGGCGAGATGACGCAGAGAACGGCGCCGGCCGCTGGTAGGCTTCGGCACGCGGGCGTTTCTCAGCCGCCGGCCCCTGGTGGCGAAGATTCTGGTCCTTGATGAGGTCGGTCAGGTCACTCTCCAGGCCGGGGCGATTTTCGGCGGATGCCTGCAGCAGGAGATCGACGAGTTTGCGTTTGCCGGAACGGAAATGCCGGCTGATTCGCCCTCGCGCCAGTCGGTGCAGTAAAGAAACCGGCTGTTGTAGCAGCAATTCTTCAAGTTCGTCGGTCGTCATGCGGACCTCATGAAGCTGGAGATATGAAGCATGAGGTGTGAAACAGCACGTCCGGAATCCGTCGATCTGATCACCTGATGATCGATTGAATGGCCCCAAATCGCCAGATCAACAGATCGACGAGTTCCAAGCTTGCGTCGTGAGGCGGGCGACGCGCTCACGGCAGTTCCTCCAGCACGCCTCGCCGCATGGCGGCAATGGCCTGAGCGGCCGATTCCGCCAGGGAGGGATGGGTGCTCTTCAAGGTTTTGAGTTGAGACAGAAACTCGATCGTGCGCGCGAACAGCCGGAACATATCGCCTTCGGCCATCGTCGTCAGCCGGGCGAGCCCGATCCAGGTCAGGCTTTGGTCCGCCACCCACCGTTCCGTCAAGGCGGCGACATCGGCTCGCAGCATCGGCGGTTCTTCATGCGGGGTGAGGCTCTCCGCCAGTTTTCGGACCTGAAACAGCAAGGTTACCAGGCCGCTGCTGCCGCGTGGAAAGGACCCTGGCCGATCGTCGTCATGGGCAATGCTGGCCATGACGGCCGCGAGGAGAGGGGGGTCGATGGCGCCGAACGCTTCCGCGCGGATCAGTTCGGTGATCAGCAAAGAATGATCGATGCGAATCAGCCGGGCCCACTCGCCGTCGGCGGTGAGCTGAGCCATGGCATTGAGATAGCCGAACCGCTCCAACACGTCGATCCGTTCCTGGAACCGGTGCCACAAGCTTGTCTGAAGGGCCTGGATCGACTTGATGTGCCGCTGTATCTCCTGTCGAATGCGCGAGGCCCGTTGAAAATCACGCTGGCAGGTCTGGCGTGAAGGGCAGGTCGGGCAGGGGAAATCTCCCAAGGTGTGAATGATGGAGCTGTCGAGCGGCGGTTCCTCCGCCGGTTGAATCAGAATCGGCAAAATCGGCAGTCGCGGCGGGAGATCCCCAAGATGGTGAGTCAGCTGATCCAACGTATCCCTGGTGCACCAGGGATAAGACGAAGTCTCGTCGCATTCAAAGGTCCGATCGAATACCTGCGTCACGATTGAGGCCGGACATTCGCTGAGGGCGCCCCCCTCGCGAAGCAGCGTAACCATCGGCGCATGCTGCCCTTTGCTGCGGTACTGGCGGAGGACGATGCCGCGTCCACGCACCAATCCCACCACGCGTCCCGGCGTGAGGAAGTGCAGGCGTGCAGCCATATCCGGGGTTTCAAGCTTGACGGACGTCCCTCTGGGCTTTTTTCGTTTTCGCGCGTGATCGAATACCTGCCATTGGGTAATCCAATCAGAGCAGACCCTCGGGCCGAAGGGCTCCATTTCGGCGCGTAATCCGTCCAGTTTGGTTTCGAGCACGGCGGAGCGCTGGTTCAGCTGAAATTGGGCGAAGCTCTTGGCCAGGATCGATTGGATCTGTTCGCGCGGATGGGCCTTGAGCAGATTCAGCACCATTGGATAGGTAATGACGAACTGGCTGTGGATGGCTTCCGGTTGCCCGGTGAGCCCTTTGGTCAGGACGGTGAGATCGATGTAGGGAGAAGGAGCGATCACGGCAAAGCCCACCAGATCCTTGCCGCGGCGGCCGGCGCGTCCGGCGAGCTGTTGGATTTCGCTGGCCGTCAGATCGGTAAAGTCCCGTGCTTTGCGGATGCTGGATTGCGTCACCACCACAGTGCGGGCCGGAAAGTCGACTCCGGCGGCGAGCGTCGTCGTGGCGAACACGGCGTCGAGCGAGCCGGTGCGCATCAGTTCCTCGACGGCGATTTTCCAGGAGGGCAGATGGCCGGCATGGTGAGCCGCCACGCCGATGCGTTGAACGGTGCCGATGAGCGGGTGTTCCGCGATGCTGGGAAATTGAGCGGTGACCTGATCGAGCACGCCGGCGATTTGTGCCTGCCGGGCTTTGGGTAAGGTCACTTGGCTGCGCTCGAAGGCTTGCATCGCTTCGTCGCAGGCCCGTCTCGATGTGAGGAATACGATCGCAGGAGTGAGGTGTTTTTGTCGGAGGGTCTCGACCAGGTCAACCGGATGAATCGACGGCGGCATGCAGTTTCATTCCCTTTGAGATGACGACCAGTCCGGAATCGGTGACTTGGAAACGTTGACGATCGGCCGCGGGGTCGAAGCCGATCTCCGTCCCGGGCGGGATGATGACGTCTTTGTCGATGATTGCGCGCCTGATGCGCGCATGTTCGCCGATGACCACATTTTCCATCACGACGGACTCCCGCACATCGGCATGGTCCTGGACATGGACGTTGGGCGAAAGGACCGAATTCTGTATTCGGCCCCCGGAAATGATGCAGCCGCCGCAGACGATGGAATCGAGCGCGACCCCCATGCGGCCGCCTTGAAAATCCTGGGCAAACACGAATTTGGCGGGTGGAAATTGTCCCTGGTACGTGCGGATGGGCCAATCTCCATCATAGAGATTGAACAGCGGATCGACCGCGACCAGGTCCATGTTGGCTTCCCAATAGGCATCGAGTGTCCCGATGTCGCGCCAATATTTGACGGCCTTCTTGTTCTCATCTTGAAACTTGAAGGCGTAGACCCGGTTGCCTTTGATCATGCGGGGAATGATGTTCTTGCCGAAATCGTGGGTCTTGTCTTCCTTGGCCCCCTGTATGAGTTGTTCGCGCACCGCTTCCGTCCGGAACAGGTAAATGCCCATCGATACGAAGGCCTGCGAGGGATCGCCAGGAATGTGTTTAGGGTTGGCCGGTTTTTCGTCGAATCGCAGGATTCGGTGGTCTTCGTCCACGGCGATCACCCCGAACCGGCTGGCATCCGCCAACGGCGTCTCAATGGCTCCGACCACCGCATCCGCCTGCTTTTCCACCAGGAGGTTGTACATGTCTGCATAGTTCATCTTGTAGATGTGATCGCCAGCCAGGACCAGCAGAAATTCAGGCTGGTCCTGATCGAGAAGAAACAGATTCTGATACACCGCGTCCGCTGTCCCCCGATACCAGTCTTCGCTGATCCGTTGCTGCGGAGGGATGGACGCAATGTACTCGCCCAATTCAAGATTGAGAATGTTCCATCCCGTGCGAATGTGACGATCGAGGGAATGCGATTTGTATTGGATCAGGACGGTGATCTGGCGCAGGCCGGAGTTCAGGCAGTTGCTCAGGGTAAAGTCGATGATGCGATATTTTCCGCCGAACGGCACAGCTGGTTTCGCGCGCTGATCCGTGAGCGGATGCAAACGCTCGCCCTTTCCGCCGGCAAGGACCATAGTGAAGATCTTGGCCATAGATGAGTCGATTGTAACAGGACGATGGGCGAATAGAAAGGATGCAGTATCATTGACTTCACCTCGAACTCGGATGATACTACGACTCGATGAGCGTCCCGACATCCGGTCGGGCCGATTCAAGGAGCGGATATGAAAAAACACAATGCCCTGCCGGCCGTGAACAAGGGTGGATCCGACGCCGCGAATCCGATGAAGGAAATGGTCTGGCGTCTGGAACGATTGGAGCGACAAGTGCAGCGCTTGTCCGAACTCGTGAGGAACCATGCGGAGGATAACGACCGGCTGGTACGTATTGTGGCGGAAGACCGTGACGTGATCCGTCGGGAATTGCTGCGCAAGCATGAGCATCGGGTGCGTGTGCGCAAACATCTGCGCGATGTCAGTTCCAAAGTCAGCTTGGAGCACTGACCCTTGTCTGCCGGCGTACCACTCTAACTGCAGTCCTCCTCAATGGCGACGCCCTCCATTCCGCCGTCCCCTGCTGCCGACACCTCCCTTTCCTCTGCTCCACCGACCGTCGATGTTCGCGGGATCGTCCGTCGTCACGGACGGGTGACAGCCGTCGATCATGTGAGCTTCCAAGTTCGCCGGGGCGAGTTTTTTTCCCTTCTTGGCCCAAGCGGCGCGGGAAAAACCTCGGTATTGCGCATGCTGGCCGGCTTCGAGGATCCCGACGAAGGGGATGTGCTGATCGAGGGACAGTCGATGCTCGGGGTGCCGCCGAATCGCCGGCCCGTGAATCTGGTGTTTCAGTCCTATGCGCTTTTCCCTCATCTGACCCTGTTCGAAAACGTCGCCTTCGGCTTGAAGATGCGGCGGGTTCCCGCGCCTCTCATCGCGGAACAGGTACGTCAGGCGCTGACCACGGTCAGGCTGTCGGGCAAGGAAGCGCGGATGCCCGCGCAACTTTCCGGTGGAGAACAGCAGCGGGTGGCCCTGGCTCGCGCCATGGTGAACCAACCGGCCCTGTTGTTGCTCGATGAACCGTTGGCGGCCTTGGATCAGCAACTGCGCCAGGAAATGCAGGTGGAATTGAAATCCATCCAGGAGAAGGCCGGACTGACCTGTCTCTGTGTCACGCATCACCAGGAAGAGGCGATGATGATGTCGGATCGCATTGCCGTGATGCACCAGGGACGCATGTGGCAGAGCGGGAGCCCGCGCGAAGTCTATGCAAGCCCCTGCAATCTGTTTGTATCGCGATTTCTCGGGATCTCGAACGAATTGCCGGGTAAGGTCGAGAGAGCCGCAGGGGAACAGAGCCTGTTTCAACCTGCCGATGATGAGTTGCGGCCGCTGCTGGTGCCGACACCTTCAGGCCGGCCCGCCGCTTGTTCCGCCACCCTCTCGCTTCGTCCGGAGGAGATTCAGATGTCGCGAGAACGGCCGTCGGCTTCCGGCCAGGTGCTTTCCGGCATGATAGAGAAAGCGTTTTTCGTGGGCGCTGAGATGAAATACTTGGTTCGAATCGGGCGTGACGGCTTGTGGGAAATCAGGATGGCGCCGGGACCCGGGCAGCAATCATACAGCCCCGGAGAGGCGGTCTTTCTCCACTGGTCCGCCTCGGACGGGCGGTTGTTCTTCGAGTGAATATGCCGGTGCGCGAGGCGCGTCCCTCCTACAAAATTTCTCGTTCCTCCCGCCGTCCTTGCTGGCTCGCTGTGCCGGGGCTGGTGTGGATGGGCATATTTTTCTTGATACCGCTGGGGTTGGTGTTCGCGATCAGCTTCGCGTCTCGTGGCACCTATGGCGGCATCGTCTGGGAATTGACCTCTGCGAATTACCTCGATCTTCTTCACCCGCTGTATGGCAGAATCCTCGCTCAGTCCATATGGTACGCGAGTCTGACCACGGTCTTCTGTTTCGTTCTGGGTTTTCCGCTCGCCTATGCCATTGCGCGAAGTCCCGCCCGTTGGCAGCCGTTGCTGCTGCTCCTCGTCATGCTGCCGTTCTGGACGAATTTTCTCGTGCGTACCTATGCCTGGATGATTCTGCTGCGCCAGGATGGCCTCATCAACCGGTTGTTGATGGGGCTCGGGTTGCTGGATGCCCCGCTGGAATTACTGTACACCCCGGGAGCCGTCGTCATCGGACTGGTCTATGGCTATCTGCCGTTCATGGTTCTGCCGCTCTATGTGGCGATCGAGCGGCTGGATCCGCTGTTGGTCGAGGCGGCGCGGGATCTCTATGCCTCTCGCCTGGCTATCCTCACGCGCGTGATCTTTCCGCTCACGAAGCCCGGCATCGTCGGTGGCTGCATCCTGGTGTTCATTCCCTCGATCGGCTCGTTCATCACGCCGGACCTGCTCGGCGGAGCTCGAAGCATGATGATCGGCAATCTCATCCAGCATGAATTCCTTGTCGTGCGCGACTGGCCGTTGGGATCGGCGGTTTCTTTCGTGCTGATGGCGGTGGTCATGGCGGCTGTGCTGGTATATTACCGGCATGCCTCCCGGGCGGCCAGCCCATTGGAGGGACGATGAAACGCGGATCGGCCGGGCTGCGTCTCGCCGGCGCCCTGACGATGCTGTTTCTCTATGGGCCGATCCTCGTGCTCGTGCTGTACTCATTCAATGCCGCCCACTTGTCCATGGTCTGGCGCGGGGCAACCCTCAAATGGTACGCGGCACTCCTGCACAACGACGCATTGCTCGCCGCGACCGCGAACAGCTTGATTATTGCGTTGTTCTCTACCATTGGAGCCACCTGCCTGGGAGGTCTGCTCGCGCTGGGCATGGAGCACATGCCGCATCGTCGGCAACAGATCATAGAAGGCGGCCTGGTACTCCCGCTCGTGATTCCCGAGGTGATGATGGGGGTCGCGTTGATGCTGTTCTTCGTGATGGTCAAGATGCCCCTCGGCCTCACCACGGTCATGCTCGGGCACATCGTATTCAATATCCCGCTGGTCACGATCATGCTTCGGACGCGGCTGCGAAAACTCGATCCGGCGTTGCGCGAGGCGGCGGCTGATCTCGGCGCGAATCCTTGGCAGGTGTTTCGTTATGTGACGTTGCCGCTGTTGCGCCCGGCCATCTGGGGCGCCCTCCTCGTGGCCTTCACGGTCTCTCTCGATGATTTTCTGGTGACGTTTTTTACGGCGGGTCCCGGAGCGACCACCTTGCCCTTGAAAGTCTATTCCATGATCAAATCCGGCGTCACCCCCGAAATCAACGCCTTGTCCGCGCTGTTGCTGGTGGTCTCGATGACGTTCGTCGGAATTGCGCTGCACCTTCAACGCCGCAGGCTGTAGATGGTTCGTTGCTTTCCATGTATCGGCCTCTGCTTTTTTTGCCTGATGGGTTTCGCCTGGATTCTGTCGGCCTGCGGGCAATCCCCGGACGATCGCACACGAGAGCCGCGGCCGGTCCTGCATTATTTCACCTGGTCCGACTATGTGAGCCCCGAGCTTATCCAGGAGTTCGAACGGCAAGAACAGGTGAAGGTCGTGATCGATACATTCAGCAGCAATGAAGAGCTGCTGGCCAAGTTGCAAAGCGGCGCAACCGGATATGACGTAGCCGTTCCATCGGATTTCATGGTGGCCATCATGATCCAGCAAGGCCTGCTGAGTGAGTTGGACCAGCAGGCGCTTCCCAATGCCTCCATGCTGGAGCCGCATCTGCAGGCTCTCCCTTTCGATCCCGAAGGCCGCTACGCGGTTCCCTATTTGTGGGGGACCGTTGGGATCGGATACGACTCCGCCGTGATCCCCACGCCCCCGGAGAGTTGGTCCATCCTATGGGACCCACGCTACAAGGGCCGCATCAGCATGTTGAACGATCAGCGGGAAGTATTCGGGGCAGTGTTGCGTTCCATGGGGCAGTCGATGAACAGCACCGATCCGCAGGTGATCGAAACCGCCAAAACACAATTGTTGCGTCAGAAGCCGTTGGTCAAGACCTACACGAGCGACCATTACGACCAGCTCTTGGCATCGGGAGAAGTGGTCCTGGCGCATGGGTGGGGAGGACCGGTGGCGCGCGCGATGGCCGAGCGTCCGTCGATTCGGTATGTGGTGCCGATGGAAGGGGCCACGCTTTGGGCCGATTGTTTGGTGGTGCTCCGCAACGCGCCCCGGAAGGAGCTGGCCATGCGCTTCCTCAACTACCTGATGAATCCGGAAGTCGCCGCCCGCACATCGGAACGATTGCGGTTTGCAGCCGCCTCCCGACCGGCGCGGGAGCAGGTGACGGCTATGACCAGGGGAAATCCTGCGATCTATCCGCCGCTCGATCAGCTGAGTCGCTTGGAATGGATGCGGGATGTCGGGCGCGCGATACGCTTGTACGACCGGGCCTGGACGGAATTGAAAATGCAGTAATGTCCAGGGAGGCCGGATTTGTTTCAAATGTTTCGAAGAATCAGTATAATGACAAGCCTGTCCTCGATTGTTCGACGCTCCCGTACGGTGTGTGACGACATGCTCCACCACAGAGGCGCTCTCCCGACGAGTTTACGCGCACCGGTTGGGTTTCGTTGTGCCTGGTTCGCGCTTGGCTTGTCTCTCCTCCTGACCAGCGGGTTGTCGGCGCAGGCTGCTGACCCGGTATCAGCCAGATCGATGCCACCTCCGGCCGTCCGTCTGAATCTGTCCGAAGCGATGGCCCTCTTCCTCAAGCAGAATTTGGATTTGCTCATTGCCAGATACGGGATCGATTCCAGCAAGGGGCAACAAATCACGGCCCGGCTCTTTCCGAATCCTGTGCTGCTGTTCGGCACACAGAGTTCGTGGACGCAAGGCAATAGCCTTGGGAGAAGCGGCGAAGTACAAACGGTGGTTCAACAACTGTTTGAATTGGCAGGCAAGCGCGGATACCGCATCGAAAGCGCGGGATTCGGAGTGCAATCGGCGGAGGCAGGTTTTGAAGATGCCGTCCGGCTGTTGGGCTTTACGATCAAGGATGCCTACTATCGTGTGCTCGTGGCGCAACGGCGGCTGGCCCTGGCGGAAG
>JAJFBJ010000153.1 GCA_020697375.1 Nitrospira sp. | reverse complement strand
CGTGGGTGGAAAAACGATCGGAGAGAGGCAATCGTTGCGAGCCGTTCCCGCAGTTCGGCCCGCATGACGGTCGTCATTGTGGGGATAAGTGATAATTCCACCTCAATGTCGCCGCTTTCATAGGCTTCATGGGCGGTGAAGCCTGATTCTCTGAAGACTTCGCGCATGGCCAGATTCTCTGCATGAGTCACCGCCCACAGACGCGTAAACCCGTTTCTGATCGCTCGCAAAGCGAGCCGTTCTAAGAGAAGCGTCCCCAGGCCTTTGCCATGAAACTCGTCGTCTACGGCCATTGCCACCTCAGCACTCCGCGAATCCCTCGCCCAATAAGAGCCGCTCGCGATGATCCGAAGAACGCCGTTGAACACCCGGGTGACAATGAACGTGAGCTGAGAACAGGGATTGGATGAGTCGCACAAGGTTCGAAGACGATCGGTGGAGGGAGTACTCTCGGAGAAAAACCTATGGTGCTTGGACTCTGGTGAGAGACGCCCTACAAATTCTTGCATCGCTATTGCATCGTTCTGATCGGCCAGACGGATCAGGGCAGTTGATCCATCCCGAAGTATCAGTGATGCAGACTCGTCATCGGTATTGCATCGTTCTGATCGGCCAGACGGATCAGGGCAGTTGATCCATCCCGAAGTATCAGTGATGCAGACTCGTGTTTATCGTACAGGAGAGGCGGGACATAAAGTGGGCGAACAGGGTTCATACGATCATTGGGTGCTTGTTATTGTGCTTCATATAACACTGTTTGCTGCCACGCGAAATAAGGGGACGCTTTACGACCTGTCGCATTCTTGGCTCGACAGGCTCCTGCATCACGACAAACGATCATTGGCGCGATTTTCCCCTCTCGCATTTCCAGACTGATGATTTGTGCTACAGAACTCTGGATTGGTTCTACTCACGTTCCAGTTCGCAGTCCTTGGATTTGTAAGCGGATCATTAAAGTTAGGGTTAACGTTCTGTGGTCCCTACCTTGCAGAACTTATGCTCAGAGAGACTAAGACTATTATGACCTGGGCGCTGCTAAAAAAGCCTCATCGTGAAAGCGGTGTAGTTCCGAATCTCTCCGATTATGCAGAGGTTTGTTCCCGCTTCTCATGGAAGCACGCTGAACAGGAATTAGAGGGACTCCCACACAATGGGGGTCTCAACATTGCGCATGAAGCCATCGATCGGCATGCCAATGGACCTTGGGCGTCGCAGCTGGCAATCAGGTGGCTGGGAAAGAAGGGAACTGTTGACAATTACTCATATGCAAGGTTGAAAGAGCTCACGAACCGCTTTGCCAATGTCTTAGGAGAACTGGGCGTTGAGCCAGGCGACCGCGTGTATACGCTGGCAGGCCGTATTCCGGAGCTGTACATCACAGCCCTCGGGACCCTGAAACATCGAGCGGTGTTCTGTCCCTTGTTTTCTGCATTTGGTCCAGAACCGATTCGCACGCGCCTGGCTATCGGCCAGGCGAAAATCCTGGTCACCACGGTGCCGCTCTATCAACGGAAGGTCGCAGCCATTCGCGATACACTTTCTAGCCTTGAACACGTGTTGCTCATTAGTGAAGACGGGCAGCGCACAGCCATCCAAAACACGAAAGACTTTCACGCCCTCACGGACCAAGCCAGTTCGTCCTATACGATCGGCCCGACCGACCCCGCGGCCCCGGCGCTGCTCCACTTTACGAGCGGAACAACTGGAACACCGAAGGGCGCCATCCACGTACACCAAGCCGTCGTCGCTCACCATATAACAGGCAAATATGCGTTGGACTTTCACAAGGAAGACGTCTTCTGGTGTACGGCCGATCCTGGCTGGGTGACCGGCACCTCGTACGGGATCATCGCTCCCCTGACGAACGGGATCACCAGTGTTGTGGACGAAGCGGACTTCGAGGCCGAACGCTGGTATCGCATCTTGCAGGATCAACGCGTTTCGATTTGGTACACAGCTCCCACAGCCATTCGCATGATGATGAAGAGCGGGACTGATCTGGTGAGGAAGTTCGATTTGGGTTGTCTGAGATTCCTCGCCAGTGTCGGCGAGCCACTCAACCCAGAAGCCGTTGTGTGGGGTCAGCAGGCATTTGGATATCCCTTCCACGACAACTGGTGGCAGACAGAGACAGGCGGCATCATGATCGCCAATTTTGCTTCGATGGATGTGAAACTGGGATCAATGGGTCGCCCGTTACCTGGTATCGAGGCTGCGATCGTCCAGAAAACCGACACAGGGGTGGAGGTGGTGGAGAAACCGAATCTCCAAGGCGAGTTGGCGCTGAGGCCGGGATGGCCCTCAATGTTCCGTGGATACTGGAATGAACCGGAGCGGTACAAGAAATGTTTTGCAGACGGATGGTACCTGACGGGCGATCTGGCCAGGCGCGATGAAGACGGTTACTATTGGTTCGTCGGCCGGGCGGACGATGTGATCAAGACTTCTGGGCATTTGATCGGACCGTTCGAGGTTGAAAGTGTCCTGCTTGAACACAAAGCCGTTGCGGAGGCGGGCGTAATTGGCAAACCGGATCCAGTAGCCCTCGAAGTCGTCAAGGCATTTGTATCACTCAAGGATGGATATGAACCTACTGATTCGCTTCGCCGTGATTTGCTCGGATTTGCCCGCCGACGTCTCGGTGCTGTAGTGGCCCCAAAAGAAATTACGTTTCTCCCGACACTGCCAAAGACGCGCAGTGGCAAGATCATGCGTCGACTGTTGAAAGCCAGGGAACTCGGCTTACCGGAAGGCGATACCTCGACGCTGGAATGAAATTAAGGATTTAGATTAGAGACAACCCCGGGGGGAAACTGTAACCATTCAGGAATTGTGGGATCAAGATCGTGAACAGTATTGATCGTGCTCATGGATTGTGGTTACTGCACCAAATGTTGCGCATCAGGCGTTTCGAGGAAAAGTGTGCGGAGCTGTACAGCATTGGGAACATTCGTGGTTTTCTCCACTTGTACATCGGAGAAGAAGCCGTAGCCGTCGGTGCTATGCCTGCGTTCACTCTCGACGATGCTATAGTTGCGACGTATCGCGAACATGGCCATTCGCTCGTGCGGGGCACCCCAATGCGCCCGTTGATGGCTGAGCTCTATGGGAAAGCGAACGGGTGTGCGAGGGGGCGCGGGGGGTCTATGCATTTCTTTGATGCATCACGCCGGTTCTATGGAGGACTTGCCATTGTGGGAGGCGGCTTACCGGTTGCCGTCGGGCTTGCGCTGGCCGATAAGCTGCAGAGTCGGCCCTGGGTCACAGCCTGTTTCTTCGGCGATGGAGCCGTGGCAGAAGGTGAATTTCACGAGTCGCTCAACCTAGCCGCTCTCTGGAAACTCCCTGTGCTGTTCCTCTGTGAGAACAATCTTTACGCGATGGGAACCGCCCTTGTCCGCCATCAATCTCAGACCGACATCGCGCGCAAGGCGGACGCCTACGCTATTCCAGCAGAAGCCGTGGATGGAATGGACGTTCTCGCGGTGGAATCCGCCACCAGAAAAGCCGTGGACCTCGTGAGGCAAGGTGCTGGTCCCTATCTTATCGAATACCGAACGTACCGTTTTCGAGCACACTCCATGTACGATGCGGAACTCTATCGGGCCAAACAGGAAGTCGCCCAGTGGAAACAGCGAGACCCCATCGCCTTATTGGAGCGACAGCTTCGTGCGAATGGTCTCCTAGAGGATATTGACACACAAAAGATGGAATCTACCATTGCCGCCGAAATTGCCGACGCCGAGGCTTTCGCCGAGGAGGGAACATGGGAACCCCTCAACGACTTGACCAAGGATGTGTATACACCGGCGAAGCCGACAGGCCAGGGCATGTGATGGGAAAGCTTACCTACCGTGACGGCGTACGCGCAGGAATGCGTGAAGCGTTACTGAATGATCCGTTGGTTTTCCTTATGGGAGAGGATGTGGGACGTTATGGAGGCACCTACGCGTGCAGCAAGGGATTCTTGGAAGAATTCGGACCGGAACGCATTCGGGACACCCCGCTTTCTGAATCCACATTTGTTGGTGCTGGCATCGGGGCGGCACTCGGAGGCATGCGACCCATCGTTGAAGTCATGACAGTGAACTTCAGTTTGCTGGCCCTGGATCAGATCGTGAACAATGCGGCGACAATTCGCCACATGTCGGGCGGACAGTTCAGTATTCCCTTGATCGTGCGCATTGCTACCGGTGCTGGGCGACAAGTCGCCGCACAGCACTCGCACAGTTTTGAGGGGTGGTACGCCCATATTCCTGGCATTAAAGTCCTCACACCTGCGACTGTGACCGATGCGAGGGGCATGCTGTTGACTGCCTTGAAGGAACCAGATCCGGTCTTCATTTTCGAGCATGCGTATCTATATCCGATGGAAGGGGAACTCGATGAAGCGCTTTCGGTCGATATTGCGACTGCTGCTGTGCGGCGGAGAGGGAAAGACGTCAGCCTGCCGAGGAAGGCGTTGATGCGGAAGTCATTGATCTCCGGGTACTGCGACCACTTGACCGTGCGGCAATACTAAGGTCAGTGGAAAAGACTCACCGAGCGGTCATCATCGACGAAGCATGGCGGACTGGAAGTTTTGCCGCAGAAGTAAGTGCGCAGATCATGGAAGGAGCCTTCTATGATCTCGACAGCCCAGTTGCGCGTGTTTGTAGCGCGGAAGTGCCGATTCCCTATCCCAAGCATCTTGAAGACGCCGCCCTTCCCAATGTGGAAGGCATCATCAAAGCAGTTCACGATCTCCTGCGATAGATGACACAATGACTGGTAGCAGCTTCCATGTCCGGCCTCACACTTCACAGTTTACAGGGGTGTGCTATGGCTGAATTCGTCATGCCGATCCTTGGCTCTGACATGACTGAGGGGAAACTCGTCGAATGGAAAAAGAAGGCAGGTGACCGGGTCGCGAGGGGCGATATAATCGCAGAGGTCGATACCGATAAGGCCACTATCGAGATCGAATCATTTCAGACTGGCATCATCGAAGAGCTGATTACAAAACCTGGTGATACAGTGCCGGTCGGCACTGTGATGGCGATCATTCGAGATGAGGGAAAGCCAACGCCATTAAGTGGAACACAGGCTCAGGTTGATATTCCTCCCAAGGAGGAGATCAAGGAGCCCCCGCGTAAAGTACCGGCGACCCCTTCCGTTCCTCCAGTGGGTGAATCCGTTCGACTCCGAATCTCCCCCTCTGCCCGACAGCTAGCAGCAGAACTGGGGGTCGATCCCTGCACCGTACCAGGAACAGGACCGGATAGCGCCATCACGCGACAGGATATCGAAGCTGCCGCGGAGCGAAGTGGTAAGGTCCGGAAGGGACGGCCTGAAGCAATTGTACCTACCACAGCCGAGACAGCTACTGCGGCTGATAGGCAGACCCGCATACGGCAGACCATCGCTGCTGCGATGGCCAGATCAAAACGCGACATTCCTCATTATTACCTCAGCACGACCATCGACATGTGCCAAGCGATGACCTGGCTGACGGAACACAATCTGAAACGGCCGGTCACGGATCGACTGCTCTATGGCGTTTTGTTGATAAAGGCCGTGGCATTGGCTCTGCGACAGGTCCCGGAATTGAATGGGTTTTGGAAGGAGAACGCTGCTGCTCAAAGCCTCGACATCCATGTCGGGGTTGCAGTTTCTCTCCGGCAAGGAGGGCTTGTTGCGCCAGCCATTCACCATACAGACAAGCAACCACTTGATGAGTTGATGAAAAGCTTCCAAGAAGTGGTTAAGCGAGCTCGCTCAGGAACCTTACGGAGCTCTGAATTCTCCGATCCCACGATCACGGTCACGAGTCTCGGGGAGCAAGGGGTAGAAAACGTCTTTGGAGTAATCTATCCACCGCAAGTCGGCCTAGTCGGTTTCGGCAAAATTGCGGCACGGCCGTGGGTTGTCGATGGGCAAGTGGTCACGAGACCGGTCATAACGGCAAGCCTGTCAGCCGACCATCGCGTGACGGATGGCCACCGCGGCGGATTATTTCTGTCAGCGGTCAATCGGTTGTTGCAGGAGCCAGGGTTGCTATGAACAGCTCTCGCACGCCATCTGAAATAAGACAAATGGTCCTGAACCTGCTCGGCGAAATCGCACCAGAGGCCTGCATGACAACTCTCAAGCCCGATATCAGTTTCCGCGATCAGCTGGACGTTGATTCGATGGATTTTCTTAATTTCATCGTTGCCCTTCATAAGGAATTCCACGTCGATATTCCCGAATCTGACTATGTTCATCTTGGCACTATTGATGGTTGCGTCCGTTACCTAGAAAGCAAACTAGCGGATTAACCAAGCTCCCAGTCTCACTGGTCTCAGCTGAAAGACCGACGAAGGGAAATCAACTGTCATCAAATGCCAAAGTACCGCTGAAAGTCGACGAATATGCGTCAGGGGCAGCTCACCAATACAACGAGGTCCTGCATCTCGATGGACTGAGGGCATGGAAGATGCGAGCCCTCGTCAGGAGGGCGATGCGCAACCGCGTCACAATCACGCCTTTTATAGGCCAGAGAGCTGACAGCGTTTAGTGCTCTAAGGGGACCATGCCGTAGTAAGAAGGGGTGGTGTGTGCCGAACGAATTTGTGATCTTTGCCGGGACAGCAAACCATGACTTGATGTCTGCGATTGCGGCGGATTTGAAAGTGCCGCCAGGTGCTTGTACGATCGAGCGATTTCCGGATGGAGAGATCTCGGCTCAGTTGCTGGAATCTGTCCGCCGAAAAGAAGTCTTTATCCTGCAGTCACTGTCGCCTCCGGTCAACGATCATCTCATCGAATTGCTGGCTTTGGCTGATGCCTGCCGGCGGTCTGCATCCGCGCGCATCACAGCGGTCGTGCCATACTTGGGTTACGCAAGGTCGGACAAGCGACATGGTCGGCGCGAACCTATCGCTGGTAGGATGGTCGCCGACATCCTGGAGGCCGTCGGCATCGACCATGTCGTCACGATGGATCTCCATGCGCCCCAGATTGAGGGGTTCTTTCACATTCCGGTGGATAACCTTTCGGCGGTTCTCACGCTGTGTAAGAAACTAGAGGAGCAACTGCCTGAGGGAATTGTCGTGGTGGCGCCGGATGCTGGAGCCCTTCGAATGGCGACTGACTATGCACACCGTCTGAAAGGAACGGTCGCTGTCCTCCATAAGCGACGAGAAAGTGGCACAGGAACGCACGTCACTCATCTGGTTGGCGACGTCAGGGACAAACCCTGTCTGATCGTAGATGACATGATTTCTACCGGTGGCACGTTGGCGTCCAGCATCGAGGCGCTTCGCAAGGCTGCTGCTCGACCAGACTTCACGATAGCAGCGACACATGGTCTACTTCTTCCTGGAGCTCGCCAGAAGCTGGCACAAGAAGCAGTGAGAAAGATTTTCATCACTGATACAATCGCCGGCGCCCCAACAGATTGGCCCTGCTTGGAAGTCATCTCGATTGCCCCGGTCATTGCACAGGCGATCAAACGACTCCTCGAACACCAGTCCCTTGGTGACCTCTACTGAGATGCTTATAACTCCGTCCTTTTCCTAGGCTGCTCGCTATGGCCAGAGCTGTCGGTCATGCAGGATACCTCACTGGCTTATCTGAGGAGGCGACCTGCTGCATCGAGCCAAGGACGCTCAGGTGGCTGGAGCAACATCGGTTGACTTTGACAGATTGGCATGAGATTCTGGGCACATGTTCGCTGGAAACAGCAGGTTATCTGTAATCGCAATAGTCACTAGTCTAGTCATTCTCTCTTCTATATCCTGGGTGATCGCCGAGGTCACCACTGGGAACCCCAAGCGCGGTGGTGACATTTATCGCGCGCTTTGCCTCCGCTGTCACGGTGAAAAGCTCGATGGACATGGTCCGGAAGCTCAATATCTTAAGATTGCGCCTGCGAACCTACAATCCCTCAGCTCACGTTTAAAAAGTGACTGGGAACTTTTAGTCATTCTGAGCAATGGCGTCATGTTTACTCCGATGAAATGAAGGACATTCTTTCGTATATCAGGCTACAAGCTCCCTTCAAACCGCTCACATAGAATCTACCCGGGTCCCGCCTTTCTACAAGAACTCCTCACAACCTTCTTATTCTTTTGTTTGTCCGAAGAAAAGGGCCTTTAATGCTGCCGCTCCACAGCGTGTGAGTGGGTTGCTGCTTGTGGTTAGACATCTTGTTTTTTCCTTTGTCGGGTTGGGACGTAGGGGCCTTCTTCACGGGGACAAGAGAGCTAACGCACAGTTCAATGGAGAGGTATGAGCCGGAGTCCGTCACTGGAAGCGCCGATCATTACGCTCAGAGGCATCAAAGATGAAGGATAAAAGAAGGAGGCCGGTCATGCGATTGATTCATCCCAACGGAGGGAGAATGGTCGCCAGCTTTGTGACATTGGCAATCCTGGGATGGTTCATCAATCCAGCGTATTCAGAAACGACGACGCTCATTAAGGTAGATGGATCGAGCACAGTGTTTCCGATTACCGAAGCCGTGGCCGAAGAGTTCCAGAAATTGACTCGTGGAACGGTAAGGGTGACAGTGGGAATTTCCGGGACCGGCGGAGGATTTAAGAAATTCTGTAGGGGTGAGACTGATGTGCAGGACGCCTCGCGGCCTATCTCTCCAAGTGAGATGGAAGCGTGTCGGGCAAGTGGAGTTCAATACTACGAATTGCCTGTCGCGTTCGATGCGCTCACCATTGCGGTCAGCCCGCAGGCGACGTGGATTGATTCCATCACGATTGCGGAATTGAAGCAGATATGGGACCCTACTTCGCAGGCACGGGTTACCAGGTGGAATCAGATCCGTTCATCATGGCCGGACTCGCCCCTCAAACTTTTTGGCGCCGGGTCCGATTCGGGAACCTTCGATTACTTCACCGAGGCGGTTGTCGGCAAAGCAAAGGCGAGTCGCGGTGATTACACGGCGAGCGAAGATGACAACACTCTCGTGCAAGGTATCTCCAACGACAGACATGCGCTCGGCTACATCCCCTATGCGTATTTCGAACCCAACAAGAGGCGACTAAAGGCTGTGGCAGTTGATGGCGGACATGGAGCGGTGATACCTTCGCGAGAAACCGTTGAGAACGGTGCATATCAGCCACTGTCTCGTCCCTTATTCATCTATGTGAGCGCCAAGTCGGCAGACAAGCCCGCGGTGAAGCGATTCGTTGAGTTCTATGTCATGCAGGCTCCGACCCTCGTTCTTCAAGTAAAGTGCGTCCCTCTGCCGCCACACGCGTATAACCTGGTCCTCGATCACTTCAAACACGGAAAAGTCGGCACGGCATTCCAGGGGACCTCGACCATCGGTTTGAAGATCGAAGAGGTGTTGCGAAGAGAAGCCAAGATGTAAAGCTAGGCACGTGGTTGCCGAAGCGGTCAAGGTCGATGACTTGAAAAAAGCCGAGACATTCGGTCTGTTCTCTCGCGTACAGACCCATTGGAAGGAAAAGGCCGTCGAGTCGCTCTTGTTGTTTGCCGTATTGACCTCGGTGGCTATTACGGTCGGCATCCTCGGAGTACTGGTCTATGAGTCGATCGGGTTTTTTCGACACGTTCCTCTCTCGGACTTTCTGACAGACCGCCAATGGACGCCCCTTTTTTCGATGCCGCATTATGGCATTCTGCCTCTGGTGTCCGGCACTGTGGTGACCACCGCGGTTGCACTCGCTGTCGCAATCCCGATGGGCAGTTTGATAGCCATTTACTTGAGCGAGTATGCGACGCGCCGTCTTCGTGAGGTTGTCAAGCCTGCACTGGAATTGCTCAGCGCCGTTCCAACGGTGGTGTATGGGTATTTTGCGCTCTTGTTCGTGACGCCGGCACTTCAGAAACTCTGGCCTGACCTGCCAGGATTCAACATGCTGAGTGCAGGGCTAGTCATTGGTATCATGATCGTCCCTTATGTCAGTTCTGTCAGCGAAGACGCCATGCGAGCCGTCCCCGTGTACCTTCGGGAAGGGGCGTTTGCCCTAGGAGCGACGCGAATGCAAACTGCACTGCGTGTCGTTTTTCCCTCAGCGCTGTCCGGTATTACGGCTGCCTATGTGCTCGGCATATCCCGGGCCGTTGGAGAAACAATGGTGGTGGCAATTGCAGCTGGCATGCAACCAACCCTGACCTGGAATCCCCTCGAGCCGGCGGCCACGATGACGGCCTACATCGTGCAAGTGAGCTTAGGTGATCTCCCGCATGGCAGCGTGGGTTATCAAACCATTTTTGCGACCGGGTTGACGTTGTTGCTCATGACACTCCTTTTAAACATCGCAGGCCATGTCATTAAAAAGCGATATCGCCAAGTCTACTAGACCGGATCCGGCACTACGACGGATTGCACAACGCCAGCTTCTTGATCGCCTCTTTGCATTTGCAGGACTTGGGGTGATGGCAGCGGCTCTGCTGATCCTGATGACCTTGCTCGGCCAGCTGGCTTTCGATGGCATAGGCCGAGTGTCCTGGCAGTTTGTCACTGCCTTTCCTTCACGGTTTCCCGGACAAGCCGGTATTCTGAGCGCATGGGTTGGAACAGTTTTAGTAATGCTTCTTACCGCACTCCTGGCGGTACCGCTCGGACTTGGCGCTGCCATTTATCTAGAAGAGTATGCTGCTAAGAATTGGATGACCGAGCTGATTGAAATCAACATCACCAACCTGGCCGGTGTACCGTCGATCGTTTACGGTTTAGTGGCACTCGGGCTGTTGGTCTACAAATTCCACTTGGGGCAGAGTTTTCTCACCGCCGGCCTGACGCTGGCTATGTTGATCTTGCCTATGGTCATCATCGCGACTCGGGAGGCCATTCGCGCAGTCCCCCCCGAGATTCGAGAAGCCGCCTATGCGCTCGGCGCGACGAGGTGGCAGACGGTTCGAGATCATGTTGTGCCCTATTCAATGGGTGGCATTCTGACCGGAATGATCCTTGCGTTATCACGCGCGGTTGGTGAAACGGCTCCCTTGATTACCGTCGGTGCTTTATCGTTCATCGCCTTTCTCCCCACCCCTCCTTTATTATCTGAATTTCCGTTTGTATCGATCCAATGGATCTTCGATCCCTTTACTGTCATGCCAATTCAGATGTTCAACTGGATCTCTCGTCCTCAGGACGAGTTTCATGTGAACGCAGCGGCAGCGGGGATAATCTTACTCTTTATGACTCTGGCCATGAATGCGCTCGCCATCACCGTACGCTCGCGGTATCGAAGGCGCCTCCATTGGTAAACTCTATGGCGACGAAGCACGTCGGCATCGGACCGACGCTGAAGGCCGAGGCTCAAGATCTGAGCTTCTTTTATGGCGGAACCGTGCAGGCGCTTAAAGCTGTCTCTCTGGGTCTGCCGGACCGACGAGCCACAGCGTTAATCGGTCCGTCTGGCTGCGGAAAGACAACCTACTTGCGTTGTCTGAACCGTATGCACGATCTTTATCCAGGAAATCGCTATCAGGGGTCCGTGTTGCTCTATCCGGACGGAGTGAATATCGTCGATCCGACTATCGACCCAATCGCAATCCGCATGCGAATCGGCATGGTATTCCAAAAGCCAAATCCATTTCCTAAATCGATCTATGAGAACGTGGCTTATGGACTTCGTATCCGCGGGACAATGACACGACGCATGTTGGACGAATCGGTGGAACAGGCACTGCACGATGCCGCGCTCTGGCCGGAGGTGAAAGACCGTCTGCACGACCTTGCGTTCAATTTGTCAGGGGGGCAACAGCAACGATTATGTATCGCTCGTGCGTTAGCGACTGGCCCTGAAATACTCCTGTTCGATGAACCGACTTCGGCGCTGGACCCCACAGCTACGGCCAGGGTCGAAGAGTTGGTGACGGAACTTAAGCAGCGCGTCACTATTGTTATCGTCACTCACAACATGCAGCAGGCGGCCAGAGTTTCGGACTATACAGCCTTCATGTATGACGGCCAATTGGTCGAATTTGATCGCACCGATAAGATATTTACAAATCCGTCGAACAAACTGACTGAGGAATACGTAACCGGCCGTTTCGGGTAGCAGCGGCAGAAGCGAGGGCTGATGCAACGGCATATGGATCAAGAACTCGCGGACTTGAAATCGCAGATTTTGCGTATGGGGGCCCTTGTCGAGGAACAGATCAAGGGATCGATCAAGGCTCTGGTTGATCGAGATGTGGACCTGGCGTCTCGCATCATTGAACGGGACGCGCTAGTCAATAGTATGGATGTGGCCATTGACGAAAGTTGCATGAGGTTGTTGGCGCTTCAGGCACCGGCCGCAGGCGACCTGCGTTTCGTCACCACGGCCATGAAGATTTCTACCGAGCTCGAACGGATGAGTGATCTGGCTGAAAACATTTGCGAACGGGTAATCGAACTCAATGAAGAGCCTCAGCTCAAGCCCTATATCGATATTCCAAGCATGGCTAACTGGACGATGCGAATGGTAAGGGAGTGCCTTGACGCGTTTGTTCGTTCAGATGCGGTGATGGCAAGGAAAGTCTGTGCCGACGACGATTTCGTTGATAATCTGACGCACAAGCTATTCCGCGAACTGCTGTCCTTCATGATCGAAAACCCGGAAGCGATTACGCGCGCCATCCGCCTTACCTTCATCGGCAAATACCTGGAACGCATTGCCGACCACGCCACCAATGTCTCGGAGCTGGTGATCTATATGGTAGAAGGGAAAATCGTCCGTCATACGATCCCGCCGGCTCTTTCGGACAATGGAGTCTAACGACTTCAGGTCATCCCAGGTCGTGCTGTGCAGGAGAGCCAGCAGAGCGCCCTTTTGACCACACGGCCTCGAACGAGCGTCGTGACCTCAGCCAATTCATTTTCGTTCGGTTGAATAGTAGCCGGAAACTCGCAGGACAGCCAGAACCGACCGCGCTCGACCGGTATAATCTCAATCGACGTCACGGCCTTCTCGTCTGCTTGGGCACTACGATTTTATCCCGTGGTTGAGGAGAGCCCCATGCTAGAGCTTGGCCCATCGGCTCTGCAATTTTCCCATCAGCTCCGGCATAGTCGTGTACTCCATGTCAGGGAGAGGCAATCGATGCGGCTCGAAGGGACCATGCAGGCGGAGAACGTCAGCTATCCGATTCGCATCTCGCCGAGCTTCGTCGTAGGAGGGATCATCGAACATGTCCCGCGGCCCAATCAGGCGGCCGTCAGCCAATTGGAAGCCCAAACAGGCGACTCGAGGAGGCCCATCAAAGCGGGTCGGTGTGGCCTGCTTTACAGATACCGGCATCAAGGGTCCGTAATGGGAGCCACGCATCCAGCCTTCGATGATCCACGGATAACGAAACGGCTCTAGCACTTCCCCCACGGCAGGGAAATTCTGTTGGGCTCTTACGACCATGACTGGATCGTCTTTCCCCACGTACTTTCCGGCGATCTGTGAGAGCCGTTCTGTAGACGAGACCGCCGCAATCGTTCCATCCGAACGGGAGAAGACATGCGTGATCGTATATCTCCCGGGCGCACCGATGAACATCAGCATGCCCTTGGCCTCGTACGTTGCCGCTGAATGCATCCGCTAAGAGGTCTTGGCCCGCTCCGTAGAGATGGAGATCTTTCGCCACCTGCGTTCCCGCCTCGAACGTGTCCCATGCGAGTCGGTGAATATCTTGATGATCGATACCGTACCGGTGCGTCATGATCAGCTGCAAATCATCTCCGCAAGCCGCGACATGATAGTCCAGGAGTAGACCGCTGGTTTTGGAGGCCAGAAGACATTCACTCGCTCGGTCGATCAATGCCGGATGGCTCGCCGAATGTCCGACCAATCCTCCGATATCCGCTTTAATCACGCTTAAAGTAGTGCTCTTCGTTCCCTGCTTGGTCGCGTCAACCATGCTGCACCTCTGACTGCGCACCGGATTTGTCTATGTGATCACGAGTCAATTGAAAAGTCATAGTAGAATTTCTGTTTTTGCCGAGTTTATTTGACTCTTTTCTCGCCCCCCGCCAGGACTGCCCTAACTTGCTCCAGGCATGCGATCACCTCGTCATCGTCGATCTGCGGAAAATGTTCATAGAACTGGCCGATGCCGAAAAACCAGTCGGTGGTGTGGAGGATCACGACCTCATCAACGAGGGCCCTTAATTGGTCTACAACGCGCGGCGGGGCCACCGGCACTGCGGCCACGATTCTTCCCGTCTCTGCCTTGAGCAGGGCCCCGAGAGAAGCAAAAAAGGTGGCGCCGGTGGCAATGCCGTCGTCGACCAAGATGACGGTCTGCCCTTTCAAGCAGGGCAATGCCCGGCCCTCTCGATACCGCCGGATCCTTCTGTCGATTTCATGCTGCTGGCTCTGTCTTTCCTCCTCCAACTGATTCTTCGCTATGTGATATTCCCGGATGACATCCTCATTCACGTGAAGATACCCTGTCTCGGCCAGCGCGCCCATGGCCAGTTCTGGATTACCCGGGCTCCCCAGCTTACGGGTGATCAACACGTCCAACGGAATGCCTAAGGCCAGGCTGACGTCGTAGCCAACGACCACTCCTCCGCGAGGCAAGGCCAACGCAATG